>NZ_JBEGFC010000005.1:0-123612 GCF_040202405.1 Xanthomonas sp. WHRI 6106 | reverse complement strand
GCTTCGCCCGTACCCTCGCCCCAACCCCTCTCCCGCAGGAGAGGGGCTTTGATTTCTTCTCCCTCCGGGAGAAGGTGCCCCGAAGGGGCGGATGAGGGCACGTGCAAAGCCTCGTGATATTCGGAATGTAAGTGGCTTCGCCCGTACCCTCACCCCAACCCCTCTCCCGCAGGAGAGGGGCCTTGAATACGGCTTTACTCAGGTTGCTGTTGCTGCGTTTGCGCAGGCTGCGTCTCCGGCCGCGGCGGCACAACGCGTGGAAAGCCTGGCGGCATCGTTTGTTCCGCGGGCACGATGCCGGGTGGCGGCAGCGGCGCCGTCGGTGGCGGGCTGACCACTGCCGCGTCCGGGCGCAGCTTCAGCAGTGCGGCCCAATCGCGTCGGTTGAAGTCGCAGAGTTCCTCGTGCGCTGGCGTGCATTCGCTGGCGATCCCGAGACTGTCTTCGTTCTGGTCCTGGCTGCTGTCGGACTGCGGGGCCGGTAACACCACACGGCCTGCGCGATCCAGCGGCATCTTGCGCATCATCACCGTGTTGAACACATTGCCGCCGATCAGGTACAGGGTGCGATCGCCGCCGACGTTGGCAGCGACCACCACATCGCAATGCGATTGCCACGGCATCGGTGCGCTGCCACCCAGCGCAGCCTTCAGACCCGCATAGCCGAGCGCCACGCTGCGGCCGCGCAGCAGGCACAGCATGTCACCGGGCGCGGGCTTTTCGACGGCGGGGTCGGCGAACTGATACGGCCCGGTGGCACCGTCGTTGTACGCGCTGCGGATGTAGTCCAGATGGCGCGCTGAACGATGGAAGCCACCGAGGCCGGATTGGGTCATCACCCACGAAATGAAGGCGGCCGACCACGGGTTGTCGATCAGGAACGCACGGCAATCGCTGGCGGTGTAGCGCGTGCCATCCAGTGCGGCACAGCTGGATGCACCGGGGCGGCCGCCCATCGAGGCGAGCGTGCCGCTGTCGCGCCAGTAGCCGGCCACGCGTTGCCATGCGACAACGCCATGGTCGGCCAGGTATCCGGATTCGGCTTCGGTCACACCGAGGCTGGCCAGCCGCCCCTTGGCATCGATAAACGGGTGCTGCCACAGACGGTGCTCATTGCAGGCGGTGCGCACGATGGCGATGGCGGCGGGGCTGGTGCCGAAGCGCGGCGGCATATCGCACACTTCCGCAGCCGCCGCGCTGCCTCCCAATCCAGCAAGCAGCAAGCACATCCACGGCCAGGGTCTTACAGTCATCGAACATTCCGCACGAAATCAGTCCGCGCAGGCTGCCAGAGCGGCCTGCGCACACGCGTGAAATCACGGCGCGGGCGGGCCGAGTTTGAGCGAGAGATCCACCGCCTGCACATGCTTGGTCAGGCCGCCGATGGAGATGCAGTCCACGCCGTCCTGTGCAATTGCGCGGATGCCGGCGAGGTCGACGCTGCCGGAGACTTCCAGTGGAATGCGCCGATCGCGCGGCAGCGACGCTGCGATACGCACGGCCTCGCGGCGCATGGCCGGGTCGAAGTCGTCGATGAGGATGCGCGTGCAACCGACCTGCAATGCCTCGCGCAGCTGCTCCAGCGTTTCCACTTCCACCACCAGCGGCAGCTGCGGTTGCTGCGCGCGTGCGGCATGCACGGCGGCGCTGAGCGAGCCGGCCGCGCGGATATGGTTTTCTTTCAGCATCACCGTATCGAACAGGCCGATACGGTGATTGTCGCCACCGCCGCAGCGCACCGCGTATTTCTGCGCCATGCGCAAACCTGGCAGCGTCTTGCGCGTGTCCAGGATGCGCGCGCCGGTGCCCGCGACGGCTGCCACGTACGCAGCGGTGGTGGTGGCGGTAGCAGACAAGGTCTGCAGGAAGTTGAGCGAGGTCCGCTCGGCGCTGACCAGGCTCCGGCTGTGCCCATGCAGCAGCGCGAGCACGCTGCCGGCGCTGACCTGCTGACCTTCGTGCACCTGCCAGTCGATGCGCACCTGCGGGTCGAGCGTGCGATGGGTGGCGTCGAACCACGGCCTGCCGGCGATCACCGCGTCCTGTTTGCACAGCAGATACGCGCTGTCTGCCTGGTCGGGCAGCAATGCCGCGGTGACATCGCCGCAGCCGATGTCTTCGGCCAGCGCGCGCGCCACGTCGGCATCGATCAGCGCCGCGGGCGGCGGCTCCGGCGCGGTGCGGACGGGCGAACTCACTTTTCGGGAAAGTCGGTGATCTGCGCGGTGGCGATGGCTTCTTCGGCCAGCAAGACCGGGATGCCGTCATCGACGCGGAAGATCTGCTTGCGATCGCGGGTGATCAACGCCTCGCGCAGCGGCTGTGCCTGCACGGTGCCGTCGGCGCGCTGCAGGCTTCCGCCGGCGATGGCGGTGTTGAGTGCTTCCAGGCCCTTGCCGTCCAGCAGCGAAAGCGGCTGACGGGTATCGGGCGAGCACAGCAGGTCGAGCAATTTGCGATCCATCGAAGTCTTGTCGTGCGTGGAGATTGGCTAGAATACGTCTTTACCGCAGGGCAGGGCCATGACCTCCAACCACTCCGCGCCGCTGGTCGGCATCGTGATGGGCTCCCGTTCGGATTGGGACACCATGCAACACGCGGCTCAGAAGCTTGATGCGCTGGGCGTGCCGTACGAAGTCAAGGTGGTCTCCGCGCACCGCACCCCGGATGTGTTGTTCACCTACGCCGAGCAGGCGGGCGAGCGCGGCCTGCGCGCAATCATCGCTGGTGCCGGCGGCGCGGCGCATCTGCCGGGCATGCTGGCCGCCAAAACCGTGGTGCCGGTGCTTGGCGTGCCGGTGCAGTCCAAGGCGCTCAACGGCATGGATTCGCTGCTGTCGATCGTGCAGATGCCGGCCGGGATTCCCGTGGCTACGTTTGCCATCGGCAATGCCGGCGCAGCGAATGCGGCCCTGTTCGCAGCGGCGATGCTGGCGCGGGAGTTGCCGCAGATCGGTGATGCGCTGGCGCAGTTCCGTGCCAGGCAGACCGACGATGTGATGGCCAGCGACGACCCGCGCCAATGAGCACCGTTGGCATTCTCGGTGGCGGCCAGCTGGCGCGCATGCTGGTGCTGGCCGGTGCGCCACTTGGCCTGTGCTTTGCGGTGTTCGACCCGGCGGCCGATGCCTGCGCAGGGCAGCTGGCGCCGCTGCAGGTTGGCGCGTTCGACGATACGGCGGCCCTGGCCGCATTCGCTGCGCAAGTGGATGTGATCACCTTCGATTTCGAGAACGTGCCGGCCGCCGCCGCGCAGCACCTTGCCGCGCAGGTGCCGGTGTTCCCAGGCCCGGCTGCCTTGGCGGTGGCGCAGGATCGGCTCAGCGAAAAGACCTTGTTTCGCGAGCTGGGCATCCCGGTGCCGGAGTTCGCCGCCATCGGCGATCGCGCCGGCCTGGATGCGGCGTTGGCGCAGATCGGTGCACCGTGCGTGCTCAAGACTCGCCGCTTTGGCTACGACGGCAAAGGCCAGTTCCGGATCAAGACGCTTGCAGACGCTGATGCCGCCTGGGACGCGCTGGGCGCGCAGGCGGCCACGGTGGGACTGATCCTCGAGGCGTTCGTGCCGTTTCAACGCGAGGTCAGCGTGGTTGCCGTGCGTGGCCGCGACGGTGAATTCCGTGCCTGGCCGCTGACCGAAAACTGGCACGTGGACGGTGTGCTGTCGGCCAGTCTCGCGCCCGCCCGGGTGGACGAGGCGTTGCAGACGGCTGCCGAAGCGCATGCACGTGCGATTGCCGACCGGCTGGACTACGTGGGCGTGTTCGCGCTGGAACTGTTCGTGCGCGATGGCCAGCTGCTCGCCAACGAGATCGCGCCGCGGGTGCATAACTCCGGCCACTGGACCATCGAAGGCGCCGAGACCTCGCAGTTCGAAAATCATGTGCGTGCGGTGCTTGGCCTGCCATTGGGCAGCACCGCGATGCGTGGACATGCCTGCATGCTGAACTGGCTGGGCAGCATGCCCGCGGCGGGTGCGTTCCTCGCCGTGCCGGGCGGGCATTGGCACGACTACGGCAAGCAGGCACGCGAAGGGCGCAAGGTCGGGCATGCCAGCGTACGTGCCGATACACCGCAGGCGCTGGCGACTGCGCTGGTGCAGGCGGGCAAGGCATTGCAGCGCGATGCACAGGTCGCGCCGGTGGTCGGACGTTTGCAGGAAGGCTGACCTGGCGCATTGCGGTTACGCAGCGGGGCCCACGTTCGGCAGTGTGCCGGGATGCCTCTCGAGGACGGGCGTGCGCTGTTGAGGCGCCTGGGGTGTGCCGCGCGCGGTAACCGAATCGGTTGCCGCTGCGAGGGTCAGCTCAATCGGCTGCCCACGAAGTCCCAGTTGATCAGTTTCCAGAACGCGTCCAGGTAGTGCGCGCGGTCCTGCTGGTAGTCCAGGTAGTACGCATGCTCCCAAATGTCGCAGGCGAGCAGCGGGGTGTCCGGGCCGGTGAGCGGCGTGGAGGCGTTGGGCGTGGCGACGATGGCCAGGGTGCCGTCCGGGCGCTGCACCAGCCAGGTCCAGCCCGAGCCGAAGGTGCTCAAGGCCACGCGATTAAACTCCTGCCTGAAATGCACGAAATCGCCGAACGATGCGGCGATGCTGTCGGCCAGCCTGCCCAGCGGCTCGCCGCCGCCGCGTGGGCGCAGGCACTGCCAGTAGAAGTTGTGGTTCCACACCTGTGCCGCCAGGTGGAACAACGTGCCCTGCGCCTGCGCGATGATCTCTTCCAGCGTCAGCTCGGCAAACTCGCTGCCTTCGATGCGTGCATTGAGCCGTTCGACCTCGTTGCGATGACAGATGCCGTGGTGCGACTCCAGTGTCGCGGACGAAAGGTGCGGCTCGAGGGCGGCGCGGGAGTAGGGCAGTGCAACGTGTTCGATCGGCATGATGGCAAGGGCAGCGAAAGGAGTCCGGCGGCAGGTCGCGTGAAGGCTTACAATGCGCGCCTTTGCGGAAGTCTATCCGACCCGGCGGTCGGGCCTGCCGCTCCCAGTCAGGAGAGTCCAATGCCGGTGATGGAACGGATCCAGGCCGAAGTCGAACAACACCCCATCGTGCTGTTCATGAAAGGCACCCCGCAGTACCCGATGTGCGGCTTTTCCAGTCGCGCGGTGCAGGCGCTGGTCGCTGCCGGCGCCGACCAGCTGCGCACGGTCAACGTGCTGGAAGAACCCGAAGTGCGCGCAAACCTGCCGCGCTATTCCAACTGGCCGACCTTCCCGCAATTGTTCATCCACGGCGAGTTGATCGGCGGTTGCGACATCACGCTGGAACTGTTCGAAGCCGGCGAGCTCAAGCGCATTGTCAGCGAGGCCTATCAGCCGTGACCGAAGTGCAGGGCCAGCCCGAAGCGGCCGCCTTGGCCGGGCGGGTCGTGCTGGTGACCGGCGCCGCCGGCGGGCTGGGCAGCGCTGCCGCACAGGCGTGCGCGGCGGCCGGTGCCACGCTGGTGCTGCTTGGCCGCAAGCTGCGGCCGCTGGAGCGCGTGTATGACGCGGTGGCCAAGCTCGGCCCCGAGCCATTGCTGTATCCGCTGGATTTGGCAGGTGCCACGCCTGACGACTATGCGGTGCTCGCACAACGGTTGCAGAGCGAGCTGGGCGGTCTGCACGGCCTGCTGCAGTGTGCGGCCGAGTTCGGCGGTCTGACGCCGGCCGAACTCGCGGCGCCGGCCGACTTCGCCCGCAGCATCCACGTCAACCTCACCGCACGCGCATGGTTGACGCAGGCCTGCCTGCCGCTGCTGCGGCAGCAGCGCGATGCGGCGGTGGTGTTCGTTGTGGACGATGCTGCACGGATCGGTCAGGCGTACTGGGGCGCGTACGGGGCTGCCCAGTACGCCCAGCACGGCTTGATCGCCAGCCTGCACCACGAGACCGCCGCCGGCCCGGTGCGTATCCACGGCCTGCAGCCCGGCCCGATGCGCACCGCGTTGCGTGCGCGTGCCTTTACCCATCAGGAAGACAGTCAGGCGGCCGACCCCGCAGTGGCGGCGTCGGCCTGCGTCACCCTGTTGTCCATGGCAGGTGCTCCGCACCGCGGTGCGATCTGGAGCCCTTCGGCATGACCATTCTGTCGGCAGCCTTGCTGCTGTTCTTGATTCTCGACCCGCTGGGCAATATCCCGGTGTTCCTCAGCGTGCTCAAGCCGCTGCCGCCCAAGCGGCAACGCTTCGTGCTGGCGCGCGAACTGCTGATCGCCCTGTGCGTGCTGATGGCCTTCCTGTGGGGCGGCAAATACGCATTGGAGCTGATGCACCTGCGCCAGGAATCGGTGGCGATCGCCGGCGGCATCGTGCTGTTCCTGATCGGCATCCGCATGATCTTCCCGCGGCCGGAGGGCCTGATGGGCGAGATCCCCGATGGAGAGCCCTTCATCGTGCCGCTGGCCATCCCGCTGGTGGCTGG
The DNA here is from genome assembly GCF_040202405.1 of Xanthomonas sp. WHRI 6106. Taxonomy (NCBI): domain Bacteria; kingdom Pseudomonadati; phylum Pseudomonadota; class Gammaproteobacteria; order Lysobacterales; family Lysobacteraceae; genus Xanthomonas; species Xanthomonas sp. WHRI 6106. Next base: position 117,210 of record NZ_JBEGFC010000005.1, on the reverse strand, counting down.
CCCCTCGGGCATGGCCGCGGTCATGCTGATGGGCAGTAACGAGCCCACCCGGCTCTGGGACTGGAGCCTGGCGCTGATGATCGCCTGGATCGGCGCCTCGTCGATCCTGGCCTCGGCACCGTTGCTGTACAAGCTGCTCGGTCACCGCGCATTGACCGCTGTCGAGCGTCTGATGGGGATGTTGTTGGTCGCCATCTCGGTGCAGATGTTCCTGGATGGCTTGGGCACGTACTTCAAGCTGCCGGTTTCGATTTAAGACGCTTGTCATCAGGCCGGTCGCCTGACCGGTTGCCGCCATCCGCGCGGAAGGGCGGGGTGACTGCGCGACCAGACTTCGAGCCGCGACTTTCCCGATATGCCGAGACGCACGTCGCGCTCTCTCTGCGACCCCGTGCAATCTGGCATGTGCGCCTTCACATGGGCAGTTCATGTTGCACTGCGCGAACTTTGTCACGCCGCCGTCACAATCAGGCCTTAGCGTGTTAATCTGTTGTTAACCGTTGCGGCAGCAACCAGCCGCGCGGCAAGGGACCCCAGATCATCGGCAGCCCACCCCCGGGAACGGTTGGGCTGACTGCGCCTTTTTGTCACTGCCCAACCTGTATCGAGGCTACCGAAATGACCCACCCCCGTTGTCTTCGCATGTCCAAGCTGACGCTTGGCCTTGTCGCCGCACTCGCTGCTGCCCCTGTCTTTGCCCAGAGCACCTCCGCCGGCGTCGCTGGTTTGGTCACCAGCAGCGGCGGCCAGCCGGTCCCGAATGCCGAAGTCACGATCACCCACGTCGAATCGGGCACCGTCAGCCGCGCCACCACCGATGCCAGCGGACGCTACAACGCGCGCGGCCTGCGTGTGGGTGGGCCGTACACGATCACCATCACCAAGTCCGGCGAAGGCACCAAGACCGAAGAGGGTGTGTACCTGAACCTCAATCAGGTCAATAGCGTCGATGCTTCCCTGGGCGGCGATGTGACCACGCTGGGCGCGGTGCAGGCCATCGGCGGCGATTACGGCTCGGCGCTGTTCAGCGCCAACAAGATGGGCACCGGCACCAACGTGACCCGCGAGCAGATCGAATCGCTGCCGTCGATCAACCGCAACCTGCAGGACTATGTGCGCCTGGATCCGCGTGTGGCGCAGACCGACAAGGCGCGTAACGAGATCTCGGTGGGCGGCCAGAATCCGCGCTTCAACCTGATTCGCGTGGACGGTATCAGCACCAACGATGCGTTCGGCCTTGAATCCAACGGCCTGCCGACGCCTCGCCAGCCGTTCTCGATGGATGTCATCGACGAGATCTCGGTGGACGTTGCCAACTACGACGTCACCATCACCGGCGCCACGGGCGGCGTGATCAATGCCGTCACCAAGTCCGGTACCAACGAATTCCACGGATCGGTGTACGGCACCTACCGCGAGAACGATTGGTCGGGCAAGAACCAGAACGACATCCGTCCGCAGCTGTTCGACAACGAAACCACGTATGGTTTGACCCTGGGCGGCCCGGTCATCAAGGACAAGCTGTTCTTCTTCGCCAATTACGAAAAGTACAAGGGCAAGGGCGTGTTTACCGGCGCTTCCGGCTACGGTCCGATCGGTTCTGGCGCGAGTAACATCGTGCAGATCCCGCAGGCGGATATCGATCGGATCATCGACATCTCGCGCAACACCTACGGGTTTGATCCGGGAACGTTGGCGCTGCCGGCACTGGATTCGGAATCCGAAGAGAAGGGCTTCAAGCTCGACTGGAACATCTCCGACAAGCACCGGGCCTCGGTGCGTTACGGCGAGAGCGAACAGAGCACCGCCAATCTCAATGGCTTCGGCAATCAGGCGTTGTCGCTGAATTCCTTCCACTACGTCCGCGACTTCAGCCTCAAGACATACACGGCGCAACTTTTCAGTGACTGGACGGACACGTTCTCCACGGAAGCCAAGGTGTCGTACCGCGATTACTCGGCAGTGCGTACTGCTGCCTCGCAGCTGCCGGCCATTGCTGTGCGGATCAATAACAACACCGTCAACCTGGGCACCGAGCAGAGCACCCAGGCCAACGAACTGCGGACCGAAACCTGGAACGCCTTCTTTGCCGGCACGTTGTTCTTGAACGACCACACCGTCAAGTTCGGCTTTGACTACGAAGATAACGACCTGTTCAATCTGTTCGGTCAGCGTGTCTTCGGTTCCTACACGTTCAACTCGATTGCCGACTACGCCGCCAACCGCCCGCTGAACTATCGTTATTCACGCTCCAACAGCGGCAACATCGACGACATCGCGGCCAACTGGGGCATGCGTAATGTCGGCGTATTCCTGCAGGATACGTGGGCCGTCAACAACAACCTGACGCTGACGTTCGGTGTGCGTTATGACGAGCCGATGGTCAAGAACAGCCCGGCCTACAATGCAACCGCGTCGACGCTGTTCGGCTTCCGCAACGACCAAACCATCGACGGGAATGGATTGTTCGAGCCGCGCTTCGGTTTCAACTACACCTTCGACAGCGATCGCCCCACCCAGTTGCGTGGCGGCGTGGGCCTGTTCCAGGGTGCCGCGGCAACCGTGTGGTTGTCCAACCCGTATTCCAACACCGGCCTGGCGTATACCGATTACAACTTCTCCAGCCAGACGCTGGTGAACACCAATGGCATTCGTTTCACGCCTGACATCAACAATCAGCCGATCGGTAATGGTTCGTTGAATGGCGCTACGCAGTCCGTCGATTTCGTCGACAGCAAGCTGGGTCAGCCGTCGGTATGGAAGGCCAACCTGGCATTCGATACCGAGCTGCCCTGGTACGGCATCGTGGCATCTGCCGAGGCAGTGGTGACCAAGGTCAACGAGGCGATCTACTACCAGCAGCTCAATCTGGGCAGTACCAGCCGCGTGGGTCAGGATGGTCGTAACCTGTACTGGAATACTGCAGGCTTGAATCCGGCCTGCTGGTTGGAGGATGGCCGTAACCCGACCGGTGCCGGCGCTCCGGCGGCTTGTGTGCGCGGCACCGCCTCGGTGGTCGATGCGCGCGGTTCGCGTGATCCGCGTTTCAACGATGCCATCATCGCGCGTCCCACCGACAAGGGTGGCAGCGAGAGCTTTACCGTCGGTCTGAATAAGCCCTTCAATGGTGGTGACTGGTCGTGGGGCCTGTACTACACCTACACCGATGCCGATGAAGTCAGTGGTCTCACCAGTTCCACCTCGGGCTCGCAGCTCGGTAACAACGCGGTTTTCCAGGCCAACGAAAACGTCGCCTCGACCGCTGCGTATGAGGTCAAGAACAGCATCCTCGGCACCTTGAACTGGAAGCATGCGTTCTTCGGCGACTATGAAACCAAGTTGGGCCTGATCTACCAGGGTCGCAACGGTCGTCCGTACAGCTACGCCTTCGATAACGACGCCAATGGCGACGGTCGCTTGAACGACCTGCTGTACATCCCGGCCGGTCGCGGCGATGTGCTGTTCGGTACCGCTCGAGAAGAACAGGCGTTCTGGAACTACATCGAAGGCAACGAGTATCTGGCTGCCCGCCGTGGTCAGGTCGCCGAGCGCAACGGCGCACGCAACTCCTGGATCAACCAGTTCGATCTGCATATCGAGCAAGAGATCCCGGGCTTCTTCAAGGACAACAAGGCCTCCCTCTGGCTTGACGTCATGAACGTCGGCAACCTGCTCAACAAGAAGTGGGGCCGTGTCGAGGAGTATGGCTTCCCGGGCATGCGTGGTGTCGTGGAATACGGCGGTATCGATGCGGCCAGCGGCAAGTACGTGTATCGCTTCAATACACCGGACCAGTCCACGGTCTATGACGATCGCGGCATCTCCCGCTGGGCGCTGCAGCTGGGCTTCCGCTACCAGTTCTGATTGCGGTTAGCGTGTCGTGTGTTGCGGAAACGGCCGGGGCAACCCGGCCGTTTTCTTTTGGGCGGGTGAGTACGCTAAAGTTCCTGAGATACGACAGGAGCAAGCTATGGAACTCAGCAGTACGGCAGCACGGGCGCTGCCGGTGGTGGATGCGCGGATCTACCCGCGTGGTGGCCTGGACGTCTTGTCCAAGGCGGAAGTGGCCAGGCTGCGCGATGCCTCCAGTGGCGGCATGCACGAGCTGTTGCGCCGTTGCGCGCTGGCCGTGCTGACCAGTGGCAGTGCCTCGGACGACCCGCGCGCCGCGCGCGACCTGTATCCGGACTTCGATATCCAGGTGAACCAGCAGGACCGCGGTATCCGCATCGATCTGATCAATGCCCCGGCGATGGCATTCGTGGACGGCGAGATCATTCGCGGCGTGGCCGAGCTGCTGTTCGCCGTGGTGCGCGACCTGGCCTACATGGCCATCGAGCTTGAGGCCCAGCGCGGCGATCTGGACACCAGCGAAGGCATCACCAATGCGGTGTTCGGCCAGCTGCGTAACGCGCGCATCCTGCAGCCGTCGGACCCGAACCTGGTCGTGTGCTGGGGTGGGCATTCCATCTCGCGCGACGAGTATCTCTACACCAAGCAGGTGGGTTACGAGCTAGGCCTGCGCGGCCTGGACATCTGCACGGGCTGCGGACCAGGCGCGATGAAGGGCCCGATGAAAGGCGCGACGATTGCCCATGCAAAGCAGCGCAAGCACCACACGCGCTACATCGGCGTGACCGAGCCCGGCATCATCGCGGCCGAATCGCCCAACCCGATCGTCAACCATCTGGTGATCATGCCGGACATCGAGAAGCGCCTGGAGGCCTTCGTCCGCATCGGCCACGGCATCCTGGTGTTCCCAGGCGGTGTCGGCACGGCCGAAGAGATCCTTTACCTGCTCGGCATTCTGCTGCGCGAGGAAAATGCGGGCCTGCCGTTCCCTCTGATCCTAACCGGCCCGACCATCGCCGCGCCGTACTTCGCGCAGATCGACCGCTTCATCCGCCTGACCCTGGGAGATGCGGCCGCCTCCCGCTACGAAATCATCGTCGGCGACCCGGTCGCCGTGGCGCGCCGCATGGCCGAAGGCATCCACGAGGTGCGCGCGCACCGCAAGGACCAGAAGGATTCGTACTACTTCAACTGGTCGGTGCACATCCCGCTCGAGTACCAGCAACCGTTCGAGCCCAGCCACGAAGCCATGGCCGACCTGGACCTGCACCATGGCCGCCCGGCACCCGCACTAGCGGCAGACCTGCGCCGTGCCTTTTCCGGCATCGTCGCCGGCAACGTCAAGGAAGACGGCATGCGCCGCATCGAAGAGTTCGGCCCGTTCGAAATCAACGGCGACCCCGACATCATGCAGGCCCTGGACGAGCTGCTGCGCGGCTTCGTCGAACAGCGCCGGATGAAGATCTCGGGGGATTACCGGCCTTGTTATCGGGTGGTGACTTGATCTTTGGTCGGATCAAACTGACGCTCGTCGGTACAAATGCCCGTTCGTCGAGACAAAGCTTGTCTTGAATTGGGAAGCGATTCATGCTCCCTAGCACTAACGCTGGGGAGCGTAATTGATGCGTGAATTTCGTAGCCGCGGGTTTACGCTGGCTGAGCTGATGATCACCATTGCGGTGCTCGCAATCGTTACGGCGATCGGCTATCCAAGTTTTCAGGGGGTCATTCGCTCAAACCGAGCTGCCACCGCCAACAACGAAGTGCTGGGATTGCTCAATCTTGCTCGAAGTGAGGCTCTTCGTAGCGGTCAAAGGGGGGCGATCTGCGGAAGCAGTAATGGTACTGCCTGCGATGGCAGTTGGGGCGGCGGGATTTTGGCTTGGGGGGATGTCAACGCCAACGGTGCACTGGATGGCGGGGAGCCTGTATTGCGCTACTGGCTCGGTAATCCACGGTTGGTCGTTCAAGGTCCAGGTACTGCAGTCATTGCTTTCGATGGAAGGGGGCGCCGAGTCTCAGCTGGCGACCAGCAGGTCACGGTGCGTCCTGATCAGTGCTCCGGCCAATCGTTGATGCGGACCCTGCTGGTTAATGCAGCGGGGCAGGTGAGAAGCAGAAAGGATGCCTGTTGATGAACAGTGCCGGCTGTAGACGACAAACGTCGGGGTTTACACTTATCGAGGTCCTCATCGCGATCTTGGTGCTCGCTTTTGGATTGCTTGGATTTGCATTACTGCAAACCATGAGCGTACGGTTCGTACAAAGCGCTAATTATCGAACGCAGGCGACCAACCTTGCTTACGATTTGCTAGATCAGATGCGGGCCAACCGCTATCAAGCGAGTCAGTATACGGCAGCCAGCTTCGCTGCCGGCTCCGCTCCAGCAAAGGGACCATGTGCGCGCCCAACAGGTGCCACGGTTTCCATTGCTCAAAATGTCGAGCGCTGGAAATGTCAGGTAGGTAAAGCGCTTGGAGACTCGGCATCTGCCAATGTCGTCGTGGCAAACGGCCAAGTTACCGTTTCGATCTCGTGGGGCGACCAGCGCTGGGATGCGAACGATCCTGATACAGCAACAACTTTTGCATTGCAGACGGAGATCTGAATTCATGAGTGCACGAGTCAAGTTTGCAGGCTTCTCACTTATCGAGATGATGATCGCGCTGGTCATTGGCCTGCTGCTGTTGCTTGGGGTGATACAGGTATTTTCTGCATCCCGGACAGCCCTTCAGCTTTCCGAAGGAGCATCGCGTGCTCAGGAAAATGGTCGATTCGCACTGGATTTCCTAGCTCGTGACATCCGTATGGCTGGTCATTTCGGCTGTGTCAATGATCAGGCCCATTTCGTAAAAGGCGAAGGTGACCCGCGCGTCAATCTCTCTGCAGCCACAGGAAGTGGTAACCCTCTCGATTTCTCCGTATCCATACAGGGTTACGAAGCAACGGGTACGGCGCCAGGGGGGCGAATTCAGATCGGTGGGACATTGGCGGCGGCTACCGGAGTTCCTTCTCAGATTCAATCTCTCAATCCGGCTCCTTTACCTGGAAGCGATATTCTGGTGTTGCGATATCTGTCTGCCGAAGGTGTCCCGGTTACGGGAATTGTCCGGTCTGGGAGCGCATCAGTCGTTAGCGTAAATGGTGCCCGCTGGTCGCGGCTGACGAGCGGAGGTGTGGGTGCGCCTAGTTTGTTCGGCATTGCCGATTGCTCCCATGCCGATGTTTTTACCGGTACATCCGCTGCTGGTTCAGTAACTGCCTCAGTAGATCTTTCGCGCTACACCGCCCAGCCGACCGGGCAGACGATGCTCTATCGCGCCGAGTCATTGGTTTACTACGTGGGATCGGGTACGTCCGGTGAGCCATCGTTGCGGCGTGCACGGGCAGATAGCACCGGTGCATATACGCAAAACGAGGACTTAGTGGAAGGAGTGGAGAGCTTGCAATTACTGTATGGCTTGGACGCGACTGTGGATATCTCCAGAGGAACTCCCCCTGCAGGAAACATTACCTCACATGTAGTTGCCTCTGGCCTCACTGCGCCCGCTAACGCTGCGGGTGCGAACCAATGGCGAAGAGTAGGCGAGGTCCAGGTTGGAATTGTAGCCAGAAGCCCTTCTGCTGCTGCAGCCGGCGCCACTGCAAGTGATGACCCGTTGGGTGTATTGGGCGTATCTGTTTTGCCGCCTGCAACTCCCGATGGTCGCTATCGAGCGAGTTATGAGCTTTCCGTCGCGCTCCGTAATCGCTTATTTGGAAACTGAGATGCATGTGAAACCGCGCTTTTTCAATCGACGAATGTCTGCTCCCAGGACTCGCCAAGGTGGTGCTGTTTTGTATATCGCCTTGATTATGTTGATTCTGCTTGCCCTGATAGGGATCTCTGCAATGCAGGGAGCTGGCATGCAGGAAAAAATGGCGTCCAATTATCGCGCGGCCAATCGCTCTTTCCAGCAGGCGGAGGGTGTTGTACGAAATGCCGAGGCTTCCGTCGAGGCTGTCTCGAATCGTACTGCGTTGCCGACGGGGAATGTCGTGAGTTCAGGCGACATCAAACGCGGATGCGATGATGGATTCGACCCAGTCTTGTGGGCTCAACAGCAGACATCCAATAAAGCAGTCAATGTTCGTCAAATCGACCAGTGCATCCAGGGCGAGGCAAACATCGGAATGGGGCAGGCACTGGATTCGGCATCCCCTATCTTTCAGATTACAGGCATAGCCGTGGATGACGAGACTAATGCGTCTTCTCGATCTGCGGTCGATACCGTATTCAAGCTTTGAAGGCCATTTTTATGCCATCGCGTAAAATAAAAATTGCTATCGCATCTGGCGCTGCCTTGGTCGGTGGCTTGGGGGCGATATACATGCTGGTTGCTGCACAAGGTCAGGGCGTTTTAGCCCAGGCGCCGCTTAACAGTAAGTTGTCGATACCTTCAGCGTTCATCATGGCAGTCGATGACTCGGGCTCGATGACGTTTCAGACCCAGTTTCCGGGTGCTGACGGTCAAGGTTGTTGGAGCACCAATCGCGAAAGTTTCTTTTCATCGCCAGGCGTGCTCAACACGACCGGGCAATGTGGTTACAATCATGTCACGATTGGTCCGCGCCTGGACATTACACGCCGAGGTGTACCTCCGCTTGATATCTATGGGTTTGCAAGGTCTTCGGCCTACAATCCCACCTATTTCAATCCTGAGGTTGAATACGATCCATGGATTGGAAAGAATCGCAGTATCTATTCCGAAGCGAGTACGTCTGCGACTAAAATTGATCCAAGATCAGATGCAACAGTGGATCTGACTGCTAACTCTTTGCTGACAGATTGGCAGGATTCATCATGGATGCAGAATGGAATGGTGATTCCAAAGGGTGTTCTTTATAGGCGGGTTAATGTAAATAACAGAAACCAGGTAACTGGCTATGGTAATGTTCAGTCGTCGGATGGTGCAGAGTGGAGCAGCGGTCAAGCCTATGTGGTGATGTCAACTATTCGTTCGGTATTTTTCACTCCCTACACCCGAAATACAGATCCCCTTCCTGTCCTACCTGGTTACCCGAATGCTTATGCAAATGTGCCGCGAGTGCGTGTCGCAAATGCGTGCGGTCAAGGGTGTGATTTGTGGAAATACACGATTCCACCCACGGGAGCTGCTGATGCATTGCAAAACTTCGCAAATTGGTTTTCTTTTTATGGCAATAGAAATAAAGCCATCATCGCAGGCATGACGCGCTCTCTGAATTCGGTCGAACCCAATTTGCGCGTGGGCTACTTCAGAATTAACCAGAACGCTAGTTATGACTCCGTAACTGATTCGCTCCCAATGCGTAGCTTGTCAGACGATGCGCAGAGAGAAGCGCTCTACAATGAAATGATTGGACTTACGGCATCTGGTGGTACACCCAATCGCGAAGCGGTGAATGCTGCCGGCATACAATTCAAAAGAACCGATAGTGGGGCGCCAATTCAACTGGCTTGCCAAAAAAATTCCATTATGCTTTTTACTGACGGTTATAATAATAATCCTGATGGTTCTGCAGGTGCCTCAAATGACGAGGGCGACGGCCTGATGGGAGTTCCCTTCAAGGACGGGAACTCGAACACAATGGGTGATATTGCAGCAAAGTACTACAATGATATCAATGGAAAGTCTCCGCTTCGCCCTGATCTGCCTGGCGGACTTGTGCCCGTTCCCAGCGCTTGTGCCTCTGCTCCTAGCGTGCGGCTTGATTGTCAGAAAAATCTGCATATCAATTTTTATGGCGTGACCCTGGGGGCACGCGGAAACCTATTCGACCCTGACAGGGTGAAAGACGCCTACACCGATCCATCAGTCTACGATAACTGGCCCGCGCGCTCAGACAATGATCCTGCGACTGTCGACGATATCTGGCACGCGGCGGTCAATACCCGTGGTGAATATATAAACGCACGCACTCCCGCTGATATTACAGCTGCGATTGATCGCGTTCTGGCGTCCGTTACTTCTGGGCCTTCTCCGTCTGGTACCTTTGCACAAAGTGGTGCGCGTATTGGTAACGGCTCATTTGCGGTATCACCTTCTTATGAGGTCGGTGCCGATGGTGTGGACTGGTATGGCAAGTTGGTTGGGAGCACTGTTTCGGTAAATCCGCAGTCGAGACTTGCGACGACAACGCAGGTTTGGGAGGCAAGTTCACGCATTCCGGCGGCGGCTTCGCGAAATATTATTGTGAGTGAAGCGGGTGCCGCTAACGTTTTTAATGCAAGCAATGTTTCTCTTGCGGATCTCTGCACGAAGCCGGCAGGGCTTTATCCGGGTATCACCAAGTGCTCGGAACTTCGCTTGACTGCCCTGGGAGCGTCTGCGCAGACTGCTGTAGCTTACTTGAGGGGTGATCCCGTTGGAGAGGTGAAGAGGGGCGGGAAGTTCCGTGATCGAACTACCTTGCTTGGAGATATTGTTAACTCTACTCCTGTTATTAGTGCTCCAACGGACGATTTTGGCTATCGCTCATTGTCCGGCGCGCTGGGTACCAGTTATGAAGCCTATCTCAATGCCAAGAAGGCAGCAGGGCGGTATACCGTCTATGTCGGCGCCAATGACGGTATGTTGCATGCGTTCGATGCTGGCATGACTGCAGATGGTTCGATGGATGGTAATGGCGGGCTAGAGCGCTTTGCCTATATCCCTGCCACGGCGTTGGGACATATGGGGGACTTGTTGTTGCCCTCAGATCCTACCGGTAAGTCAGTGGAGTATCAGCATCGATATTACGTTGATGGCCCTGTGGTAGTTGGCGATGTCAATTACGGCAGTAGTTGGAAAACGGTCGCTGTAGGCACCGCCGGTGCTGGCGGGCGTAGTATTTTTGCCTTGGACGTCACCAATTCCTCCAGTTTCTCGGCGTCTAGCCGGCTGTGGGAAATTAGCGATCTCGATACTAGCTTGTCGACCACAGTAAGAAACAACATCGGCCATGTGCTTGGTAAGCCTGTGATCGTACCGGTAAGGGCTGCCAATGGCGGTGTGACCTGGAAGGCGATCTTCGGGAACGGCTACAACAGTCAAAGCGGCAAAGCAGTGCTGTTCCTGGTTGATATTAAGGCCGGCGCGCCGACGGTAACAATGATCGAAGCGAACGAAGCCGGAGGTGGCAGTGCCGGGAGCAATGGGCTAGGAAACATAGTGGTAGTGGATCGTTGGGGTGGAACGTCGTTGACCGAAGGCGTCCGTGACGGGTACGCGGATACAGTGTACGGGGCTGACCAGAAGGGAGCGATCTGGAAATTTGACTTGCGGAGTTCCGCAACCTCAATCACTGCCCCCCTCTTCACTGCTAGGACGTCTACGGAGAGTGGACAGACTTACCGTCAGCCTATTACCGGAGGACTGGTTGCAACTGCCGGAGACGCAGGTGGTGTAATGTTGTTTTTTGGCACCGGAAGCTTCTCTTTTGAAAATGATCCCAAGGACGAGGCTATTCAATCCTTGTACGGTATTAACGATACCTCCAGGGCGGGTCCTGTCGTTCCGCTAACGCGAGCAAATCTGCAGGGAAGTAGCGTCGCAGCAGCCACGCAAGGAGGGGATCGCATATTGACACGTGGTGCAGCGCCGGCAAATTCGCAGGGTTGGTATGTGGATCTGCCTTCCAAGGAGCGCATGGTGGGAAATCCATCGATTGCGTCCGGGATTGTGCTAATGCCGACCTACACCCCGGTTCTGGTCAGTTCCGGCTGTTCTCCCGAAGGTTCAAATTGGTTGTTTGGTCTGGATACGCGCACAGGCGATGGCGCTTTGATCGATGCCCGCAAAGGATCGCCGGGAGGTGCACGCTTTTCGGCTGGGACGGCGGCCACATCCTTGTCTACCGGCGGCACCGCGCCAGTCAAGGATGTAGGAGTTTCAGCCATTCCCAGGTTGTCGCCAGCCGAAAGTGGCAGTGTTCCTGGCGGTCAGGCCTGCTGGATGGTCGTTAATGCCGCTGGCTCTGCGCCGCTTTATGTGCCATATCCTTGTGGTAGACAGTCTTGGAGACAGGTCCAATGATGATGTTCCTAAAGATCGCAAGGTCTTCAGCTAGCTCAGCTGTCCGTGATGTCCCAAGGGCCTCCGGCTTCACGTTGATCGAGCTGATGATTGTGGTTGCGGTTGTTGCTATCTTGTCTGCAATCGCTTATCCAAATTACGTCGAACATGTTCGTAAATCGCGACGGGCTCAAGTGAAGGCAGATCTCGTTGAGTATGCGCAGTTGGCTGAGAGGTTCCACACGGTACGTAATACCTACGCGGGATTCACGTTACCCACCGTTGTGTCGCCGAGGGAGGGGGGAACAGCAGCGTATCGGCTTGGTCTTCAGGCCAGTCAGTCGACTTTCTCTATTTCCGCTACTGCGCAAGGTGGCCAGGTGCAGGACAAATGCGGCGATTTGGGTATTGACCAAGCGTCAAGGAAGTCCAATTCTAAGGGCGCAAAATCTGACTGCTGGTGAGGTCCAGATGTTTGCTCCTGGGGGTTGCATCTCCCGAAATTGGTGTCTAGAATACGCCTCCCCGCCCGAATAGCTCAGCCGGTTAGAGCACTTGACTGTTAATCAGGGGGTCGTTGGTTCGAGTCCAACTTCGGGCGCCAAGATGTGAAAAGAGGCCGCGACTAGTCGCGGCCTTTTTTTTGGCCTCACGGCTGCGTGCAGCTGGTGGGCATGGCGTAGCGCACGGCGCGTGCTCTCCCTGCGTTGTTGACCACAACGTCTGCAAGTCGCTTGGCATTGGTGCACAGGCTGATGGTGATGTTGGTGCCGCTGCTTCGGCCGCTGGGAAGGAACCGGACTACAGGCCTGCCGAGGCTCGAGGTGACGTCGATATCGCCAGTCGCCGGATACTGGGTAATCCTTAGAATGGCGTCGCTTTGGGCTGGTTGCCCGTGGCGGTCAGGGTCCTTGAACAGAATCCAGCCCTGACTCCACACCCGGTCGGGCCGGCAGGTCGCCCCATCGGCAGATGGGCACATGCTTATGGGGACGCGCTGTGTAATGGCCAGACTTCTCGCCATCGCAAGATGTGCCGTGAGCAAATGCACTCGTGTCGTCGCCCGATGCCACTCCAGAACGCTCTGGAAGCTCGGCAGGCCGATGGCTGACGTGATGGCGATGACTGCCATCACGACCAACAACTGCACTGCGGTGTACCCTCTCGCGCTCGAACGAGTCACTGCTTCCATCGCGCTCTCCCTGAGGTCGAGCAAGCAGTCTCCGTGTTGGCCGCATGTCAGGAAACGCTTGCTTCACTCAAGTGAGCGTCAGTTTTTTACCGGCATCGACCTACGAGATTTCGTACCGTCCCCCCGAGATCCGCTCCATGACCGACCGTTTTGAACTCGTCTCCCCGTACTCTCCAGCCGGCGACCAACCCGCTGCCATCGAGAAGCTGGTGGCCAACTTCGAGGCCGGCCTGGCCAAGCAGACCCTGTTGGGCGTGACCGGCTCCGGCAAGACCTACACCATTGCCAACGTCGTACAGCAGGTGCAGAAGCCGACCCTGGTGATGGCGCCCAACAAGACGCTGGCAGCGCAGTTGTACGGCGAGTTCAAGTCGTTCTTCCCGAACAACGCGGTCGAGTACTTCGTCAGCTACTACGACTATTACCAGCCCGAGGCCTATGTGCCCTCGTCGGACACCTTCATCGAGAAGGACAGTTCGATCAACGAGCACATCGAGCAGATGCGCCTGTCGGCGACGAAGACGCTGCTCTCGCGTCGTGACTCGCTGGTGGTCGCCACCGTCTCGGCGATCTATGGACTGGGTGCACCGGAGGACTACCTGTCGCTGCGCCTGATCCTGTCGATCGGCGAGCACATCGACCAGCGGCAGTTGATCCGTCATCTCACCGATCTGCAGTACACGCGCAATGAATTCGAGCTCACCCGGGGCGCGTTTCGCGTGCGCGGGGAGGTGGTGGACGTGTTTCCGGCCGAGTCCGATACCGAGGCATTACGGATCGAGTTGTTCGACGGCGATGTCGAGCAGCTGACCTTGTTCGATCCGCTGACCGGCGAGACCCTGCGCAAGCTGCAGCGGTACACCGTCTATCCAAAGACGCACTACGCCACCACGCGCGAGCGCACGCTCAGCGCCGTCGATACGATCAAGGAAGAGCTGAAGGAACGGCTGGAACAGCTGTATTCGCAGAATAAGCTGGTCGAAGCGCAGCGTCTGGCACAACGCACTCAGTTTGATCTGGAGATGATGGCCGAGGTGGGCTTCTGCAACGGCATCGAGAACTATTCGCGGCACCTCACCGGCAAAGCGCCCGGTGAGCCGCCACCGACATTGTTCGACTACTTGCCGCCGGACGCATTGCTGGTCATCGACGAATCCCACGTGACCATTCCGCAGATCGGCGCGATGTACAAGGGCGACCGTTCGCGCAAGGAAACGTTGGTGGAATTCGGCTTCCGCCTGCCGTCGGCACTCGACAACCGGCCACTGCGCTTCGAGGAATGGGAAGCGCGCTCTCCGCGCAGCATCTATGTGTCGGCGACCCCGGGACCCTACGAGTTGCGCGAGTCCGCCGGCGAAATCACCGAGCTGGTCGTGCGTCCAACGGGGTTGATCGATCCAGTCGTAGAGATCCGCCCGGTGGGCACCCAGGTCGACGACCTGATGTCCGAGGTGCACGAGCGCATCAAGCTCGGCGACCGCGTGCTGGTCACCACGCTGACCAAGCGCATGGCCGAAAACCTCACCGAATACCTGGGCGAGCACGGCATTCGCGTGCGCTATCTGCACTCGGACATCGACACGGTCGAGCGCGTGGAGATCATCCGCGACCTGCGCCTGGGCAAGTTCGATGTGTTGGTCGGCATCAACCTGCTGCGCGAAGGCCTGGACATGCCGGAGGTGTCGCTGGTGGCGATCCTGGACGCGGACAAGGAAGGCTTCCTGCGTTCGACTGGTTCGTTGATTCAGACCATTGGCCGCGCCGCGCGCAACCTGCGCGGCAAGGCCATCCTGTATGCCGACAAGATGACACGCTCGATGCAGGCGGCGATCGACGAAACCGACCGGCGTCGCGAAAAACAGGTCGAGTACAACCTCGAGCATGGCATCACACCGAAGTCGGTGGCGCGCCCGATCTCCGACATCATGGAGGGTGCCCGCGAGGACGCCGCCGAGAAGAAGGCTGGCAAGGGACGTTCGAAGTCGCGTCAGGTGGCCGAAGAAGCGCCGGACTATCGTGCGATGAAGCCTGCCGAGATCGCCGGCAAGCTCAAGAGCCTGGAGCAGAAGATGTACCAGCACGCCAAGGATCTGGAGTTCGAGGCTGCGGCCCAGATTCGTGACCAGATCCAGAAGTTGAAGGCGGCAAGCCTGGGGTAGGGCAGGGCGTTGTCTAAGCGCAAGGAGGGCTTGTGATCCTCAAAACCCTGCGCTAGAATGCGCGCCCTGCACAGCGCAATGCTGGCGCAGGATTCGGGCGGTTAGCTCAGCGGTAGAGCACTACCTTGACATGGTAGGGGTCACAGGTTCGAACCCTGTACCGCCCACCACTTCAAGTCCAGACGACATCAGGGCTTGGGTGGCTTCAAGATCGGCAGCGACGTTTGCCACTGACTCCAGAAGTGACGTTGCTCAGAAGTTTCTCTTGCTTCGGCCTGTCCTTGGCCAGATCTTCGATGATCGACTTCACCCCTTCGTCGCTGCACTTGGATGCCTAGGATCTAGCCTTGTGCAACGGTGGTTGGTTGTGTCTGCTGGGCGGTGAGCCTGCAAGACGCTCCCCATGCGGCTGGTCCACGTTGCCGCGGCCCTGGGACGATGTAGCGGCCAACTCCATCCGATCTACGATAGGGCCGTGGAGTTCATTCTTTCTTATTGCCTACTACATCTGCGCGATTGCCGCCTTGCGCGGGTCGCTTGACCCGCTAACTGAACGCTACTTCGGACGACTTGGGCGCGTTACCAGTGCAAGCGGCTGGCTTCTGCGATCGGCCGATGCCGCTGGCTAGCTGCCACTCCCCAAGGCTTGATCCAATCCAGGCTCACCCGCACCGCTTCCGGACCAGTGCTGTCTGGCCAGCGCGGTCGCATGGGTCCACCGAAAGCGCTTTCTCCGTCACACGTCCTGCTTTAACATCCCATCCGCGCTGACGGAAAGGAAGGCTGGCGATGGACGAGTATCAGCACACCGTGCTGACCAGGGGAGGGTATCGCGTCGTGGCGATTACGCGCGATGAGATGTATGCACCTGATGCTGTTGTGGCGTACGCGGTCGTTACCGATGCGGGGGCGCGAATCACGCCCGATCTGTCCCTGGACCAGGCGAAGGTATGGATCGACTCTCTCGTCGAAAGTGAGAGCGGGGGGCGAAAGTCCGGCCTGATCGATCATAAGCCCGTTGTTCGTCGCTAGTTGTCGTCAGATGCAAGCCTAAGGAGAAGGGCGCATGTCCAAACCCAAAACGATTGCGATTGCCACCTTGGTCGCTGTGCTCACCGGGTACTTGCTGTCCGGCTATATCACGCTGCTCTTGCTGCGGCTTGATACGGCCCTGTACAGCTGGGATACCTATTACCGCTATTTCAGCGCATTGGGTTTGCCGCAAGTCGCTCCGTTCGCCACTAAGATCAAGATGTCCGGTGTCATTGGCTTCGGTCTGCCGGGAATCGTTTGGCTCATTGCGATTGCATTGATCCTCAAGCCGAAGGCGCGAGCCCTGCATGGTGACGCACGCTTCGCTGGCGCCGCCGATCTTGCCAAGCACGGGCTCTTCAAGCCCAGCGGGAACGGCATCGTCGTCGGCAAATTCAACGGCAAGCTGGTGCGTCTGAGCGGGCAGCAATTCGTGATCCTTGCGGCGCCGACGCGCTCGGGCAAGGGTGTCGGTGTCGTCATCCCCAACCTGCTCGAGTACCAGGAATCGATCGTCGTCCTGGACATCAAGCAGGAAAACTTCGATCTCACCAGTGGTTGGCGTGCGAGTCAGGGCCACGAAGTCTTCTTGTTCAATCCGTTCGCCGAAGACCGGCGCACGCATCGCTGGAATCCGTTGACCTACGTGTCGAACGACCCGGCGTTCCGCGTCTCGGACCTCATGAGCATTGCCGCGATGCTGTATCCGGATGGCTCGGACGACCAGAAATTCTGGGTCAGCCAGGCGCGCAATGCGTTCATGGCCTTTGCCCTGTATCTGTTCGAGAACTGGGACGAAGAGCTGTCGCTGGGCTTTCCGGGCGGGGCAGGGGCGCCGACGCTGGGCGGCATTTACCGGCTCTCGTCCGGCGACGGCACCGACCTGAAGAAGTACCTGAAGTCGCTGTCGGAGCGGCGGTTCCTCAGCAGTAATGCCAAGTCGGCTTTTGCCAACATGCTGTCACAGGCGGATGAGACCTTCGCCTCGATCATGGGCACCTTGAAAGAACCGCTCAACGCGTGGATCAACCCCGTGTTGGACGCTGCCACCAGCGCCGACGACTTCCTGCTGACGGACCTGCGCAAGAAGAAGATGACGATCTACATCGGCATCCAGCCCAACAAGCTGGCCGAGAGCCGCCTGATCATCAACCTGCTCTTCAGCCAGATCATCAACCTCAATACCCGTGAGCTGCCGAAGTCCAACCCGGAGCTCAAGTATCAGTGCTTGCTGCTCATGGACGAATTCACCTCGATCGGCAAGGTGGACATCATCGCCACCGCTGTAGCCTATATGGCCGGCTACAACATCCGCTTGCTGCCCATCATCCAGAGCATGGCGCAGCTGGATGCGACCTACGGCAAGGACCTGTCGCGCACCATCATCACCAACCACGCCCTGCAGATCCTCTACGCACCACGCGAACAGCAGGATGCCAACGACTACTCCGAGATGCTGGGCTACACCACCATCAAGAAGAAGAACGTCACCAGGGGGCGGGAGACCACGCATAGCGTGTCAGAGGAGCGTCGGGCGTTGATGTTGCCGCAGGAGCTCAAGGCGATGGGCATGGCTAAAGAGGTCTTTCTGTACGAGGGTATTCCGCATCCTGTCAAATGCGACAAAATCAAGTATTACGAAGACAAATATTTCACGTCCAGGCTGTTGGCTAAGGTAGACATTAAGCCAATCCAAATTTTGTGAACGCTATCACGCCATTTGTTGGGCTTGTGCCTGTTTTGCTGAAATTTTAACTAATGCTTGACGTGGCGTCGCTATCAGTGCAAATTGACAAGTCAAGATTGGGGCAAGATCTGCGGCGAGCCGGAGCGGCTCGGTCGGGGCTCAACATGGAACGTTTCGATGATTTCAATCAAATTTGTTTCTTCCGCCTTGGTTTTGTTGGGGTCTCGGGCAGTTGCGCCGGGCTCGGGCAGGTGCTTGGCGAAAGATACTTCTGGGTTCATTCAAGCCAGTGGCCGAAGTGAACTCGTCTGGCGAAAGCCATCACTCCCGCCATGGAGATGTAGCGTGAGGCAAGCGCAGGTCCTAAAAATGTGTGTAGTGTCGGGTGCAATTCTCTTGCTCAGCGCTTGCGCGACCAAGGCTGCCCCTGATTTCGGTGGACGGTGGAAGCCTGTCAACCGATTTGCCAAGACCACCATGGAAATTCCGCTTTATAAGTCTTATGTCTACCAAGCGACGCCTATGGACGGGACGTTGAAGGCGATGCTGGAGCGATGGGCCAAGGATTCCAGCATGGATCTGGATTACAAGATCCTTTCTGACTACACGCTATTTGGCGCGGTGGCAGAAATTTCTAGTACCAATGTCAATGAGGCTGCAGCCAGCCTGAGTGCTGTCTATGCGGGCCAGGGTGTCTCGGTTGTGGTTGTCGGCAACAAGATCGTTGTACAGCCGGCATCAAGCTCGGCCGCCAAGCCTGGCGCTAATCAGTAGATCCCTCTGCCGCCCCCCGGTGGGTGCGGGCCCAACGATCGTATTTGGTAATCAACGGATAACCCATGTTCCGTAAGAAGGAAGCCGCGGGAGCCAAGGTAGAGCAGTCTGTCGCCAAGGCCGTCAGTTATGAAATCACTGTGGCCGACATGGCCCGCAAGAGCGAGCGACGTGCCTGGATGGTTGCAGGATGCTCGGTAGTTTTGTCAATGATTTTGGCAGGCGGCTATTTTTATATCCTTCCACTGAAGGAGAAGGTTCCCTTCTTGGTAATGGCCGATGCCTATACCGGAACGGCAACCGTCGCTCGCCTGACCGGAACGTTCCAGGGTGAAAAAATTACCACGAACGAAGCTATTAATCGTAGCAACGTCGCGCAATATGTCTTGGCGCGTGAATCTTATGATTCGCAGTTGATGGGTTTGCGGGATTGGGATTTGGTGTTTTTGATGTCATCTGACTCGGTCGCCGCTTCCTATCGACAGCTTTACGCGAAAGCAAACCCGGCAAATCCGTTTGTCATGTATGGCCGTGAGAAAGCGATCCGGGTCAAAATTTTGAGCTTGACCCCTCTCGATGCGCGTCCTGATGGTGGGTTTAGTGGTGCTTCAGTGCGTATCCAGCGCAGCCTATTTGACAAGCGAACGGGCGTCAGTAGGTATCTGGATAGCCGGATTATCACAATGCGTTTTACTTACCGCAATGACGTAGCGTTTTCCGAGCAGGACAGGGTGTTGAATCCGCTCGGCTTCCAAGTAGCTGAATACCGAGCCGATACGGACTACTCGAAGGGAGTACCGGTTCCGGCTGACGACGCCGAAGCACTCGATGCACCGGCTGATCAAGCTGCCCCGGCGGCGCAGGGTGCTGCCGAGATGCTGGACGCGAGAGTCGATCAATTGCCCGTTATCGGAGCTGGCGCGCCTCAAGCGGTGGGGCCACAAACGGTCGAGCCAATTTCCATTGGAACTGCTGAGGGAGCAAGCAACCGATGAGTATGAGTAGTGGACGTAAATACGGGCTTGCATTGGCCCTTCTCGCAGCAATCGCCGCGTCGCCAATTGTCGTGCAGGCACAAGCAGTCGATTACTACGATTACAAGCCCGATCAGATCTACCAAGTTCGGACTGGTCTAGGAATCACGACGCAGATCGAGCTGAGCCCAAACGAGAAGATACTGGATTACAGTACGGGTTTCAGTAGCGGTTGGGAGCTGACCCGTCGGGGTAACGTCTTTTATCTCAAGCCGAAGAACGTCGACGTGGACACCAACCTGATGGTGCGTACTGAGATGAATTCTTACATCTTCGAGCTGAAGGTCGTCGCGACCGACTGGCGCCAGCTGGAGCAGGCCCGTCGCGACGGTGTACAGTATAAGATCGCGTTCACTTATCCCGGTGACACGCAGTTTGCTGTTGCTCAAAAAGCGGTCGAGGAAGAAGTCAAGCCGTTGCTGAGTAGTGAATTGGCAAAGGATCGTCAGTACTATTTTGACTATTCGTATTCCACACGAAACAAGAAAAAGGCGTGGTTGATCCCGGTCAGTGCCTACGACGACGGCCGTTTTACCTATTTGAAGTTAAATCCGTCTCCTGAATTCCAGACCGGTAGTTTCCCGGCAGTATTTGGGCGCGAGCAAGAGCATGGCGAAGATTTTGTGGTGAATACCACTGTTGAAGGGAATACGTTGGTCGTGCATGGGACGTACCCTTATCTGGTTATCCGTCACGGTGATAACGTGGTCGGGCTGCGAAGGAATGCGAAGAAATGAGTCCAAATACTTCTAACAACGATCAAAGTCGTGAGCAGACTGATGCAGCGCGTGATACCCACGAAGAAGCACTGGGCTCGAACCCGTACTACAGTCGTGCTCAGGGCGATGCCCCCAATCTGGACGCTGCCGCGCCAACGCTGCGAAGCGCGGAAGATCAACGGCTGAACAGGAAGGCGTTAGTCTTCCTCGCAGGTATTGTTGCGCTGCTGATCCTGATGGGGTTTCTGGTATTACGGAAGTCGCGTGACGAGGAAGAAGCACCGAAGAAGGAGACGCAGGTCGCGCGCACCGCTACCCCGACAATTCCGAACCTTCAGCGCGATCCCGAGCCGGTGCAGGCGAGTGAGCCGGATGCGATCGACGTGTTGCCTGCGCTTCCTAACTCGGCGCCGCCTCCGCAAGTCAATTATCAGCCGATGTCGGATGCCCCGCGTAACGATCGCGGGCCAAGCTTGCTTGAGCGGCGCATGGCCTCGACAGGACTCGGCTCGGGCAGCCAGGGCGGCGACGCTGGCGCTGATGCGCCACCGCAGCCGTCGGATGAGATGTATCGGCAGCTCATGTCGCGTGCGTCCGGTGGCGAGTCGTCGCCTCAGGAGAGTGAGCCCAAGCGCGGCCCCGATGTGGATGATGTATCCAGCGCCAGCTTCATCAATCACCCGGATGCACTGCTGGTGCGAGGCACCTATCTGCGGTGTGTGCTCGAGACGCGCATCATTACCGACGTGCCTGGCTTTACGTCCTGCTTGCTAACCGAGCCCGTGTATTCCATCAATGGACGTAGTCTGCTGCTACCGAAGGGATCTAAGATCTACGGGGCCTATGGTGGTGGTCCGACTGGTAAGCGCGTCTCGGTCATCTGGGATCGCATTACTACCCCGAACGGTATCGACGTTGCAATGTCTAGCCCTGGCGTAGACCAGCTGGGTGGCGCAGGGCATCCGGGCCAATACAGTGCACATTGGGGGAGTCGCATCACCTCGGCGCTGATGATCAGTATGCTGGCCGACATCTTCAAATATGCGGCAGCTGAGAGCGGCCCTGAGACGACGACCATCACAGGCAATGGGCTGGCAATTCAGCAGCCTTACGAAAGTTCCACTGCGCGCACGATGGAGCGCCTGGCCGGTGAAGCGCTCAATGAGAATATGCGCCGCCCGCCAACGGTCACCATTAACCAGGGTGTCGTGGTCAATGTGTATGTGGCCAAAGATGTCGATTTCACCGCTGTGCTTGCACGGCGCCGATAACGGATAGCTGCGATGGACGCCGAGTCCAAAATTGCCGACGTATCAAGTGAGTTCCTGCGCTATCAGTACGAAGTGTTGGGTATTCACGAATACATGACGTCCAAAGACGTGACGGAAATCTGTATTAATCGTCCCGGCGAGCTCTATCTGGAAACGGCATCGGGCTGGCAGCGTGTCGAGGTACCAACCCTGACCTTTGAACGCGCCCGGCAGTTTTGTACCGCGGTGGTCAACGAAAGCAACACGGGGCAGCGAATCACCGACGCTGACCCAGTGGTTTCGTTGACGTTCCCGACCGGCCAGCGTGCTCAGTTCGTTATCCCCCCGGCATGCGACGCTGGAAAGGTATCGATCACTATCCGTCTTCCTTCCAAGCACACGAAGACGCTGGCGCAATACCAAGAAGACGGCTTTTTCGATCAGATTCTCGAAACCGGTCATAGCCTCACCGACCAAGATCGCGAACTACTAGAGTTGCGGCATACCCGGAACTATGCCGAGTTCTTCAGGCGCGCCGTACTTTATAAGAAAAATATCGTCGTGTCGGGCGCAACCGGCAGTGGTAAAACGACGTTCATGAAGTCGCTCGTCCACCACATTCCGGAGAATGAGCGGCTTGTGACGATCGAGGACGCGCGGGAATTATTTCTCACACAGCAAAATACGGTTCACTTGCTCTATTCGAAAGGTGGGCAGAGCGCGAGCAACGTATCTGCAAAAAGCTGTATGGAAGCGTGCCTGCGCATGAAGCCGGACCGGATCATTTTAGCGGAGCTACGAGGGGACGAGGCGTTCTACTTCATCCGTAATTGCGCATCGGGCCATCCCGGATCGATTACAAGCTGCCATGCCGGTAGTCCTGAGCAAACCTGGGACCAGCTGGCGCTGATGGTGAAGGCGTCCACCGAAGGATCCGGACTTGAATTCGCAATTATCAAGCGTCTGTTGATGATGACGATTGACGTCGTCGTACACATCAAGGCACATGCGGGTCGGCGCTACATCACAGGTATCGACTTCAACCCTGAGCGTGCGTTCGCGTGAAGCGGTGCCCGTCAAGAACTTCGAGAGCTGATGAGGTGAGTCATGCTTCCTGGAATTGAGATGGCTGCGTGTTCCGAAATGGCAGTTCCCATGTCGGTGATGCAACACGTGGTGAACGTCGAGTCGTCCAGTAACCCCTACGCCATCGGCGTGGTCGGGGGTAGGCTCGTGCGGCAACCCAAAACCATGGGAGAAGCGCTAGCTACAGTTAAGATGCTCGAAGAGAAAGGCTACAACTTTTCGGTCGGCTTGGCTCAAGTGAATCGC
The DNA here is from genome assembly GCF_040202405.1 of Xanthomonas sp. WHRI 6106. Lineage (NCBI taxonomy): Bacteria > Pseudomonadati > Pseudomonadota > Gammaproteobacteria > Lysobacterales > Lysobacteraceae > Xanthomonas > Xanthomonas sp. WHRI 6106. The sequence continues at coordinate 94,164 of NZ_JBEGFC010000005.1, read as the reverse complement.
TACAACCTGAACAAATACGGCCTAAGCTCGTACGAAAAGGCGTTCCATCAGTGTTCCAATTTGCAGGCCGGGTCCAAGATCCTGGCTGAATGTTATTCGCGCTCCGGCAATGACTGGGGTAAATCGTTCAGCTGCTACTACTCGGGAAATTTCGTCACCGGGTATCGACATGGTTACGTGCAAAAGATCTATGCGTCTATTCAGGGGCAGAAAGGAGCTGAGGCGGTCGCTCCGATTGCCGTCGTGAACACAAGGCAGGCGCCAAAGCCCGCGCGGGTCACGGCAGCTCCAAATATGCAAATAGAGCGTAGAATTGTCGACCAAGGCACAGTCGAAAGGGTGCAGGGAATGGCACAGAGAGCGCAGTTCATACCCCAGCGGAATGGTGACCCCGCATTGGTGATTGCTCCTTCGAGCGTGTCGGAGTACGCCCGGGGCGCGTTGATGAGGACGGCCGATGCGGCGATTTCCAGTGTTGTTTCGAATGCGCTCACGAAGCGGAGTGGGCCCGGGCCGAGCGAGCCAGTCGGCGAGCCGCCTTCGCACGCGCAGCAAGACGCATCTGCGTCGGACGTCGGCAACTCCTCAGCTCCTGTCGTGGTGCGTCCATGGGGCGAAAAAGTCAATGGCGCACGTCCCATGAGCCAGCAGAGATCACCCACGGCGCCGACTGCGCCGAGTGTAGATACCGCATTCGTTTTCTGACGATTGCAAACCCAACGGCTGGCAGTGCCGGCTAGTAGTTGTTGCCAGACCATCATCAAGGAGATTAACAGTGAAGATGAACAATCAAGACATTGCAAATGCACGTCGTACGCTCAAGACAATTGCTTACGCCGTGGCGTCGGTCGCTGTGTTTGCTTCGGGCGCAGCGTTGGCTGGCCCAGGTGGAACCTCATACGGCGGCACGGATCAGAAGGTCTGCGGTTTCTTTGAAGACATCAACGGCTTGCTCAGCATGGCGTCGATCGCCGTGGTGACCATTGCTGTCATCTTCTCGGGATACCAGATTGCATTCGCGCACAAGCGGATTGGTGACGTCGCGCCGATCCTGGTCGGTGGAGTCCTCATCGGTGCTGCCGGACAGATCTCGACCATGTTGATCGGCGAGGAAGGTGAGAAGTGCACCGCAATGGTGATGCACCTCAGCCAGTACATGAATGCATAAGAACGTCGTCTTCAGGGGCTGCACGCGTCCAGCGATGTTTTTGGGCGTTCCATATTTGCCGTTCTTCCTGATCGTGGGAGGCACGTTTCTGCTGTCTCTCTACACTAGGATGTGGGTGATGGCTGCCATTCCTCTTGAGATTTTCATCCTGCGGCAGATGGCGCGCCGTGACGAGATGATTTTTCGGATGCTTGGACTGAAGCTGCAATTTCAGTTCAAGGTCAGGAATGTTGGAGATCATTCTGGTAACTGGGTGTTTTCGCCGAATAACTATCGTCGGACCCCTGCACCGAAAGATTGACGCCTGCACATCGGACCGGCAGCGTGCTGCCGGTCCGCTCTATGGAAGGCCCCTAGTTACGCGTTTTCAACGGAATAGAGCATGTTCAGTCCAGATGCGCCCATCGGTGACTTTGTTACGCTGTCATCTCATGTTGCACCCGCGGTCATCAAGACCACGGGCGGCGATTTCCTGATCACGTGGCACCTGGAGGGCTTGCCCTTCGTAGGGCGTGAAGACTGGGATTTGGAGCATAAGCACAACACGTTCAATCGCCTGCTGCAGACCTTACGTGCCCCTGATTTTGTCAACGTGGCATTTTGGGTGCATGACGTTCGCCGCAAGCGTCGTCTCAAGAGCAAAAGCACGTTCCGGCAGCGCTTCAATCAGGATCTCTCTGACGAATATTTCGACATGCTGTCGGCGCAGCGGATCATGCAGAACGAGTTGTATCTGACGATGATTTACCGCCCTGTCGTCGCGGGAAAGCGCTTCGTCGAAAAATCGACCAATATCGAAAAGCTTCAGGCTGAGCAGAATCAGGCGATTGCCAAGTTGATGGAGATGGCTGGTAACGTCGAAGCTGTCATTCGTGACTACTCGCCTTATCGTCTGGGAATGTACGAGGCGAAGAACGGTGTTGTCTTTTCTGAAGCGCTTGAGTTCTTTGGCTATCTGATCAACCGCATTGACGAACCGGTTCCTGTCCTGTCGGCGCCGATCAAGGATTATCTGCCTGTCAGCCGGCATACGTTTTCGCCCAAGACGGGCGATTTCCTGGTAACAACGCCAAATGGCGGTAATCATTTTGGCGCCATTCTCAATATCAAGGAATATGCTGAGGCAACGTTCCCTGGAATCTTGAATGGGCTGAAGTATCTCGATTTTGAATACGTCATCACCCATTCATTTAGCCCCATGGGCCGTCAAGATGCGCTAAAGGTCCTTGATCGCACGAAGGGCATGATGATTTCGTCGGGTGACAAAGCCGTTAGCCAAATTGTCGAGCTCGATCAGGCCATGGATCAGTTGTCGTCAGGCAACTTTGTGCTGGGCGAATACCACTTCCTGATTGCCATTTACGCTGACAGCCAGGAACGCTTGTCGCAGAATATTGCAGCGACGCGTGCCGAACTCTCGAATGCAAGCTTTGTCTCCGCGAAGGAAGATATCGCAATCGCATCGTCGTTCTACTCTCAATTGCCCGGCAACTGGCGCTACAGGACGCGTCTGGCCAATATTAGTTCACTGAATTTTCTAGGTTTGTCGCCGTTGCACAATTTTGCGACTGGTAAACAGCACAATAACCCGTGGGGAGACTGCGTTACAACGCTGCAGACCACCAATGGGCAGCCGTACTATTTCAATTTCCACGCCACACACCCGTCAGAAAATTCGCTTGGCGAAAAGGCGATCGCAAATACGATGGTGATCGGTAAATCCGGCACCGGTAAAACAGCGCTGATCAACTTTCTGTTGAGCCAGGTACAAAAGTACGAGCCTTCGCCCACCATCTTCTTCTTCGATAAAGACCGTGGTGCCGAGATTTTTGTGCGTGCTTGCGGTGGGAATTATCTTGCCCTGGAAAATGGCCAGCCTACCGGGTTCAATCCCTTCCAGTGCGAGCGCTCAGAAGAAAATGTTCAGTTTTTGGCAGAGTTAATCAAGGTGCTGGCTGGCAAGCGGGAGTACACCTCGCGCGAAGAAGAAGACATCTATCGAGCTGTCGAAAACATGCTGGATACGCCGATGCATTTGCGCAGCATGAGTAACTTCCAAAAGAGCCTTCCCAATATGGGTGACGACGGGCTGTATGCCCGTATGCGGCGCTGGACAATGGGGAACTCGCTTGGCTGGGTATTCGATAACCCGGTAGATACTGTCGACCTCAGTCGAGCTAATATCATCGGGTTTGATTATACCGATGTCATTGATAATCCTGAAGTTCGCGTGCCGGTTATCAATTATCTCCTGCACAAGCTCGAGTCGCTGATCGACGGTCGCCCCCTGATCTATGTGATGGACGAGTTCTGGAAGATTCTCGATGGCGAGGGTGGTCTGAAAGAGTTTGCCAAAAACAAGCAGAAGACCATTCGTAAACAAAACGGACTGGGGATCTTTGCTACCCAAAGTCCGGAGGACGCGCTGAAGAGCGATATTGCCGCAGCGTTGATCGAACAGACGGCGACCTTGATTCTGCTGCCTAATCCAAATGCGAGTAAGGAGGACTACATCGAAGGGTTGAAGCTCACCGATGCAGAATTCCAAGTGGTAACCGCACTAGACGAGCGCTCTCGGTGTTTCCTTGTGAAGCAGGGGCACGCATCTAGTGTCTGTCAGCTCAACCTGCGCGGCATGGATGATGCGTTGTCGGTGATTTCCGCTTCGACCGATAACATCGAGGTGATGCACCGAGTGATTCAGGATGCTGCGCTCAGGCGTGGCGTTCATGTCAGTGAGTTGTCGCCCGAAGAATGGTTAGAGAATTTCTACGAAAGGCGCAAGGGGTCGCGTAGCAAGAAGCAGCAGGTCGCTGCTGCTTGAGTGCAAGGACGTTGCATATTTCGATTGATCGAATAAGGGAAGCTGGAGAAGAAAATGAATGTTAAAAAGGATCGCGCCGATAAATCGTCTAGGGTTGGGTCCAAATTACGGACGCTGGTCTTGGTGCTTGGCTGCGCGGCTTGCCTGAATGGTCAGGCTGTGACATTCATCGATCCAGCGAACCTAGTGGAAAATTTCACACAGCGGGTCCAATCTGCTTGGCAGTTTGCGAAAGATAATTCGCAATACGCGAAAGAGGCGCAGTATTTCATCGACCAGGCAAGACGGTGGAAACAACAATATGACGCCGCAATGGCCTTCATCGATCTGGCGAGCTACCGATCAATGCTACCGGACGGTGTAGAGCTGGCGAAAGTAGACGAGGAATACATGGTCAAGGAGCGCTGCGGTGGAGAGGCTCCCAGTGTGTTCAGTGTCTCGGGTCTGAAGGAAATTATTTCCAGTAAGGTCAAGGAGGCGTTGAACAGTGAAGGAATCGACGAGCAACAAAAAAAGACCTGCGCTTATATTCAAATGCTTAAAAATAAGCGTTACAACGATTCGATTGATTTTATTGAAGTGACGATGCCCGCTTTTCAGCGGGAACTTGATCGTATCGTGTTTCGTGCTGCAGGGAATAATACGCCAGGCGCGGTGGATGCACGAATGTTCGAGTTGAGAACCTTGTCGAACGCGATGGACATCCAGATGTCGACGTGGACCGCACGTAACCAGGCATACGAGACATATATCGTGCTGATGGAGGACAAGCAAAAGTCACTTGCCAAACAGGCGCTTAAGGGGAAGGAAGTGCTGCTTGGCACGGTGGTCAAGAATCTCGCTCTGCGCGCAGCGCTGAAAAACGAAAAGACAAACTAGTTGTCACTCGGCAATTTCGTCGGGGCTTGCGCTTCGGCACCGTTAGAACCAAGGAATGCGTCTCATGGTTATGGACATCGTTAGCACAGTTTCCAATTGGCTTCCTAACATGCGCGTAGCCGATGGTGGGTCTATTGGAGATTTCTTCTTTTTCCAAGCCATTATCGAGTATCTCCGAATCGAGATTTACAATTTCGGTCTGGAGACAATGCGCCGGATGATGGAATGGGTGGCAGGAATTGCACTGACGCTCATGACACTCTGGATCCTGTTCCAGGGCTATCTGATTATCTCCGGAAAGAGCCGGGACTCAATGATGGCACTCGTCACCGGCATGGCGCGTGGCGCGCTGGTGGTGATGGTAGCATCGTCAATGGGCATGTTTGGTCAGGACCTTCATCAGTTTCTGGCGGTGGACGTTCCTCAGGAAATCACCGGGCTTATCACCGGAAAAGAAGATGAAACCGCAGAGCATCAAATCGATGAGAGCTTAGCCTGGATGCAGGTCGCGCTGACTACGATAGACTCGCTGCAAGTCGTCGATGATGAAGGCCTGCAACGAGAGAAAGCGACCGCCATGTGGTTCACTGGCATCGGTACGGGTGGACCGGCGTTGACCGCCGCTGCCATGTTGCTGTTGTATCAGGTGGCCATTGCGATGTTCGTCGGGTTTGGGCCGTTGTTCATCCTGTGCCTGTTATTTAATCAGACCAAGCAGTTGTTCCAGAAGTGGCTGCTTTACGGTATCGGTACGATGTTCTCGATGGGCGTGCTGGCCGCGATGGTGTCGATTTGTATGAAGATGGTCGCCAAGGTCGCTGGATCGCTCTGGGCGGTCAAGGGGCTTGGCATGGTGCTGGACATGGATTTTACGAACGGCATCACAAGTCAGGCCATGCAAACCGGCGGGATGGGCGTATTGTTGACGCTTCTGATCCTGACGACACCTCCGATGGCCGCGTTCTTCTTCCAGGGAACCCTGGGTAGCTTCATGGCGTATTCGCAGATTGGCGGTGCAGCGTCGGCTGGTGGGTCTCCTGGTCCGCAGGGACAGGCGCCGGGATCCTACAGCCCTCCAGCTCCCACGCGTGACACCTCGGTAGGTCAGGGATCTTCTTCTTCTCACGATTCTGGAAGAGTAATGTCAGCTAATAGCTCCGGCGGCGTGATATCTAATCAACCTACTGGAATGATGGCAAAAGCCGATCACGTAGGCATAAATCCTCGTTATTGAAGTAACTAAACGATGAAAATTTCAGCTCTACTGAACTATCTCTTTTTTTGGAGCTTACTGTTGCTCAGCGGGAGTTTATATGCTGAGGGTAATTGTCCACCTGGGAGTTATCCTATTGGTGGTCAGGGCGCAATGGGATGTGCCCCGATTCCTGCAGGTGGTCAAGTAGGCGCTGCGCCTACTGGTGAATGGAGAAAAACTTGGGGCGCGGTGGCAATGTCGAAGGTGGGGGATGGTGCAATCGGCGTGTCGAGTGGTTTTGTTTCAAAATCCCAAGCCAAGAGTGATGCTTTAGAAAAGTGTCAGCAACTAACGGATAAAGGCTGCAAAATCGAGGTTTATTACAAGAATCAATGCCTCGCAATTGCTCAGCCTTCTCAGGGGGGAGTGGTGACATGGGGAACAGGGCCAACTGAAGCTAGAGCTGAGAGCGAAGCAAGGGGTGGTTGTTCCTCAAATGGCAAGTCTTGCGGCGTATTGTTTAAGGGGTGTACTGATCCGGTTTTTCGGAAATACAAATAAATCGTCTTTGACGGAATGGCCTGACCCGCTTCGCTTCTAGGTTGCCTTAACTTAGATACGGGTGACGCTAACCAATCGGTTCGCCGCAGGTAGCCGATGATGAAGGCCTGCAACGAGAGAAAGCGACCGCTATGTGGTTCACTGGCATCGGTACGGGTGGACCGGCCTTGACCGCCGCTGCCATGTTGCTGCTGTATCAGGTGGCCATTGCGATGTTCGTCGGGTTTGGGCCGTTGTCATCCTGTGCCTGTTATTTGATCAGACCAAGCAGCTGTTCCAGAAGTGGCTGCTTTACGGTATCGGTACGATGTTCTCGATGGGCGTGCTGGCCGCGATGGTGTCGATCTGCATGAAGATGGTCGCCAAGGTCGCTGGATCGCTCTGGGCGGTCAAGGGGCTTGGCATGGTGCTGGACATGGATTTTACGAACGGCATCACAAGCCAGGCCATGCAAACCGGCGGGATGGGCGTATTGTTGACGCTCCTGATCCTGACGACGCCTCCGATGGCCGCGTTCTTCTTCCAAGGTACGTTAGGCAGCTTTATGGCCTACTCCCAGATCGGCGGTGCAGCGTCGGCTGGTGGGTCTCCTGGTCCGCAGGGACAGGCGCCTGGGTCTTACACTCCACGTCAACCAACTACTAATGATCATGCAGGTGGGGAAACTAGCAGGGCGCCTCAACAGATATTTGGTTCAGGCAATGTACCATCCCCACAAGTTGGTAGCCGAGCATCAAACCGTGAATCTAATGTCTAATTTTTCCGTATTAAAGATAACTGGGATTTTTTTCTGGGCGGTTATGCTTCTTTTTTCGTCCAGCAATTCCTTTGCTGAAGGAGCCTGTCCTCCTGGGTCCTATCCTATCGGAGGGCAAGGCGTTTCTGGTTGTGCGCCTATTAGCGCTGGGGGTAGCAGTAACCCCCAGCCGACCGGGGAGTGGCAGACTAGGTGGGGAGCATTAGCTTACGACGAAGATGATAAAAGTTTAGGGGTGGCAGAGGGCAGGCGATCAAAGTCTGAGGCACGTGATGTCGCTGTTGAATTTTGTATGCAGGGAGGGGAAAGGGTTGTAGTGCCAAGGTTTTCTATAAAAATGGTTGCATTGCGGTAGCGAGTTCTGAACAGAGGAATATATCTAAATCTTACATATCTTCTTCGAAGGTTAGAGCGGAGGATTTGGCATTAAAGTTATGCGGTATAGGTGATTGCAAAATATTTTATTCCGGATGCAGTGAAGCCTATTTTAAAAGGTACTGATTTTAATGATTTCTTAGTTAGTAGGTTTTTCATGCTTCACTGCGCGACAGGTCGCTCTGACCACGATCGACTCGCTGCAAGTCGTCGATGATGAAGGCCTGCAACGAGAGAAAGCGACCGCCATGTGGTTCACTGGCATCGGTACGGGCGGACCGGCGTTGACCGCCGCTGCCATGTTGCTGCTGTATCAGGTGGCCATTGCGATGTTCGTCGGGTTTGGGCCGTTGTTCATCCTGTGCCTGTTATTTGATCAGACCAAGCAGCTGTTCCAGAAGTGGCTGCTTTACGGTATCGGTACGATGTTCTCGATGGGCGTGCTGGCCGCGATGGTGTCGATTTGTATGAAGATGGTCGCCAAGGTCGCTGGATCGCTCTGGGCGGTCAAGGGGCTCGGCATGGTGCTTGACATGGATTTTACGAACGGCATCACAAGCCAGGCCATGCAAACCGGCGGGATGGGCGTATTGTTGACGCTCCTGATCCTGACGACACCTCCGATGGCCGCGTTCTTCTTCCAGGGCACGCTGGGTAGCTTCATGGCGTACTCGCAGATCGGCGGCGCGGCCTCGGCTGGCGGATCGCCTGGGCCGCAGGGGCAAGCGCCGGGGACATATACGCCTGCGCAGCGGGTTGATGAGGGCTCTACATCAACTACAATTGCTCCTACGGTGAGAGGAGTGGGAGCTAATACTTCGTCCGGCTCTGAGTCGAGTCAAAGTGGACGTGGTGCACATCGTGATTTGAATGTTTAGGATCATTTCAATGAAAGTCTTGATATTATTTGCAATAATTCTTCTTCTGACTTTTAAATCTCTAGATGCTTCTGCAGAAGGAAACTGTCCCCCCGGGTTTTATCCAATTGGTGGGCAGGGGGTAGCGGGCTGCGCTCCGATGAGCGGTTCATCTAATGCTACAACGCCTACCGCGACTGGAGAATGGGAAACTAGGTGGGGGGCTTTTGCATTCGATGAAGCCAAAGGATTCATTGGGGCTTCTTCGGGCCAAAGCTCTAAGAAGAAGGCTCGTCAAGAGGCTGAGTTGGAATGTCGGAAAGTTGGCGGCGTTAATTGTAAACCTATTTTCTTTTACAAAAATCAATGCGCTGCAATTGCTGTGGGCTTAGGTTCCGGAGGTGCCGGATATTCAGGCTCTCCAACCTTGGATGGCGCAAAGGACCTAGCTGTAAAGGCATGTATAGGGAAATCACCCGGGAAGAACTGTGAAGTAATTTATTCCGCCTGCAGTATGTCTTCCTTCAGGAAATATTAATTTATTAAATCAAGAAAATTTCTCGTCACTGTCATTGGTTCCGCAATTACTTCTAAAGAGTGTCATCAACGAGGTCACTCAATGTGTCAAAGGGTGTCACAACGTTATTTGACATGGATTTAACCAGCGCCATCATAAGCCAAGCATGCAAGCAGTTGGCTGAGCGGTCGAGGGCTCGGCATGCTACTCGATATAGATTTTACGAACGGCATCACAAGCCAGGCAATGCACAAATAGAAGGCAAGGGCGTTTTACTCCTGACGACATCCCTGACGGCCCCAGTCTTCTCCGAAGCACATTGGGCAGCTTCATGACGTACTCGCAGGTTGGCGGTGCGACCTCGGCTGGCGGAGCACCTGGGCCGCAGGGGCAGGCGCCCGACTCTTACACACCGGCGCAGGCCGTTAACACCTCGGCCTCCACCCAGCAAAATAATGATGTTCGGATGGGAGGAGGTGGTATCCCAACGCAAAGTAGTAATTCTGATGCTGGGGCAAAGGCTGCTCATCGTGATTTGAGGTCATGATAATGAAATTTGCTATATTCTTTTTCTTGATTGCAAGCGATGTTTATGCCGAGGGCCAGTGTCCTCCGGGATATTACACGATTGGCGGGCAGGGAGCCGTAGGGTGCGCGCCGATGAGTGGAGGAGACACTGGCTCCCAGTTACCTCAAGCTACAGGTGAATGGGAGAAGCGCTGGGGAGCTTTTGCTATAGATACAGCTGTAGGAGTTCTCGGTGCGTCGGCTAGAAATAAGAGTAAATCCGATGCCAAGCGTGCAGCCATACAAGATTGCGTAGGATTGGGTGGCAAAGCCTGCAAAGTTAACTTCGTATATTACAATCAATGCGCTGCCGTGGCACGGTCGATAGATGGGGGAGGGAGCACGATACAAGGAGCGAAGTCAGTAGATGAAGCAAAGAAGCTCGTGTTGGAGGCTTGTGAGTCTAAGTCGAAGGTCGGAAAGTGTGAGCTTATTTATACTGATTGTAGCATGTCTGAATTTCGGCGTTATTAATTAATTATTTTGTTTATGTGTGATATTGGTGCGCGGGTAGGCGTGTAGCCAATGGCGGGTCGATTAGAGATTTATTGTTTTTCCAAGCTATTATTGTGAATTTACGGATCGAGATTTATGATTTCGGTCTGAAAGCAATGTGCGAGGATGTGAAGTGTGCCAGGCGTCGCTCTGACGCTCATGACGCTGTGAATTCTGCTGCGGGAGCTATTTGATTAACTCCACAAAAAAGCCGTGATTTGATGATGCTGGTCACCGACATGGCGCGTGGCGCGCTGGTGGTCATGGTGGCATCGTCGATGGCATGTTTGGTCAGAATCTACATCAGTTTCTGGCAGTGGACGTTCCTCAGGAGATCACTGCGCTCATCACCGGCAATGAAGATGAGATGGCTGAGCAGCAGATCGATGAGAGCCTGGCCTGGATGCAGGTGGCGCTGACCACGATCGACGCCCTTCAAGTGGTGGACGACAAGGGGCTGCAGGAGGAAAAAGCCACCGCAATGTGGATGACAGGTATTGGTACCGGTGGTCCGGCGCTGACGGCCGCTGCCATGTTGCTGCTCTACCAGGTGGCTATTGCGATGTTTGCTGGCTTTGGGCCCGTGTTCGTCTTGCGCCTGCTTTTCGATCAAACCAAGCAACTGTTCCAAAAGTGGCTGCTCTACGGCATCGGCACGATGTTCTCCATGGGTGTGCTGGCCGCGATGGTGTCGATTTGTATGAAGATGGTCGCCAAGGTCGCTGGATCGCTCTGGGCGGTCAAGGGGCTTGGCATGGTGCTGGACATGGATTTTACGAACGGCATCACAAGCCAGGCCATGCAAACCGGCGGGATGTGCGTATTGTTGACGCTTCTAATCCTGACGACACCTCCGATGGCCGCGTGCTTCTTCCAGGGAACCCTGGGTAGCTTCATGGCGTATTCGCAGATTGGCGGTGCGGCTTCGGCTGGCGGATCGCCAGGGCCGCAGGGACAAGCGCCTGGGTCATACCGACCTGCTGAACCTTCCGCACAGCCTAATCGAGTAGACGATGGAGCAATGACAGGAATGCGAATATCAGGTTTTGGTGCCCCGCAGTCCCAGCAGCCAGGTGAGCGCGCTTCCAGTCGAAATCCTAACTAGAAATGCTTATGAAACGCTATTTCTTGCCTCTTTTTCTTAATATTTTTCCGGTTCTGGCTTTTGCAGAAGGTGCATGTCCGCCTGGCTTTTATCCTATTGGCGGTCAGGGAGCGTCAGGGTGCGCGCCTATTGCCTCTGGAAACTCAAATGTACCCCAACCAACCGGTGAGTGGAAAGCTCGGTGGGGGGCTCTTGCCAGAAGCCAGGACAACTCAGTACTTGGCGTTGCAGCAAAGGAGCATTCCAAATCTGCAGCAAAGAAAAATGCAATCAAGGCCTGTATGGAAATTGGTGGGGTAAATTGTAAAGTTAAAGTTTTTTATAAAAATATTTGTATAGCTCAAGCGCAGTCAACTCAGCTTGGAAAATTCAACACTTTTAACGACAACTCCAAAGAGTTGGCAGAAAGTAATGCATTGCGAGATTGCGGACACGCGGACTGCGTAGTGGGCTATTCGGATTGTAGTAAGGCGGAGTTTCACGAATACTAATGTAGAAAGATCAGTTTGTCCGGCGCTAAGGGCTGCCGCTGTGTTGTTGCTGCACCAAATTGCCACTGCGATGTTCGTCGGGTTTGGGCCGTTGTTCATCCTGTGCCTGTTGTTTGATCAGACTAAGCAGTTGTTCCAGAAGTGGCTGCTTTATGGTATCGGTACGATGTTCTCGATGGGCGTGCTGGCCGCGATGGTGTCGATTTGCATGAAGATGGTAGCTAAGGTCGCTGGATCGCTCTGGGCGGTCAAGGGGCTTGGCATGGTGCTGGACATGGATTTTACGAACGGCATCACAAGCCAGGCCATGCAAACCGGCGGGATGGGCGTAGTGTTGACGCTTCTGATCCTGATGAAGCCTTCAATGGCCGCGTTCTTTTTCCAAAACACGTTAGGCAGCTTTACGGCTTACTCGCAGATCGGCGGTGCAGCATCGGCTGGTGGATCATCCAGACCGCAAGGGCTGGCGCCGCGATCATACCGACCTGCGGACATTTCTGCACAGTCTCGGCCTGCGTGACGAACGTCTACACGCGATACGTATGCTTGGGTTTGCCCGGCGTCGCTAGCGCGGCTACGCTAACGCCCTTGGCCGGGCGCGCTTTAAGGGCTGGTAAAATGGATTGGCGTTGAGATATTCTGTGGAAGCTTAATATTCCATGGAACGCAAATTTTGCAGCTTGACAATTTTATTATTTATTAAATAAAGTGGTTATTTAATTTAATCGGAGGTTTTATGGCGGGGTTTGCGTCGGCAAGAGATCTGCTACGGCCACTATATTTATTTTGCATCTTCTTCGTTGCAGCGTGCAGTCCTGGTAATGCTCCTTCTGGAGATGCTGGTGCACCAAAAATTTCTGCTGATCAATTCGAAAAAGCTACGGCGCCAGCCTCACAAGGGGATTCAGAAATGCCAGCGACAGTTAATGCAACGCTAAATGATAAAGGTGAGGTAAGAGCAAGCATCAGCGGAATTAACGTCTCAATCAAGGCGCAGGGTTGCACCGAAGATGGCTCGGGAATCATGCTTTGTAGCCGCTCGCCGGTTGTAGAAGTGACATTTCCAGGTGGTAAGCCGATTGCTGTGGAGCCTGAGTCGCTTTACATAGATAGCAATTCCACTCTTTATCATGGTCCTCTGAATGACATGTACAAGAAAAACCGTCACTCGATCATCCTGGCTGATGTCGATGGCGATGGACATGAGGATCTAGTGATTTGGTCGGGTAAAGAGGGTAACTATGGAGGCCCCTCTTACAGCGTTTATCTTTTCGATGCCGCACAACAACTTCTTGTTTTTAATCAGTCGCTATCCGATATCACGGTGATGGCCAATGGTCTTTTCTCCGTGAAAGGGAATCTGCTGACTTCTACTTCAGGGGATGGATGTTGTATCCATGTTTTCGATACTTACGAGCTAAAAAATAACAAAGCAGTGCTGATAGAGCGGGTAACCGAAGACACAAATAATCCGGCTAAACCGAAGAAAACGATCGAGCGGCTCCAGAACGGTGAATTGAGAGGAGTGGACAACTAAAAAGCGGCAGGTAGTTTGTAGTGAGTACATGCAACGCATCTTCGGGTCTGTAATGCCGGCGATGCAACAACAAATTCTAATGACATGCGCGTACGGAGTATACTATGAGCGATGGACGTGGTCGTAGCACCGAAGGCTTTGGTGTAGATCGGGAATCCTCCGTTAGGTTGATCGTCAAAACCGCTCTTGAGAACGGTGTGACCGATCCAAAACAAATATCGTACATTCTGGCGACGGCTCAGCATGAGACGCGTAACTTTCAAGCGCCTGAAGAAGATTTCGGACGCAGCCAGGCGCGCAAACTTGGATATAGCGGCGGCGAAGAATTTTATGGCCGTGGCTATGTCCATCTCACGCACGATTACAATTATGCCAAGTTTGACAAGCTGCTTGGCCTAAATGGCGAAATGGTCCGCAACCCGGACGTGGCGAAAGACCCTGAAATTGCGGCAAAGGTATTGGTTGTCGGTATGCGCGATGGCTTGTTTACTGGCAAGCCGCTCGATCGTTACATTGATGCTGACAGCCACGACGTTTACAACGCCCGGCGTGTCGTTAATGGCGTGACGCCTAGTAAACCTTGGAGTATCGAAGCCGCTAAGGACTGCGAACGACACGCGGAAAGTTGGGAACGTCGTGTTCCCGATTTGATCGAAAGCGTTAAGCGGGATGGTGTTGATCTTAAAGCCAGCGTGGCACCGAGCTCGGCCTCCCATCATGCCGCAAAGTCGCACGACAGCCGGCTAGAACAAGGTGAGCGCGGCGAGCAAGTGAAGCAGCTCCAAGGCCAACTTGCCCAACTCGGTGCCACCGGCCGTGACGGCAAGCCGCTCCACGCCGATGGCGATTTTGGTGGCAATACCAAATATGCGGTCGAGCAATTCCAGCGCGAGCATGGCCTGCAGATCGATGGCGTGGTGGGACGGCAGACGCAAGCTGCATTAGGCCAGTCATTGTCGCAGCACACCGCCAAGCAGGCCGAGCAGACGGTCACTCCGGCAGTGCCGGTGCAGACATCCAGCCCCTTGTTATCCGATTCCCGCCATCCCGATAACGCGATGTACAACGGCGCAGTCAGTAAGCTCGAAGCCTTGGGCGAGCGTGGTGGTTTTGCCAACCGTCAGGATCTGCAGCAGGCGGCTGGCCAGATTGTATTCGAGGCCAAGGTGAGCGGCATGCAACGCATCGACCATGTGGTGCCCAATAAGAGCGGCGATGGCTTCTTTGCTGTACAGGGCGAGATGACCGACCCGGCGATGCAGCGCGTGTTCGTGGATCGCACTCAAGCGCAAGCCCAGCCGTTGGAACACAGCAGCCGGCAGGTGGCTGAGGAGAGTCAGCGTCAGGTGCAGCAACAGGCGCTGACACAGCTGCATACCGAGACGCGCGGCCCAACGATGTAAGGGCGAGGTAGTGCGGAATCGATGGCTCTGGCGTTGCCGGTGCCATTTATGTGTGGGGCGACATCAATGACCCTGGCATTGCCAGGGTTTTTCTTGTGGGACATCGCCTGGAAGCTTTGATCGACAGCCGTCCGCTGATCTATGTGATGGACGGGTTCTGGAAGGTCTGGATGGCAGGGAAACCTACGCCCGTGTGACGAACGTCTGCCCATGAATACGTATGCACGGTTACGCCCGGTGTCGGTAGCGCAGCTACGCTAATGGCCTTGGCCGGGTGCATATTCCAGCACCCGCAAAAGCCCGGGAGGGGCGTGCATGTTGCAGACACCATGGTGGCGCGGGGCGGTCATCTATCAGATCTATCCGCGTAGTTTTCTGGATTCCAACGGCGATGGGGTCGGCGATCTGCCTGGCATCATTGCCAAGCTCGACTACATCGCTGGGCTAGGTGTGGATGCGATCTGGATCTCTCCTTTCTTCAAGTCGCCGATGGCCGATTTCGGGTATGACATCGCCGACTATAGGGCAGTGGATCCGTTGTTTGGCACGCTGGAGGACTTTGATCGCCTGCTCGACAAGGCGCATGCACTCGGGCTGAAAGTGATGATCGACCAGGTGCTGAGCCACACCTCGATTGAACACGCGTGGTTTCAGGAAAGCCGTCAGGATAAAGCCAACGCGAAGGCGGATTGGTACGTGTGGGCTGACCCGCGTGAGGACGGTACGCCGCCTAATAACTGGCTATCGCTGTTCGGCGGTGTGGCGTGGCAGTGGGAGCCGCGGCGCGAGCAGTACTACCTGCACAATTTCCTGGTGGATCAGCCCGATCTCAATTTCCACAATGCCGAGGTGCAGCAGGCGACCCTGGACAATGTGCGGTTCTGGTTGGATCGCGGGGTAGATGGTTTCAGGCTGGATGCGATCAACTTCTGCTTCCATGATGCGCAGCTACGCGACAACCCGGCCAAGGCGGCGGACAAGCGGGTAGGGCGTGGTTTCAGTGCGGACAATCCGTACGCGTACCAGTATCACTACTTCAACAACACGCAGCCGGAGAACCTGGTGTTCCTGGAGCGTCTTCGCGCGTTGCTCGATCGCTACCCGAACGCGGTGAGCCTGGGCGAGATCTCTTCCGAAGATTCACTCGCGACCACCGCGGAGTACACCGCCCACGGCCGCTTGCACATGGGCTACAGCTTCGAATTGTTGGTGCAGGATTACAGTGCGGCCTACATCCGCGAGACGGTGAGCCGGCTCGAGGCGACCATGCTGGAAGGGTGGCCGTGCTGGGCGATTTCCAACCACGATGTGGTGCGCGCTGTGACGCGGTGGGGCGGCGCCGATGCCTCGCCGGTCTTTGCGCGGATGGTGGTGGCGTTGCTGTGTTCGCTGCGTGGTTCAATCTGTCTTTATCAAGGCGAGGAGCTGGGGTTGGGCGAGGCGGACGTGGCGTTCGAGGATCTGCAGGATCCTTATGGCATCACGTTCTGGCCGACCTTCAAGGGGCGCGATGGATGCCGTACGCCGATGCCGTGGACCGACGCGCCGTCTGCAGGCTTCACCAGCGGCAAGCCGTGGCTGCCGTTGTCCGCGCCGCATCGGCTCGCGGCGGTGAGCGTGCAGCAGGACGATGCACACTCCGTGCTGAGCGCCGTGCAGGCGTTCCTTGCCTGGCGTAAGCGCTTGCCAGCGCTGCGCGAAGGCGCGATCACGTTTTACGACACGGCAGAGCCGGTGCTGATGTTCCGGCGTGAGCATGCAGGGCAGGTCATGCTGTTGGCTTTCAACTTGTCCTCCAACGTTGCCGAGCTTTCGCTGCCTGCAGGTGCGTGGAGCCAGATCGATGTGCCGGGGGTGGAGCGCGGCGTGATCGAGCATGGCCGCATAGGCTTGCCTGGGCATGCGATGGTTTGCGCGACGGGCGGGGAGTGACGCCATCGCGTGCAGGTGTGGGCGAGATTGAGTGATACCAGCGAGGCATTCCATTGGGATGCCTCGCTTCGTTTATGGGTCGTCAGGTTGCGAAACGGCGCGCACGCAGAGCAGCGTGCCTGGCAAGCGGTTCAAGACGCGTCACATGCCGCTGCTGTTGCAGGCGACGGTGATGCATCTCTGTTGAACCGATCTAATTTGGCCTGATCAAACTACTTCAAACGCTTGCCCGATCAAGCTGACTGCAACTGGCGGCACTGCCAGTCAACGCAGTGTCTCCTGTCTTGCAGCCTGTCTTGCGTTTAGGTGGCAGGCAGTGGGACATACACATGTCTGATTGGCGCTGAGCCCGTCTGGCCTGTGGCGATCCCGTTTGTCGGAATTGTGATGTTGTTCTTGCAAGAGAAAGCCGCCGTTGTCTAAACGGCGGCTTTTCTCAAAACGATATTTCGACGTCTAGACCGATGCGCCCCGTGATTGCATTGCGGTAGTAGTTCAATGCTTCTGCCGATGAATATGCAGGCGGGTGACGCAGTGCATCTCGGGCAATGATTCTGTTTCCGTGGGCGCCGTACCCTCACCCCAACCCCTCTCCCGGTGGGAGAGGGGCTTTGGCGCCTCGAGTGGCGAGGGGTGACGTCAGGGAAGGAGTGCATCGCTGGTCAGTGGTTCACTGGTCAATCGGTGCAGAACTTCCAGTTCGCGTTACGTCAGAACTGCCAGTCCGCGTTACATCAGAACTGCCAGTTAACGTCACATCAAAAATTCCAGCTCATGTCACATCAGAACTTCCAGCTCACTTCACATCGAAACTTCCGGTTCACTTCACGTCAGAACTTGTAGTTCACACCCAGCACAAAGGTGCGGCCCCATTCGATGTATTCCAGCGGGCGGTCCTTGGTTTCTGCGTAGGTGCGATACGGCGAGTTGCTGAGGTTGCTGGCCTGCAGCAGCAGGGTCAGGCCGGACAGGCTGCTGGCTTCGCTGAAGTTGTAGCTGATTTGCGCGTCGGTGATGTTTTCGCCGACCACGTAGCGCAACGTGCGATTGCCGTTGAAGTTGCCGATCTCGCCGATGAAGTCCGAGCGCCGGCGCTGGCTGACACGCGCTTCGAAGCCCTTGTGCTCGTAGTAGGCGGTCAGGTTGTAGACGCGCTTGGACAGGCCGGGCAGGCTGATTTCACCGTCGCCCACGCTGGAGGCGCTTTCCGGGTCGCGGATCTTGACGTCGCTGTCGTTGAAGGTGGCGCTGGCCTGGATGCCGAAGCCTTCCAACGGGGCGAAGATCAGGTCCAGCGGCAATGAGGCGGTGAGTTCGGCGCCGCGCAGGGTGCCACCCTTGCCGTTGAACGGGGCGCTGAAGGTGCCGGTGGTCAGCACCGGCGCAGAGCCCGGTGGCGGCACGTAGCCGGCGACCAGTGCAGAGAAGTCGTAGTTGTCGCGGCTCTGGGTGTAGATGTAGCTCTTCAGGTCCTTGTAGAAGAACGCCGCAGCTACATACGCGCGATCGGCGAAATACTTCTCGTAGGAAATATCCAGGGCGTTGGCACGCCACGGGTCGAGCATCGGGTTGCCGCCGCTGGCGCCGGGGCGACCGGTGGAGGTGTCGACACCGAATTCCAGCGAGGCACGCAGTTGATCCACGCGCGGGCGTGCGACCTGCTTGGCCATCGCAAAACGCAGGGTCTGCTCGTATGGGAACTGAAACGCCAGATTCAGGCTGGGGAGCCAGTCGCGGTATTTCTTGCCATCGTCGATGGGACGCACCTCGCTGCCGGCCGGCTGCGAGGCATCCCAGTAGTTGGCCTGTGACGATTGGTCGGCGCTTTGCAGCTGCACGCCGATATTGCCGCGTACGCCCACCTGGCCCCATTCGGTATCGATGTTGGCGCGCAGCCAGGCGGTGGTGATCTTTTCTTCGACCGTCCAGGCCTTGGACACCAGGAACGAGGCATCGTCGCTGGGATTGAACAGCATGTAGCGCGACACGGCCGCCGGTACATTCCATGCAGGCAGCGAGCCGAGACCGGCAAAGCCGAGATTGACCGGTGCATATTGCAGGTCCGCACCGACGGTGGCTTCGCCCTGTGCGCCAAGGGTGATGTTGCCTTCCGGCTGGGTCTTCTGCTTTTCGCGATTGGCGTAGTTGACGCCCACGTCCAGGTCGGAAAACCAGCTCAGTGCCTCGGGCATGGCGAAGCTGGCCTGCAGGCGCGCGCCCTTGAGCACGTCTTCCACACGCGGCACCTTGCCGTAGCCGGAGCCGTAGATGGTGTTAGTCAGGAACAGCTCATCGGGATTGGAATAATTCATGCCCGGCGCCAGCTGCGAGAAGCCGTTGCCGACGACCGACACGCCTACCGTGTCCAGCTGCGGCATCGGGGCACGCTGGAGATTGTTCTCCAGGTTCAACTCGTCGCGGGTGGCCTTGGAGTAGTTCAGGTCGGCGACGATCTTGACCGCGCCGGCGGTGATTTCGTTATTCCAGCCGAAGGCGTCGATGGTGTCTTCGCGCTTGTTGTACATACCGCGCACCAGCGGATAGACGCCGCTGGCGGTGCCGCCGACAAAGCTGCCGTTATCGTTGACGCGCACGTCGGTGACGTTCAAGCCCGGCGTGTAGCCACCGTTGTAGTTGCTCAGGTTGAGCTCGAACTGGTTGGCGGTATCGATTTGCTCGGCTTCGGTGTGGAAGGCATCGAGCGTGCTGGTCCAGGCGTTGGACGGGCGGTACTGCAGCGTGGCCATGACGCCGTCGCGCTTCTGGTTGCCGGTACGCCGCAACGCCTTGATGCCATCGGAGAAATACACGCCATCGGCCACGCCGGGGCGTTGACGTTGCGCGTTGACCTGCTGCCAGGGTTCGTACAGACCCACCTGGTTTTCCTGGATCGGCATGTCGGTGTGCGCGTAGCCGATGGTCAGACCGATGGTGCGGTCGGCGAACTGGTCGATATAGCTGACGTTGAAGCGGTTGCCGTACGGGTCGACGTTGGCGGCCTTGCCCAGCGAATTGCGCTGGTAGCGGCCACCGATGGCGATCACGCGCTCGTTGTAACTGAGCGGGCGTGCGGTCTGCATGTCCACGGTGCCGGAGAGGCCCTGGCCGACCAGGCCGGCGTCGGGCGTCTTGTAGACGGTGACGCCGCTGACCAGCTCGGACGGGTATTGGTCGAATTCCACGCTGCGGTTGTCGCCGGTGCTGACCACTTCGCGGCCATTGAGCAGCGTGGTGGAAAAGTCCGGCGACAGGCCCCGCACGCTGATGACCTGCGCACGGCCGGCAACGCGTTGCGCAGCCAGGCCGGGCAGGCGTGCCAGCGATTCGGCGATGCTCACGTCCGGCAGGCGGCCGATGTCTTCGGCCGAGATGGCTTCCACGATCGAGGTGGAGTCGCGCTTGACCGAAATGGCACCTTCGATGGCGCGGCGCAGGCCGGTGACCTGCACCTTGTCCAACTCGGTGACAGCGCCGGCGGGTTGTTCGGTAGCGGATTGTTCGGTGCTGCCGGTCTGTGCTGGCGTTGCCGATTGCGCGGCAGCCAACGTCGGTGCCATGGCAACGGCCAGGGCGATACTCAGCGCAGAGCGCTTGTGCTTCAACATTTTCCCCTCCCAGGTACATGTTGTTCTTCGATTTTTGATCCGGCAGACGCCTGGATGTCATGCGTCGCACGCCCGGACGGACGTCACGACGGCAACGTATGGTAGACACCGCGCCCACGTGCAAACGCGGGCTGCATACGTATTCAACCGTGCTGATGGCGATGAAATCGATTCCATGCGCGCTGTTCACCCGATGCGCCACCGTGGCTGCCGATCCGCCATGCGGGCGCGGCGCTCACGCCATCGCGGCGCCGCTGTGGTTCACGTGTTGGCCTTGCAGGCGCTGCGGCAGCCCCGTAACGGTATCGCTCAGCGCTTGGCCTCCAGCGGAACAAAGCGAATCGCCTGGCCGCCGCCCGGCGCCAGACGCAGTTCCAGGATGTCGCTGCTGCTTACCAGGCGCTCTTCGCGCACGAAGGCGAACGGCTTGCTGACGTAATCCGCGTCGTCGCCATCGCGATAGATCTGCGCGGTGTAGCGCACGCCGGGTTCCAGGAAGCCCAGCGGCACCTGCAGCAGGCGGCCATGCTCGTCGGTGATGCTGCCCAGGAACCAGTCGCGGCTATGTCGGTCCTTGCGCGCGATGGTGACGTAATCGCCCACCTCGCCATTCAGCGCCCGGGTCTGATCCCAGTCCACCGCCACGTCCTCGATGAAGCGGAACGCCTCGCGGTGCTGCAGGTAATGCTCGGGCAGGTCGGCGGCCATCTGGATCGGGCTATACAGCGCCACGTACAGCGCCAACTGCCGCGCCAGCGTGCTGGGAATGGCCTGGCCGTTGCGGCCCTTCAGGCTGACGATGCCGGGCGTGTAGTCCATCGGCCCGGCGAGCAGCCGCGTGAACACCAGGTTGACCTCGTGTTCGGGTGGATTGGGCGGCTGGCCCCAGGCGTTGTATTCCATGCCGCGCGCGCCTTCGCGCGAGATCCAGTTGGGGTAGGTGCGGCGCAAGCCGGTGTCCTTGATCGGCTCGTGCGCGTTGACGGCGATATGGCGCTGCGCCGCTTCCTGCACCACGCGCAGATGATGGCGTGCCATCCATTGGCCGTCGTGCCATTCGCGCAGTGGCGTGCCGCCGGCAGGATTGCGGCGCTCCACTTGGCCGTCGTCGCAGACATAACCGGTCTTCACCGAGTCCACGCCGAAGCGTGCATACAGGTCCATCGCCTCGGCGATCTGGTCTTCGTAATGGTCCACTGCGCACCCCGTTTCGTGATGGCCGATCAGATGCACGCCCTTGGCGGCGGCGTACTTGCTCAGTGCGGGAAGGTCGAAATCCGGCGTTGGCCGGGTGAAATCGAAGTTGCCGCCATTGCCGAACCATTCGCCGTCCCAGCCCGGGTTCCAGCCTTCGACCAGCACGCCGCGAAATCCGTGCGCGGCGGCAAAATCGATGTAGCGCCGGGTGGTGGCGGCGGTGGCGGCATGCGTGGGGCCGGTGGCCCAGGTCTGCTGGTTGAGATGCATCGACCACCACACCCCGACGTACTTCGACGGCTTGACCCAGTCCACGGCCCCCAGCGCATTGGGTTCGTTGAGGTTGAGGATCAGATTCGATTCCACCAGGCCGGTGGCCTGATCGGCGATCTGCAGCGTGCGCCACGGCGTGTCGAAGGGCAGGCTGCGCCGCACCTTCCAGCCTTCGGCGGCCGGCGACAGTTGCGCGCGCAGGCGCTGGTCGTCGGTTCGACGCAGCCACATCCCCGCGTAGTCCACCAGCGCGGCTTCGTGCAGCGCAATGTGCAACCCGCTGTCGGTGCGCAACGTCATTGGCGTATGCGCCAGGGTGAGCTGGTTCAGCGGCGTGCGGTTGTACAGGTATTCGTAGTGGATCGGTTCGCCTGCCGGAATCCACCACGCCTGGGCCGGCTGCGCAATGGCGAACTCGGTCAGTTCGTCGTCGATGATCGCCTCGCTCCATCCCGCTTGTTGCGGAAAGTGATAGCGCAAGCCGACGCCATCGTCGTACACGCGAAAGATCACATCGAAGCGGCGCCGCGCACCGTCGCGCTCGCCTAGCCGAACGCGCAATTCGGCGTAGTGGTTGCGGATCAGGCGCGTTTCGCCCCAGGGTTGCTCCCAGGTCTCGTCGCGATCCTGACGCGCCTGCGAGAGCACCACCAATCCGCGGTCCAGGCGCCCGTCGCGCAGGTTGAAGCCCAGCCGCGAGCGCTGCAGCACCGGCTGGCCGAGGCGTTGCACGCGGTAGTACGGCGTGCCGCCGTCCAGCTCCAGGCTGACTTGCAAGACGTTGCCGGGTGAGTGCACCTCAATGGCAGTCACCTCGGCGTGGGCCAGTGGCGCAAGACTGCCAAGGCCGCTCAGCACCAGCAGCCGTGCGATCCAGGCGGCGCCCAGTGTCGAGCGTGCTCGACGTGAAGACAGCGGCATATCCCCTCCCAAGGCAACCGTTGTACAAGTGGCGACTATGCGGCCGCTTGCAGCTGCTGGGCCGCGCTGCGTGCTGTCGACAGCCATGAATACGTATGCAGTGATGCGTCTGGGCAGGGCGCGCGTCTACCATGGCGCCACGGCACCTGGGAGGGTCCGCGCCCGTGGCACGACAGTGCCGCGCACCATAACGCGTGCAACGAGGGAGGAAGGCCGACGGTGCAAGCCGTCTTGCCGCTTCGATGCTGAAGATGATCTGCATGGCCGCCACGCTTGGCGTGGCGGCAAGCTCGCCGGTATTGGCCGACGAGCTGGAATTTCAGGGGCGCCGGGCACAAGCGCAGGCGCTGGACGATGGTGGTTTCGTGTTGCGTGGGCCGCAAGGCGAGCGTCGCATCGCCGCACAACCAATGCGCTCGCACACCGCCAGCCCGATGTTCGACGCCTTGTTTGCGCTGGCCCAGCAGGAAATGGCCGACGACCGCGTCGATGCAATCCGCGATCCGGCATTCAACGACGGCAAGCCGGTGCCCTGCCGGTGCTTCGAGACCGGCGAACGCTGGCCCTACGTATGGACCCGCGATGTCAGTTTCGCCGCCGATCTGGCATTGGCGCGGCTGGAGCCGGAACGCACGCGCAATGCCTTGCGGTTCAAGCTGTCGAGCGCGCGCGACGGCCGTACGCCCGGCCTGTTCGTTGCGCAGGACACCGGCTCCGGCGGTAGCTGGCCGGTCAGCAGCGACCGGGTGGTGTGGTTTCTGGCCGCGCGTGGGCTGTTGGACGACCAACCGTTTGCCGATCAGGTCTGGCAGGCACTGCAGGCAACGATCGCGCAGGACCGCACTGCGGTGTTCGATGCGCGCATCGGTCTGTATCGTGGCGAAACCTCGTTTCTGGATTGGCGTGAGCAGACCTACCCGGAGTGGACGCGCCAGGACGTGCGCTTCATCGCCGAATCCTTCGCACTCTCCACCAATGTGCTGCATTACCAGGCGCTACGCCTGGCCGAGCAGCTCGCACGCCAGCATGGCGATGCACGCGCCGCGCACTACGCGCAATGGGCCGATGCGCTGCGCCAGTCCATCGATGCGCGCTTCTGGGATGCGGGCAGCAACCGGTACGTGAGCTATCTCGGCAATGCGGCGCACCCGGTGCGCTATGCCAAGGTCGATCTGCTGGGCGTGTCGCTGGGGGTGCTGGCCGATGTCTTTCCCACCGAGCGCGCACGCCTGGCATTGCGCAACTACCCCATGGGGGCCGGCGGCAGCCCGGTGGTGTGGCCGCAGGAGGCTGCGCAGCCGATCTACCACAACCGCGCTGTCTGGCCATTCGTCAGTGCCTATGCCTTGCGTGCGGCACGCGCGCTGGACGACGCACCGCGTATTGCGCTGGAACTGCAGTCGTTGATGCGCGGCGCTGCACTGGCAGGGTCGAACATGGAAAACTACGAGATGCAGAGCCTGGCGGTGCATCTGGAGGAGGGCGCACGCAGTGGCCCGGTGGTCAATTCGCCACGCCAGCTGTGGTCGGTTGCAGGCTATCTGTCTGCGGTACTGGACGGCGTGTTTGGTGTTGCGGCCGATGGCAGCGTGGCCCCCAAGCTGCCGCGTCGCCTGATGCCGTTGCTGTTTGGCGAGCGTCAGCAGATCGTGCTGGAGCAGGGCGCACGGCGGTATGTGCTGCAGCGTCCGGCTGGTGCAGACGGCGAGTTGCTGGTCGCCGGTACGGTCACCCGGCACGGCCAGACCACCCACGTACAGCTGATTGGACGCAAGGCCGATCCGACCGCGCCGCCGCAACCCAGTCAGGTGTTCGCACCGGAAGCCCCGGCTGCTCCGATTGCGCAGCGTCGCGGCAATGGGTCCCGCATCGGCATTCCGGCCGGCACCACGCTGCATCTGGATGGCCGCGCGCTGGCGGCGAGCGGGGCCTGGGACCTGCCTGATGATGGCCTGCTGCACGTGCTCAGCCTGACCCGACGCAAGAATGGACTCGAATCACTGCACAGTCCTGCACTGACGCTTGGGCCGGTGCAGGAACTGCAAGGCGAGCAGTCCTGGCAGTGGCGGTCCCAACGCACCGGCCAGCATCGCGTCGCGCTGCGCTATCGCAACGACACTGGCCCGATCAACACCGGTTTCACTGCAGCAGTGAAACGGTTGCTGCTCGACTGCCCGGGCAAGCCCCTGCAGCCGCAGGTCATCGTCATGCCGCATAGCGTGGGCGAGCAGCTGTCCACGCAGGTGAGCTTCGATGTGGTGGCCGGGCAGTCGTGTACGTTGCGGCTGGAGGATGGCTTCAACATGAGTGCGCTGGCGCACTTCGCGCAGTACAACGGCGGCCGCGGTGGCCGCGACGGTGTGGTCAACACCGCGCAGGTGAGTGCGTTGCTGATCGGCCCCGCCGCAGCGGCGGAGGGCGTGCAATGACGGCCAAACCGCGCTTGAGCTTCTGGCACATCTGGAACATGTGCTTCGGCTTTCTGGGCATCCAGTTCGGGTTCGCCCTGCAGAACGCCAATGCCAGCCGCATCTTCCAGACCCTGGGTGCGCAGGTCGATGACGTGCCAGGGCTGTGGATTGCGGCGCCACTGACCGGGCTGATCGTGCAGCCCATCATCGGGTACCTGTCCGACCGCACCTGGACCCCCTGGGGCCGCAGGCGTCCGTATTTCATGGTGGGCGCGCTGTTCACCACGCTTGCGCTGGTGGTGATGCCGAACGCACCACTGCTGTGGATCGCCGCCGGTACGCTGTGGGTGCTGGATGCCTCGATCAATATTTCGATGGAGCCGTTCCGGGCCCTGGTCGGCGATCAGTTGCCACCCTCGCAGCGGCCGACCGGCTATGCGATGCAGAGTTTCTTCATTGGTGTCGGGGCGATCGTGGCGAGCTTTCTGCCATGGTTGTTGACGCATTGGGGGGTTGCCAATACCGCGGCGCCGGGCCAGCTGCCCGACAGCGTGCGGTACGCGTTTTATCTCGGCGCGGCGGTGCTGTTCCTTTCGATCGCCTGGACGGTGTTGCGCACGCGCGAATACAGCCCCGCGCAGCTGGCCGCGTTCAATGACGCGCATGCGCCTGCCGCGACTCCGGCTAACACCGGCATCCTGCCCTCGCGTCTAGCGAGCACCTGGTGGTGTGTCGCCGGCGTGCTGCTTGCCGCAGCCATTGCCTGGCAGCATGGCGATCGCATGCTGTACGTCCTGGCCGGCCTGTGCATCGCCTATGGCGCACTGCTCGCGCTGGCACGTGCCTTGCCGTCGACCAACATGTTGGTGGTCATCGTGCAGGACGTGCGCAGCATGCCGACAACGATGCGGCGGCTGGCGTGGGTGCAGTTCTTCTCGTGGTTTGCGCTGTTTGCGATGTGGATCTACACCACCGCCGCAGTCACCCAGGTGCATTTCGGTGCCGGAGACGACACCGCATCGGCCGCCTACAACGAAGGCGCCAACTGGGTGGGCGTGCTGTTCGGTGCCTATAACGGGTTTGCTGCGCTGGCCGCCTTGGTCATTCCGTTGCTGGTACGGGCGATCGGCCTGCGTTGGAGTCACCTGTGCAATCTGTGGCTGGGCGCTGCAGGGCTGCTGTCGATGCTGGTGATCCGCGATCCGCAATGGTTGTTGCTGTCGATGCTGGGCATCGGTTTTGCCTGGGCCTCGATTCTGTCGCTGCCGTACGCCTTGCTGTCCGACAGCGTGCCCGCCGCCAAGATGGGCGTGTACATGGGCATCTTCAATTTCTTTATCGTGATTCCGCAATTGGTGGCCGCCAGCGCATTGGGCTTCGTGCTCCGCGCATGGCTGGGCGGCCAACCGATCTATGCGCTGGCCATCGGTGGCCTCAGCCTGCTGATTGCAGGCATGTGCGTGGTGCGGGTTCCAGTGGCCTCGGGAGGGCAGTGATGCGCAGTGCGATGTATGTGGCGTTGACGATGTACGCAGGCGCGGCAATCGCGGCGCCTGCTGCCAAGGATTATTACGGCACCCTGGAACCGTTTGCTGCGGATGCGGTGTATTTCGTGGTCACCGACCGCTTCGTCAACGGCGACACCGGCAACGATCATCGCGACCAGGGTGGGGCGCATCGCACGTTCGACGTGCCAACGCCGTGCGCCGATGGCAGCGAGGACAACATCGGTTACCTGGGTGGCGATTTCAAAGGCATCGTCGAGCATGCCGACTACATTCGCGGCCTGGGGTTCGGCGCGGTGTGGATCACCCCGATCGTCGACAACCCCGATCAGGCGTTTACCGGCGGCAAGCCGATCACCTGCGGCAGCACGCTCAGTGACCACGGCAAGACCGGGTATCACGGCTACTGGGGCGTCAACTTCTACAAGCTCGACGAGCATCTTCCCAGCCCGGGCCTGGACTTTGCCGGCTTCACCCGCGCCATGCACGCCAATCAATTGAAAGTCGTGCTGGACATCGTGGGCAACCACGGCTCGCCCGCCTACACCATGCCGGTGGCGCAGGCGGGTTTCGGCAAGCTCTATGACGCGCAGGGGCGTTTAGTGGCCGACCACCAGAACCTGCCGCCGGCCCAGCTGGACCCGCAGCACACCCCGTTGCATGCGTTCTACAACACCGGGGGTGGCCTGGCGGAACTGTCCGACCTCAACGAAAACAATCCGGCGGTGCTCGACTACCTGGCGGGCGCATATCTGCAATGGATGGAGCAGGGCGCCGATGCCTTCCGTATCGATACGATCGGTTGGATGCCCGATCGCTTCTGGCATGCGTTTGTTGCGCGCATACGTGAGCAGCGCCCGGGCTTTTTCATGTTCGGTGAAGCCTTCGATTACGACGCCGACAAGATTGCCGGGCATACCTGGGCGCGCAATGCCGGCGTCAGCGTGCTGGATTTTCCGCTGAAGCAGCAGCTTTCCGCGGTTTTCGGTCATGCGCAGGCCGGCTTCGAAACGCTCGCCGCGCCGCTGTTCCTGCGTCAGGGGCCGTATGCGAACCCCTACGAGCTGATGAGCTTTTACGACAACCACGACATGGCACGGCTGGATGCCAGCGACACCGGCTTTATCGATGCGCACAACTGGTTGTTCACTGCGCGCGGCATCCCGGTGATCTATTACGGCTCGGAGATCGGCTTCATGCGTGGGCGCGCCGAGCACGCCGGCAATCGCAACTACTTCGGCGTCGAGCGCATCCGCGATGCACCGCAGAGTCCCATCTTCGGCCCGCTGCAGCAGATCGCACGTGTGCGCCGCGACACGCCGGCGCTGCAGCGTGGCGTGCAGGTCGATATTGCCCTGCGCGGCGAACAGGCGGCGTTCCTGCGCGTGTACCAGTACGCCGGAACCAGCCAGATGGCGCTGGTGCTGCTCAACAAGGGCGATGCGGCAACCGCGATCACGGTGAGCCGCTTCCTGCAATCTGGCACGTGGCGCGATGCGGTCAGCGGCGAGCAGGTGCAGGTGCGGGGGCGGTTACTGACGCAGGTGCCGGCGCATGGCGTGCGGGTATTGCTATCGGATGCGCCGGTCACCGATCCGGCATTGCGCACGCAACTCGATGCGCAGATGGCCGAACAAGCCGCACGCGACGCCCGCAATAGGTAGAAGTGCGGCTGGGCACGATGAGGCATCGCCGGTAACGCCCCGTCGCGGCCGGGTGCGCTCCTACGCAGCGTGCGGCCGATCTCGCAATCTGCCGTGCACGCTGCCCCGAATCGAACCCCGAACCCCGAATCCCGAATCCCGAATCCCGAATCCCGAATCCCGAATCAGCGCCTGACAGCCCCCTCCGCCGCCCGGCCCGCCACCGTCTCGCCAGTGTCTGCGCCGGACGGGGTCCACCCCAGCGGCGGCTGCAAGCCGCTGCTGCGCGACGAGTCGCGTAACGCCAGCCGCACCGGAATCGTACGGCTCTGCGCCGCTTCGCCACGGATCAGCGCCACCAGGCTTTCCACCAGCAAGGTGCCGGCCTGCTTGGTGTCCTGTTGCACGGTGGACAACGCCGGCGCCACCGATGCGGCCAACGCGATGTCGTCGAAGCCGCTGACCGCCACGTCCTGCGGCACGCGCAGGCCGCGTTCGCGCAGGGCGCGCATCGCGCCGATGGCGATCAGGTCGCTGGCTGCGCACACCGCATCGAACGCCTTGCCGCTGTCGAGCAAGGCCAGGCAGGCGGCGTGGCCGGACGATTCGGTGGTGATCGCATCGAACTGCAGCGCTGCATCGGCAACCAGATCCTGCTGCGCCAGCGCGGCAACGTGGCCGCGGTAGCGTTCCTCGAATTCGGGGTAGTGATTGGAGGCATGGCCCAGAAACGCAATGCGCCGGCAGCCCTGAGCCAATAAATGCTCGGTGATGTCGAGCCCGCCCTGATAGTTGTCGCTGCCGATCGAGATGCCCGGCTGCCCCGGCAGTGCGGCACCCCAGCGCACGAAGTGCATGCCTTGCTCCACCAGTAACTGCAGCCGCTGCCGCGACTCCTGGTAGTCGCCATAGCCCAGCAGGATGATGCCATCGGCCTTGTTGCTGTCTTCGTAGTCGGCCTGCCAATCCTTGGACAGCTGCTGGAACGACACCAGCAGGTCGTAGCCCTGCAGCGCGCAGGCGCGGGTGATCGAGCCCAGCATGGAATGAAAGAACGGGTTGATCAGCGAATCGTCGGCGGTGGGGTCTTCGAAGAACAGCAGCGCCAGCGTGCCGGCATTGCGCAGCCGCAGCGACGAGGCGTTCTTGTCGACCTTGTAGTTCAGCTCGCGGGCAATGCGCAGGATGCGTTGGCGGGTTTCCTCGTTGACCATCGGGCTGCCGCGCAGGGCGCGCGACACGGTCGGCTGCGAGACGCCGGCCAGGTAGGCGATATCCAGCGAGGTGGCTTTACCCTTGATGGTCATGGTCGGCAACGGCAGGACAAGTGGCCGGCATCATGCCATGCGCCCGCCGGTGCCGTGCCGCCGCACGCAACGGCCGGCTGATTGGTTTACCATTCACGCCCAAGACCCCTTGCGAGAAGGTGGCCCGCGCCCAGCGCCGGCCCAGCGTGCGACATGAGCACTACCACCGCCCACCGTTGATCCCGACCGGCGCCCGTTTCCGTGGCACCCGCGACGCGGTCTTTCGCATGACCTTTCCCGCTTCTTCCCGAGCCTGCCCAGCAATGGCCAGATCTCCCATGGCAGCCGACCGCTGCAGCCAGACCAGACCTCATTCTTGCCCATGATCAACATCACGCTCCCCGACGGCAGCCGCCGCGAATTCGAATCCCCCGTCTCGGTGATGCAGGTCGCCCAGTCGATCGGCGCCGGCCTGGCCAAGGCCACCATCGCCGGCCAGGTGGATGGCCAACTGGTCGATGCCAGCGACGTCATCGACCATGACGCCAGCCTGCGCATCATCACCGCCAAGGATGCCGAGGGCGTGGAGATCATCCGCCACTCCTGCGCGCATCTGGTCGGGCACGCGGTCAAGCAGCTCTACCCCGAGGTCAAGATGGTGATCGGCCCGGTCATCGCCGAAGGCTTTTATTACGACATTTACAGCGAGCGCCCGTTCACCCCCGAAGACATGGCCGCGATCGAGCAGCGCATGCAAGAATTGATCGCGCAGGACTACGACGTCATCAAGAAGGTCACCCCGCGCGCCGAGGTGATCGAGGTGTTCGCCCAGCGTGGCGAGGAGTACAAGCTGCGCCTGATCGAGGACATGTCCGAGGACATCACCGCGATGGGCCTGTACTACCACCAGGAATACGTGGACATGTGCCGCGGCCCGCACGTGCCCAATACGCGCTTCCTCAAGGCGTTCAAGCTGACCCGCATTTCCGGCGCCTACTGGCGTGGCGATGCCAAGAACGAGCAGCTGCAGCGCATCTACGGCACCGCCTGGGCCGACAAGAAGCAGCTGGACGCCTACATCTTGCGCATGGAAGAAGCCGACAAGCGCGACCACCGCCGCATCGGCAAGGCGCAGGACCTGTTCCACCTGCAGGAAGAAGCGCCCGGCCTGGTCTTCTGGCACCCCAAGGGCTGGTCGCTGTGGCAGGTGGTCGAGCAGTACATGCGCAAGGTCTACCGCGATAGCGGCTACGGCGAAGTACGCTGCCCGCAGATCCTGGATGTCTCGCTGTGGCAGAAATCCGGCCACTGGGACAACTACCAGGACGCGATGTTCTTCACCGAATCGGAGAAGCGCACCTACGCGGTCAAGCCGATGAACTGCCCCGGCCACGTGCAGGTGTTCAACCAGGGCCTGCACAGCTACCGCGACCTGCCGATCCGCTACGGCGAGTTCGGCGCCTGCCACCGCAACGAGCCCTCCGGCGCGTTGCACGGCATCCTGCGCGTGCGCGGCTTCACCCAGGACGACGGCCACGTGTTCTGCCTGGAATCGCAGATCGAATCCGAAGTGACCGCCTTCCACCAGCAGGCGCTGGCGGTCTACACCGCGTTCGGCTTCGACGACATCCAGATCAAGATCGCGTTGCGTCCGGAAAAGCGCCTGGGCGACGACGCCACCTGGGACAAGGCCGAAGCCGCGCTGCGCAGCGCGCTGGGCGTCTGCGGGGTGGAATGGCAGGAGCTGCCGGGCGAGGGTGCCTTCTACGGCCCCAAGATCGAGTACCACCTCAAGGACGCCATCGGCCGCACCTGGCAGCTGGGCACCATGCAGGTCGATTTCATGATGCCGGGCCGCCTCGGCGCCGAGTACGTGGACGAAAACAGCCAGAAGAAGCATCCGGTCATGCTGCACCGGGCCATCGTCGGCTCGATGGAGCGGTTCATCGGCATTTTGATCGAACACCATGCCGGCGCCTTCCCGTCCTGGCTGGCCCCGGTGCAGGTCGTTGTCGCCAACATCACCGACGCTCAGGCTGAATATGTCGACTCGGTTAGGAAAACCCTTGCAAATCAAGGCTTCCGTGTCAGCGCCGATTTGCGTAACGAGAAGATCGGTTATAAGATTCGCGAGCATACGCTGCAACGCGTGCCATATCTGCTCGTGGTCGGCGACCGTGAGAAGGAAAATGGCGCTGTCGCCGTGCGGACGCGTTCGGGAGAGGACCTCGGGACCATGACGGTCTCGGCCTTTATCGAACGCCTGCAGGCAGAGCAGGCAGCGTGAGCCAACCCCGGCCGGTCTGGATGATCCGGATGCGCCGGTTCGATTCCTCTGGGAGATTGCAATATCAGTACCCCTGACAACAAACAGAACCGCAAGAACCAAGAAATCCGTGTGCCGCGCGTTCGCGTGATCGGCAGCGACGGTGAGATGGTCGGCGTGTTGTCGCGCGACGAAGCGCTCGCCAAGGCCGAAGAAGAAGGCCTGGATCTGGTCGAAATCCAGCCGCAGGCCGATCCGCCGGTCTGCAAGATCATGGATTTCGGCAAGTTCAAGTTCGAGCAGCAGAAAAAGGCCAACGAGGCCAAGAAGAAGACCAAGCAGGTCGAGATCAAGGAACTCAAGTTCCGTCCGGTCACCGACGAGGGCGACTACCAGATCAAGTTGCGCAACATGCGCCGCTTCCTGGAAGAGGGCGACAAGGTCAAGGTCAACATCCGCTTCCGTGGCCGTGAAATGAGCCACCAGGAGCTCGGCCGCGAGATGGCGGCGCGGATCGAGGCCGATCTGGGCGAAGACATCGTCATCGAATCCCGTCCGCGCCTGGAAGGGCGTCAGATGGTCATGATGATCGCGCCCAAGAAGAAGATCTGAGGATCTTCTTTCGTGCTGCGACGGCCCCCGGCGGGTCTGTCGCAGCCGCAGGATCAATGACTTGCAGGAATTCCCGGCAACGGGTAGACTGCGCGGCCCGCTTTATCGGGGCGCCGTGCAAGCGGCATCAGGACCTGTCCGGATCGTGTTCGATCAAGGACTTACAAGCAGGCAAGGGCAAGGATGGAAAGTGTGGTCGCAAGACTGCCGCCCGTGTCAGTGACAAAACACCATCAAGGACATTGCAATGCCCAAGATCAAGACCAACCGGGCGGCGGCCAAGCGTTTCCGCAAGACCGCCTCCGGCAAGTACAAGTGCGGCCACGCAAACCGTAGCCACATCCTCACGAAGAAAGCGACCAAGCGGAAGCGCAACCTGCGGCAGACGAATCACGTCCGTGCCGAGGATGCTGGCCGTCTCGATCGTATGCTTCCCTACCTCTGAGGATTGACCCATGGCACGAGTAAAGCGTGGCGTACAGGCGCGTCGCCGCCACAAGAAAATTCTGACCCTGGCAAAGGGTTACTACAACGCTCGCCGCAAGGTGTTCCGCGTTGCCAAGCAGGCGGTCATCAAGGCGCAGCAGTACGCCTACATTGGCCGCAAGCAGAAGAAGCGTAATTTCCGTTCGCTGTGGATCACCCGCATCAATGCGGCTGCCCGCATCAATGGCCTGAGCTACAGCCGTTTCATGAATGGCCTGCTCAAGGCGGGTATCACCCTGGACCGCAAGGTGCTGGCCGATATCGCCGTGCACGACGCCGCCGGCTTTGCCGCGCTGGCCGAGAAGGCAAAGGGCGCGCTGGCGGCGTAAATGCAGGTCCCTCTTCAAGAGCCCGCACATCCATGTGCGGACTTCTTAATGAGATAGTCCCTCGCAAGAGCCCGCACGCTGTATGTGCGAGTCCCTCGCAGGAGCCCGCACATCCATGTGCGGACTGCTTAGAGAAGCGGGTCATCGGATGTAGTCACACTTGGTGTGCATGCCTTCGGTGAGGTGAGACGCAGAGATGCAGGGGGAAGGGCGCGAGTCCTTCCCCTTTTTGCGTTTTTGCGAGGCCATCAAGTGGGTGATGGCAGGTCAATGCAGTGACAATGCGTTCCGGTGCATCCGGAAACACCGTTCGGCTAGCAGTTGAGGCGCAAGTGCAATGAGTGAGATTCAATCCCTGACCGAGCGTGCGCTGGCCGATGTTGCCGCGGCGCAGACGCCGGACCAACTGGAAGCATTGCGGGTGGCCTTGCTGGGCAAGAGTGGCAGCATCACTGCCCAGCTCAAGCAGCTCGGCACGTTGCCGCCCGAGCAGCGCAAGGCGGCGGGCGAGGCGATCAACCAGACGCGCGATGTGCTGACCGCCGCGTTGTCCGAACGCAAGAACACCCTGGAAACGGCTGCGCTCGACGCACGTCTGGCCGGCGAAACTATCGACGTCACCTTGCCGGGTCGCCGCAGCGAACGTGGCGGCCTGCATCCGGTCACGCGGACGCTGGAGCGCATCGTCGAAATCTTCGCGCGGCTGGGGTATGAGTTGTCCGACGGCCCGGAAATCGAAGACGACTGGCACAACTTCGAGGCACTGAATTTTCCGCCGCACCACCCGGCGCGCGCAATGCACGACACCTTCTACTTCGGTGATGGCCGCCTGCTGCGCACGCATACCTCCGGCGTCCAGGTGCGTTACATGGATGCGCACACACCGCCGCTGCGCATGATCGCGGCCGGCAAGGTGTACCGCTCCGATTCGGACCAGACCCATTCGCCGATGTTCCATCAGGTCGAAGGCCTGCTGGTGGACGAGCATTCCAACTTCGCCGACCTCAAGGGCACCTTGTCCGAGTTCGTGCGTGCGTTCTTCGAGCGCGATTTCGAAATGCGTTTCCGCCCCAGCTATTTCCCGTTCGTGGAACCGGGGGCGGAAGTGGACATCGCCTGGCAGCAGCCCGACGGAAGCACCCGTTGGTTGGAAGTGCTGGGCTGCGGCATGGTGCACCCCAACGTGCTGCGCAGCGTCGGCATCGACCCCGAGCGTTACACCGGCTTCGCGTTCGGCCTGGGCGTTGAGCGCTTCGCGATGCTGCGCTACGGCGTCAACGACCTGCGCGCCTTCTTCGAAAACGATGTGCGTTTTCTTCGGCAGTTTGCTTGACGGCGGGGAATCGGGGATTCGGGATTGGGGATTTGCAACCGCGCCCCGGTCCTTCCCCAGACTCCGTCGGCGTGTTCCAGCTAATCCCCAATCCCGAATCCCCAATCCCGGCTCCTCATGAAATTCTCTGAAAATTGGCTGCGTAGCCACGTCCCGACCCAGGCCACGCGCGACGAACTGGCTGCGACGCTGACGGCGATCGGTCTGGAAGTCGAAGACGTCACGCCGTTGGGCGAGGCGCTGAGGCAGGTGGTGGTGGCGCGCATCGTCGAGGCAGTGCGTCACCCTGAAGCCGACCGGCTGCAGGTGTGCAGTGTCGATGCCGGGCAGGGCGAGTTGCTGCAGATCGTGTGCGGGGCGCCCAATGCGCGCGCCGGTCTGGTGGCGCCGCTGGCGCTGGTCGGTGCGCAGATCGGCGAGCTGACCATCACCGCGGCCAAGCTGCGTGGCGTGGCCTCCAACGGAATGCTGTGTTCGGCCAAGGAGCTGGGTCTGGATAGCGACGCGTCCGGCCTGTTCGAGCTGCCCGACGATGCCCCGGTGGGCCAGGCGCTGGCCAACTATCTGGGGCTCCCCGATGCCAGCATCGAGATCAAACTCACGCCCAATCGCGCTGATTGCTTCAGCGTGCGTGGCATCGCCTTCGACGTGGCGGCCGCGTGCGCCAGCGAAGTGGTGGCCTTCGACGCCGGTGCGGTGACGCCGGTGTCCACGCGTACGCTAGCGGTGGAACTGGACGCCGGTAAGGATGCGCCGCGCTATTGCGGCCGTGTGATCGAAGGGATCGACCCGGCCGCCAAGACGCCGGTGTGGCTGGCCGAGCGGCTACGCCGCAGCGGCGTGCGTCCGGTGTCCTTGCTGGTGGACATCACCCAGTACGTGATGCTGGAACTGGGCCAGCCGATGCATGCCTTCGATCTGGATACCTTGCAGGGCCCGATCGGCGTGCGGCATTCGCGCAGCGGCGAGCAGCTGGCGCTGCTGGATGGGCGTCAGGTGACCCTGGACGACAGCTTCCTGACCATCACCGATGCCGGCCGCCCGGTTGCATTGGCGGGCTTGATGGGAGGCCTGGAGACCCGCGTCACCGACACCACGCGCAATGTGTTCCTGGAATCGGCGTACTTCGATCCGGCCGCCATCATGGGCCGTGGCCGCAAGTTTGGCCTGCACACCGACGCCGGGCATCGCTTCGAACGCGGCGTGGACCCGGCCTTGCCGCCGCAGGCGATCGAGGTCGCCACGCGTCTGGTGCTGGAACTGGCCGGCGGTACGCCAGGCCCGGTGGTGCACGCGCAGCTGCCGGAGCATCTGCCGCAGGCCGCGCCCATCCTGTTGCGTCGCGCGCGCATCGCGCGCGTGCTCGGCATCGCGATCGACGATGCCGAGGTGGTGCGCATGCTGAGCGCGCTCGGCATGCAGGTCGATGCGGTCGCCGAGGGCTGGCAGGTGATGGCACCGAGCCGGCGCTTCGATATCGCCATCGAAGAAGATCTCATCGAGGAGCTGGCGCGTATCCACGGCTACGATCGCGTGCCGACTACGCTGCCCGGTGGCGCCAGCCGGATCGCGATGCCAAGCGAGACCCAACTGGACGAATTGAGCGTGCGCCGCCAACTGGTGGCGCGCGAGCTGCAGGAAACCATCAACTACGCGTTTGTCGACGCCGCGCTGTTGCAGCGCTGGCAGTTGGATGAGGGCCTGGTGTCGCTGGCCAATCCGCTCAGCGCCGAGCTGGCCGTGATGCGTCCGCGCCTGCTGCCTGGCCTGGTGGCGACGCTGGGCCGCAACGTCGCCCGTCAGGCCGGGCGGGTGCGGTTGTTCGAGCTGGGCAAGGTCTTTGCCGCAGCCGAGCAAACCGGCGCCGCGCCGCAGGAATCCCAGCACGTGGCTGCGGCCGTGTGCGGCGATGCGTTGGCCCTGCAGTGGGGCGAACCCTCACGCAAGGTGGACTTCCACGACGTGAAGGGCGACCTGATGGCCTTGGCGGCGGCCAGCGGCGCGAAGCTGGAATTCCAGCCGTCCGCCCAGCCGTTCGGGCATCCGGGGCGGTCGGCCGACGTCTATCGCGACGGCGTTCGCATCGGCTGGATCGGGCAGGTGCATCCACGCCTGGCCAAGTCGCTGGAGATCGATGTGGATGTGATCGCATTCGAACTGCAGCTGGCACCACTCGTGCAGCGCGCACTGCCGCGCGCCGGCGAGCTGTCGCGCTTCCCGTCGGTGCGTCGCGATCTTGCCTTCCTGGTACCCGAGCAGGTGAGCTGGACGGCGCTGTCGGCGAGCGTGCAGACCACGGTGGGCCCGTTGTTGCGTGAGGTGCAGCTGTTCGACCGCTATGTCGGGCAGGGGGTCGAGCCAGGTTTCAAGAGTCTGGCTATGGGCTTGATTTTGCAGGATAACTCGCGCACTCTCACCGACCGGGACGTGGACGCGGTCGTCACCGATGTGGTGGCCGTGATCGAGCGCGAGCATCGCGCCCGGATCCGGAGTTGAGGCGGTAATCAGGGGAGTGGCATGGCATTGACGAAAGCAGAGATGGCCGAGCGTCTGTTTGACGAGGTCGGTCTGAACAAGCGCGAGGCAAAGGAATTTGTCGACGCGTTTTTCGACGTGCTGCGCGATGCCCTGGAGCAGGGTCGTCAGGTGAAGCTGTCGGGTTTCGGCAACTTCGATCTGCGGCGCAAGAATCAACGGCCCGGTCGCAATCCCAAGACCGGCGAGGAAATTCCGATCTCGGCCAGGACGGTGGTGACCTTCCGCCCGGGCCAGAAGCTCAAGGAACGGGTGGAGGCTTATGCTGGATCCGGGCAGTAATCGCGAGCTACCGCCAATCCCGGCCAAGCGCTACTTCACCATCGGTGAGGTCAGCGAGCTGTGCGACGTCAAGCCGCATGTGTTGCGGTATTGGGAGACGGAATTCCCCAGCCTGGAGCCGGTCAAGCGGCGTGGCAATCGCCGGTACTACCAGCGACACGACGTGTTGAT
The DNA here is from genome assembly GCF_040202405.1 of Xanthomonas sp. WHRI 6106. Classification (NCBI taxonomy): domain Bacteria; kingdom Pseudomonadati; phylum Pseudomonadota; class Gammaproteobacteria; order Lysobacterales; family Lysobacteraceae; genus Xanthomonas; species Xanthomonas sp. WHRI 6106. The sequence continues at coordinate 56,685 of NZ_JBEGFC010000005.1, read as the reverse complement.
GGTGCGTCAGATCCGGGGGCTGCTGTACGAGCAGGGTTACACCATTGGTGGCGCACGCCTGCGTCTGGAAGGCGACGGTGCCAAGAGCGAGTCGGCACTGAGCAACCAGATCATCAAGCAGGTGCGGATGGAGCTGGAAGAAGTACTTCAACTGCTGCGCCGCTAGGAAAACGCTTCACAAAGCCGCTATAATCGCAGGCCGTCCTCGCGACGGGTGCAGCACTTCGGGGTATAGCGCAGCCTGGTAGCGCACTAGTCTGGGGGACTAGTGGTCGTCGGTTCGAATCCGGCTACCCCGACCAAACAGCAAAGCCCATGTCCTCAGGACATGGGCTTTTTTGTTGCGCTGCAACATTGCATTTTTATGTCCTGGCGTGGCCTGGCCGATACGCAGATCGGCATATCGCATTGCAGCATGAGCCGCATGCTAGCGCCCGGTTTCCACGGTCCGGTTCGCTATGGACCTGGGTCACGGAATGATGCTAAGTGCCCGAAAACGTTCTAGATCATTAGCGAAAGATCAGGATGTGGGTCACGTTTTGTTAACGCGCTAACGACGAACTTGAATCAATAGGCCAACGCCGTCAAAAAAATGGCGAGCTGCGTCTTGCGGTGGATTCTTTCTGTGCCATAGTGCAGTGCAACACGTCATCCCTGTCGTGATCCCGATGTCCTGGGATAAACCTCTCTGTCGTACGTTCGTGCTGGCGTGTTGGCCGGTTGAATGCTGCGCGAGCTCCTGTCCCACCCAACCGAGGCAGCCAGCCACACGCATGAAGAAACTGATCGGACGATTCTGCCAAGGCCTCAGCCTGGCGTTGATCTGCTCGATGACACTGGGCGCTTGCAGCACCGGGAAGGATATGGCGACGTCGTTGCCGCTTCCCGATCCGCTCGCAATGTCGGCGGTGCAACCCGAGTATCGACTCTCCCCAGGCGACCTGTTGCTGGTCAAGGTGTTCCAGGTCGACGATCTGGAGCGGCAGGTCCGCATCGATCAGAACGGTCACATCTCGCTGCCCTTGATCGGCGACGTCAACGCCGCCGGGATGGGCGTGGGGGAACTCGAAAAGATGGTCGCCGATCGCTATCGCGGTGGCTATCTGCAGAACCCGCAAGTGTCGGTCTTCGTGCAGGAGTCCAACGGCCGTCGCGTGACCGTGACCGGCGCGGTCGATGAACCCGGCATCTATCCGGTGATCGGTGCCAACCTGACCTTGCAGCAGGCCATCGCGCAGGCCAAGGGCGTCAGCACCGTGGCCAGCCGCGGCAATGTCATCGTGTTTCGCACGGTCAACGGGCAGAAGATGATCGCGCGTTTCGACCTGACCGAAATCGAAAAGGGTGCCAACCCTGACCCTGAAATCTACGGCGGCGACATCGTTGTGGTGTATCGCTCGGATGCGCGCGTCTGGTTGCGCACCATGCTGGAACTGACCCCCTTGGTGATGGTGTGGCGCGCTTACCGATGAGTATGAATTCCGACAATCGTTCTTCGCCGTCGCATCGCCACGGACACCTTGAACTGGCAGACGTCAGCCTGATGGATTACTGGCGCGCCCTGGTGTCGCAGCGGTGGCTGATCATCCTGATCACCATCGGTGCGGTATTGCTGGCCCTGGTGATCACCTTGCTGATGCCGGAAAAGTATCGGGCCACCAGCACGCTGCAGATCGAGCGTGACTCGCTCAATGTGGTCAACGTCGACAACCTGATGCCGGTGGAATCGCCGCAGGACCGCGACTTCTACCAGACCCAGTACCAATTGCTGCAGAGCCGATCGCTGGCACGCGCGGTGATCCGCGAAGCCAAGCTCGACCAGGAGCCGGCGTTCAAGCAGCAGGTTCAGGAGGCGCTGGAAAAAGCAGCGGCAAAGAACCCGGAAGCGGGCAAGACGGTGGACTCGCGCCAGGCCATCATCGAGCGCAGCCTCACCGACACCTTGCTTGCAGGTCTGGTGGTCGAGCCGATCCTCAATTCGCGTCTGGTCTACGTCAATTACGATTCGCCGGACCCGGTGCTGGCAGCCAAGATCGCCAACACCTATCCGAAGGTATTCATCGTCAGCACGCAGCAGCGTCGCATGAAGGCGTCTTCGTTCGCGACCAAGTTCCTGGCAGAGCGCCTGGAGCAACTGCGCTCCAAGGTGGAAGATTCGGAAAAGACGCTGGTGGCATATTCGACCGACGAGCAGATCGTCTCGGTCGGCGACGACAAGCCATCGCTGCCGGCGCAGAACCTGACCGACCTCAATGCATTGCTTGCGTCGGCACAGGACGCACGTATCAAGGCCGAGGCGGCCTGGCGCCAGGCCGCCTCCGGTGATGCCATGTCGCTGCCGCAGGTGCTCAGCAGCCCGCTGATCCAGACCCTGCGTGGCGAGCAGGTGCGCCTGACCAGCGAGTACCAGCAGAAGCTGTCGACGTTCAAGCCGGATTACCCGGAAATGCAGCGCCTGAAAGCGCAGATCGAAGAATCGCGCAGGCAGATCAATGGCGAGATCATCAACGTGCGCCAGTCGTTGAAGGCCACCTACGATGCATCGGTGCATCAGGAGCAATTGCTCAACGAACGTATCGCCGGCCTGCGCAACAACGAGCTCGACCTGCAAAGCCGCAGCATCCGCTACAACATGCTCAAGCGCGACGTCGACACCAACCGTCAGCTCTACGATGCGCTTCTGCAGCGCTACAAGGAAATCGGTGTGGCCAGCAACGTGGGCGCCAACAACGTGACCATCGTCGACACTGCAGATGTGCCTACGTCGAAGACTTCGCCGAAACTCAAATTGAACCTCGCATTGGGCTTCATCTTTGGCGTATTCCTGGGTCTGGCGGTGGCGCTGGTGCGGTATTTTCTGCGCGGGACCGGGCCGGAAACACGATTGAACTGACATCGTGGTGTTGCAAAACAGTGGTTAATTAAAGTGACAACCGATTCAGCGTGGAAAAGGTTGGATCCCGTATGTTTCGGGCTCCTTCGTTTGAAAGTTTGTCTCTGTTGAAACAAAGGGCTGTCGGGCGATCTGGGGTCGGTAGGTATTACCGCGGTGATCGCTCGACGGAGATGATTGAAAGCTCGCGTGCGACTCGTATGTTCCCCCGCATGCACCGTATCGAGTTTGGAGGACATCCCCATGCTTTTGGCAGACCTGAGTAGCGCGACTTACACGACATCTTCGCCGCGATTGTTGTCCAAGTACTCGGCCGCGGCCGACCTGGTGCTGCGCGTGTTCGACCTGACCATGGTGGTCGTGTCGGGCCTGATCGCCTATCGCATCGTGTTCGGCTCCTGGGTTCCCGCGGCGCCATATCGGGTTGCGATCGGTACCACGCTGCTGTACTCGGTGATCTGCTTCGCGCTGTTTCCGCTATATCGCAGCTGGCGCGGTCGCGGGCTGCTGAGCGAGTTGATGGTGCTGGGTGGTGCCTTCGGCGGCGTCTTTGCGCTGTTCGCGGTGCATGCGCTGATCGTGCAGGTGGGCGAGCAGGTCTCGCGTGGCTGGATCGGCCTGTGGTTCGTCGGCGGGCTGGCATCGCTGGTCGCCGCACGTACCCTGTTGCGCGGCTTTCTGAATCACCTGCGCGCCCAGGGCGTGGACGTGCAGCGGGTGGTGGTGGTGGGCTTGCGCCACCCGGTGATGAAGATCAACCACTACCTGAGCCGCAACCCGTGGGTCGGCATGAACCTGGTGGGTTACTTCCGCACGCCTTACGACATTGCCGTGACAGAGCAGCGCCAGTCGCTGCCGTGCCTGGGCGAGCCCGATGCGCTGATCGACTATTTGAAGGACAACCAGGTCGAGCAGGTCTGGATCTCGCTGCCGCTGGGCGAGCGTGACCACATCAAGCAGCTGCTGCAGCGTCTGGACCGTTACCCGATCAACGTGAAGCTGGTGCCCGACCTGTTCGATTTCGGGTTGTTGAATCAGTCCGGTGAGCAGATCGGCAACACGCCGGTGATCAATCTGCGCCAGGGTGGTGTGGATCGCGACAATTACTTCGTCGTCGCCAAGGCGCTGCAGGACAAGATCCTGGCCGTGATCGCGCTGATGGGCCTGTGGCCGCTGATGGCCGCCATTGCCGTGGGCGTCAAGATGAGCTCGCCAGGCCCGGTGTTCTTCCGTCAGCGCCGCCATGGCCTGGGCGGTCGCGAGTTCTATATGTACAAGTTCCGTTCGATGCGCGTGCATGACGATCATGGCACCACGATCCAGCAGGCGACCAAGAACGACACACGCATTACCCGTTTCGGTGCGTTCCTGCGCCGCAGCAGCCTGGACGAGTTGCCGCAGATCTTCAACGTACTCGGTGGCAGCATGTCGATCGTGGGTCCGCGCCCGCATGCAGCGCAGCACAACACGCATTATGAAAAGCTGATCAATCACTATATGCAGCGCCACTACGTCAAGCCGGGTATCACCGGATGGGCGCAGGTGAACGGCTTCCGCGGCGAAACCCCGGAGCTGCGCACGATGAAGAAGCGCATCCAGTACGACCTGGACTATATCCGTCGTTGGTCGCTGTGGCTGGATATCCGCATCATCGTGCTGACTGCGGTGCGCGTGCTCGGACAGAAGACCGCGTACTGATGAAGGCGGGGAGCGTGCGAGCGGGCGCGTCCGGCGCCGCGGGCGGTTGCACTGCAGCCGCTCCTTTCAAGCAGGCGTGTGCATGCTGATTCGAATGAGCGAGGCGACCCGCGTTCGCTGGCACAATCTGCTGATCGAGCTGACCTTGCTGGTCGGTGTCGGCTACAACCTGGTGCTGGCCCTGATCAATGCGAATGTGTTCACCGTCCGCCCGGTGATCACCTACGCGGTCGAGTTCATGGTGTATGCGGCCTGTTTCCTGCTGGGCCTGGGCTCGCTCAGCCGCAAGCGCATTGCGTTGATCATCAGCGGGCTGGGCTTGATCGTGCTGCTGATGTTCGTACGGTTCCTGGTGAACTGGCAGATCGACCCGAAGTTCTTCCGCGACGCGCTGGTGGTCTTCGCCTTCGTGGTGCTGGGGTCCGCGTACACCGGCTCGCTGCCCAAGCTGTTCATCCGCATGACCATCATCGTCTCGCTGGTCGCCGCGTTCGAACTGGCCATGCCAAGCGCCTACGGCGATCTGGTCAATCCCAAGAGTTTCTTCGTCAATGCGCGCGGGATGAGCGCCGAAGGCTTCTGGAACGAGGACAGCAACCTGTTCGTCAGCGCCACGCGCCCGGGCGAGCGTAATTTCCTGCCGGGTTCCAACCTGCCACGCGCCTCCTCGATGTTCATCGAGCCGGTGACGATGGGCAATTACATCTGCTTCTTCACCGCCATCGTGCTGGTGTTCTGGCGTTGGATGCGTCCGGCTGCCTTGATGCTGTCGGTCGGACTGATCGGCTTCATGATCGTCGCTTCCGACGGACGATTGGCCGCGGGCACCTGCGTGTTGATGGTGCTGCTGACACCCTTGCTGAAGCGCCTCGATCAACGATTGGCGTTTCTGGTGTTCCTGCTGGTGATCATGAGTGCGTGGCTGCTGGTCTGGGTGACCGGGATCACCGCCTACCAAGACACCACGATGGGCCGGGTGTTCTTCACCGTGCATTCGATGAACAACCTGTCGTTCAAATCCTGGATGGGCCTGGATTTTGCGCAGGCGTATCGCTACTTCGACAGCGGCATTTCCTACTTCATCGCCTCGCAGTCGATTGTCGGCGTGCTGGCGTTCCTGTTGTCGTATTCGTTCCTGCTGCTGATGCCCAGCAAGGAAGGGCAGCTATTCAAGAACCTGGCCATCTTTGCGTTCGCGCTGAGTCTGCTGGTGTCCAACGGCTACTTTTCGATCAAGACCTCGGCGCTGTGGTGGTTCGTCTGTGGCTGCCTGTGGCACATGCGTCCAACCTGGTCCGCGTCAGCCGCTCCCCAGACCTCGATCAAGGATGATCCAACGGCAGATGGCGCGCGGCTGCCGTTGCCCGCGGGAGCGGCACGATGAGCGCTGCCACGGCAGCCACATTGCCGGTCACGCCTGCCGCTGGCGACCGGATCACGACAGCGGGTCGTGCGCGCGATCAGCGGATCGATGCGGCCAAGGCGATCGCGATCCTGCTGGTGGTGTTCTGCCATGCCAAGGGCGTGCCGCACGGCATGACCCTGTTCGCCTACAGCTTTCACGTGCCGCTGTTTTTCATGGTGTCGGGGTGGCTGGCGGCTGGCTATGCGTCCCGCACCACCGGGTTGGACCGGCGCTCGTTGGGCAGGCATGCCCGCAGCCTGCTGCTGCCCTACGTGACGTTCTATCTGTTGGGTTATGCGTACTGGTTGTTGACCCGCAATATCGGCGAGAAGGCGGCGCGGTGGGGAAGCCATCCGTGGTGGGAACCGATCGTGTCGCTGTTCACCGGGATCGGCCCGGATCTGTACGTACAACCGCCACTGTGGTTTTTGCCGGTGATGCTGGTGACCGTGATTGCCTACATCCTGCTGCGCCACGTGCTGCCCCCGCTGGTCATCACGCTGGTGTCGCTGGTGCTGGCCTGGATCTGGATGAACTGGTTTCCGGGACAGGGCGTACGGTTGTTCTTCGGCCTCGATGTGCTACCGGTGTCCTTGTGTTTCTACGCGCTGGGCGCGTTGTTGATTCACCTGTCACCGCGGTTGCCGACGTCGCTGCCGATCAGTGCATTGGTGACCATGGTGCTGGCATTCGCGGTCGCGTGGTTGGCCCAGCGCAATGGACGCATCGACGTGAACATGCTGCAGTTCGGGCGCGAGCATGCGCTGTTCCTGCTCAGTGCGGTACTGGGCTCGCTGATGGTGATCTGCGCGGCGCGGTTGGTGCAGGGCTGGGCGTGGGTACAGTGGATCGGCCGCAACACCTTGCTGGTCCTGTGCACGCACATGTTGGTGTTCTTCGTCTTGTCCGGCGTTGCCGCAGTCGCTGGCGGGTTCGGCTCGGCGCGTCCCGGGCTGGGCTGGGCGGTGTTCGTCACGGTCTTTGCGCTGGTGGCATGCGTGCCGATGCGCTGGGTGCTGATGCGGTTTGCGCCCTGGGCCTTGGGTGCGCGCACGGTGACGGCATGAGCGGCGCTGCGGCATGACCACGGCTCCGTACTTGCCCGAGGTGGGACGCGACACGGCAGGCCCGGTCGTGCGGCCGGTGGCTGCGGCGACCCGCGACTGGCAGATCGATGCGGCAAAGGCCCTAGCCATCGTGCTGGTGGTGCTTGGGCATGCCAGCGGCATGCCGCCCGCGTACAAACTGTTTGCCTACAGTTTTCATGTGCCGCTGTTTTTCGTGCTCTCCGGATGGGTGGGCGAACGATTCGGGCGGCGTGCGTTGAATGCAGCGACAGCGGCCAAGCTGGCGCGCACGCTCCTGGTTCCGTATCTGGCTTTTTTCCTGGTGGCCTACGGTGTGTGGCTGTTGATGGCGGTGCTCAATCACGCCTTCCAGCAGCCGGGCGCACGTGCGTGGTGGGATCCGTTGACCGGCGTGCTCTGGGCCAATGGCACGCGTCTGTACGTGCTGCCGGCGTTGTGGTTCCTGCCGGCACTGTTTGTCACGACACTGGCCTACATTGCATTGCGCGCGCGCCTGAGTACGGGCGTGGTGGTGGCGATGAGTTTGCCGCTGGCGCTGGCATGGGCGCGTTGGTTTCCCGCGCTGCAGCTGCGGCTGCCGCTCGCGTTGGACGTGTTGCCGATTGCCTTGTTCTTCATTGCCATCGGCGGCTGGCTGTCGCGCTTTGCCGAGCAGTTGCGCGGCTTCGGTGCAGGGGCCTGGGCGGTGGCCTTGCCGTGCGTGGCGGCGGCCTGGGGACTGCTGGCCGGGTGGAACGGGCAGGTGGACGTCAACAACCTGCAGTTCGGGCATTCGGCCGCGCTGTTCGTGCTGGTCAGCCTGCTGGGAACCGCGATGACCTTGTGCGTGGCCTACTTCGTTCGCAACCGGCGGTGGGTGCAATGGATCGGTACCAATACACTGCTGATCCTGTGCACGCACACCTTGGTGTTTCTGGTGATCACCAGTGTGGTGGTCCGCACCGGCGTGATGGATCGCAGCCTGATCGGTACGCCGGCCTGGGCAATGGCGTTGAGTGCGTTCGCGATCGCCTGCGCTGTGCCGATGCGCATGGTGCTGGTGCGTATTGCGCCATGGATGTTGGGGTTGAAGCGTCAATGATGCGTTTTCAGAATCGACCGTCGTCGCAGCACCTGCGTGCGCGTCGCCGGCACAGGAGATTGGCGTAAATGAAAGTGGTGCATGTCGTCCGCCAATTCCACCCCTCGATCGGGGGGATGGAGGAAGTCGTCCTCAATGTCGCCCGCCAGCATCAGGCCACTAGTGCCGATACGGTGGAGGTGGTGACACTCGATCGCGTGTTTACCGACCCGGGGGCGCAGCTTGCGCCGCAGGAAACCTATCAGGGCCTGCCAATCCGGCGGATCGGCTATCGCGGTTCGTCGCGTTACCCGCTCGCGCCATCGGTGCTGGGCGCGATTCGCTCTGCCGATGTGGTGCATCTGCATGGCATCGATTTTTTCTACGACTACCTTGCGCTGACCAGACCGTTCCATGGCAAGCCGATGGTGGTTTCCACCCACGGCGGGTTCTTCCACACCGCCTACGCATCGCGCATGAAGCAGGTCTGGTTCCAGACCCTGACCCGGGCATCGGCGTTGGCGTATGCGCGGGTGATTGCCACCAGCGAGAACGATGGCGACCTGTTTGCCAAGGTGGTATCGCCAGCGCGCCTGCGCGTGATCGAAAACGGCGTGGACGTGGAAAAATATGCAGGGCAGGGCGCGACGACGCCTGGCCGAACGATGCTGTATTTCGGTCGCTGGTCGGTCAACAAGGGATTGATCGAAACGCTGGAGCTGCTGCAGGCCGCGCTCAAGCGCGACCCGCAGTGGCGGCTGATCATCGCCGGCCGCGAGTACGATCTGAACGAGGCCGACCTGCGCAAGGCCATTGCCGAGCGTGGTCTGCAGGACAAGGTGCAGTTGAGCATGTCGCCCTCGCAGGAGCAGTTGCGCACGCTGATGCAGCAGGCGCAGTTCTTTGTCTGCCTGTCGCGCCATGAAGGGTTCGGCATTGCCGCCGTCGAGGCGATGAGCGCAGGGCTGATTCCCATCCTCAGCGACATCCCGCCGTTCGTGCGGCTTGCCACCGAGTCGGGACAGGGCGTGATCGTCAATCGTGACAGGATCGACGCGGCGGCCGACCAGGTGCAGGCGCTTGCGCTGACCGCTGATGCCGACTTCGCCACGCGGCGTGCGGCCTCGATGGCCTATGTGAGCCGCTACGACTGGAAGCATGTGGTCGGGCGTTACGTGGACGAGTACCACGCCGCGCTGGGTACGCCGCGTCCGCAGGAGACGCTGCGATGAGCGCGCACGCAGCTGCATCGCTGACCCGTGCAGCGGCCCAGCCGCAGGTCACGGTGTTGTTTTCCACCGAAAGGCCCAACGCCAGCACCAATCCGTATCTGACCCAGCTCTATGACGCGCTGCCCGATGCGGTGCAGCCGCGCTTCTTCTCGATGCGCGATGCCTTGTTGTCGCGCTACGACGTGCTGCATCTGCACTGGCCCGAGTACCTGCTGCGCCATCCCAGTGCTACCGGCACCCTGGCCAAGCAGGTGTGCGCGGCCTTGTTGTTGCTCAGGTTGCAGGTCACCGGCACGCCGGTCGTGCGCACCCTGCACAATCTGGCGCCACACGAAGACCGTGGCTGGCGCGAGCGCAGCCTGTTGCGCTGGATCGATCGCCTGACGCGCCGCTGGATCCGCATCAATGCGACCACGCCGCCACGTCCGCCGTTCACCGACACCATCCTGCACGGCCATTACCGCGACTGGTTTGCGACGATGCCGCAGGGCACCACGGTGCCGGGGCGGCTGCTGCATTTCGGCCTGATCCGCCCGTACAAGGGGGTGGAAACGCTGCTGGAGGTGATGCGCGATGTCGGCGACCCGCGCCTGAATCTGCGCATTGTCGGTAACCCTGCCACGCCGCAGATGCGTACGCTGGTGGAAGACGCCTGCGCGCAGGATCCGCGCATCAGCGCATTGCTGGCCTATGTCGAGGAGCCGGTGCTGGCACGCGAGGTGAGCGAGGCCGAGCTGGTGGTGTTGCCGTATCGGCAGATGCATAACTCCGGAACATTGCTGCTGGCCTTGTCGCTGGCGCGTCCGGTATTGGCGCCATGGAGTGAATCCAACGCGGCCATCGCCGAGGAAGTGGGCCCGGGCTGGGTATTCCTGTATGAGGGTGAGTTCGATGCGGCCTTGCTGACGGGCATGTTGGACACGGTGCGCGCGGCGCCGCGCGGGCCGGCCCCGGATCTGTCGCAACGCGACTGGCCGCGCATCGGGCAGCTGCATTACCGCACCTATCTGGAAGCGCTGGGCAAGGACGGAGAAGCCGCGCTGTGACCGCAGCCCCCCCCTCGATGTCATCTTCTCCCACACCTCCGACGCCGCCGCAGCGCAGCCTCGGCTCGCGTGCTGCGGGCGGAGCGGCGGTGACCATGCTGGGCCAGTCGGCCAAGATGGTCGTTCAATTCGGCGGGATCATCCTGCTGGCGCGCCTGCTGACCCCGTACGACTACGGCCTGATGGCGATGGTGACCGCCATCGTCGGTGCGGCGGAAATCCTGCGCGACTTCGGCCTGTCGGCCGCCGCTGTGCAGGCCAAGCACGTCAGCCGCGAGCAACGCGACAACCTGTTCTGGATCAACAGCGGCATCGGGTTGACGTTGTCGGTGCTGGTGTTCGCCTCGGCGCACCTGATCGCCAACTTCTACAAGGAGCCGGCGCTGGTCACCATCTCCCAGGCGCTGGCGGTGACGTTTTTGATCAACGGCATGACCACCCAATACCGCGCGCACCTGAGCCGTGGGCTGCGCTTCGGGCAGGTGGCGCTGAGCGATGTGGGGTCGCAGGTGCTGGGCCTGCTGGCTGCGGTGGCTGCAGCGTTGCTGGGGTGGGGTTACTGGGCGCTGGTGGTGCAGCAGGTGGTGCAGGCGGTGGTGAACCTCGTCATTGCCGCGAGCTGCGCACGCTGGTTGCCCGGCGGCTATCAGCGCAGCGCGCCGATGCGCGACTTCATGAGCTTCGGCTGGAACCTGATGGCGGCGCAGCTGCTGGGATACGCCAGCCGCAACGTGGGCCAGGTGATCATCGGCTGGCGCACCGGTCCGGACGCGCTGGGTTTGTACAACCGCGCGTTCCAGCTGTTGATGATGCCGTTGAACCAGATCAATGCACCGGCCACCAGCGTGGCGTTGCCGGTGCTGTCGCAGTTGCAGGACGACCGCGAACGTTTCAGCGCGTTCTTGCTGCGCGGGCAGACGGTGATGGTGCATCTGATCGTGGCGCTGTTTTCGTTCGCCTGTGCGCTGGCGATGCCGCTGATCGTGCTGGTGCTGGGCGAGCAGTGGCGCGAGGCGGTGCCGCTGTTCCAGGTGCTCACGCTCGGCGGCATTTTCCAGACCGCGTCCTACGCCACGTACTGGGTGTTCCTGGCCAGGGGATTGATGCGGCAACAACTGGTGTATTCGCTGGTCAGCCGCATCGTGTTGATCGCCTGCATCTTCGTCGGCTCGCGCTGGGGTGCGATGGGCGTGGCGATCGGGTATTCGTTCGGTTTGCTGGTGACCTGGCCGCTTTCATTGATCTGGGTCGGCAGGATTTCCGATACGCCGGTCGCTGCGTTGTTCACCAATGCGGTACGCGCAATGGCGGCATACGGTATCGCCGGTGTCAGCGCCTACTACGCCTCGGTGACGGTCGGTGGCCCGCTGTGGGAGCAACTGGCAGTCGGCGCAGCCGTGATGGCCGCGGTGTGCCTGTTGATGCTTGGCATCTGGCCGGCATTCCGTCGCGATGTGATCTCCATCGTCAATATCCGCAAGTTGCTGACGCAGGCCAAGGCACGTCGATGAGATCGACATCGTCTTCGCCCGCGCTCGGTCATGCTTTCTTCCACTCATTCATAGGACACGGCCCATGAGCGCTACACCCGCCGCCGCTGCCGGCATTCGCCGGCCTTGCTATCTGGTCTTGTCCGCCCACGATTACCGCACCCCGCGCCGCGCCAACATCCACTTCATCACCGACCAGCTGGCGCAGCGCGGCACGACGCGGTTTTTTTCGCTGCGTTACAGCCGCCTGTCGCGGATGAAGGGTGACATGCGCCTGCCGCTGGACGACACCGCCAACACGGTGGTCTCGCACAAGGGGGTCGAGTGCTATCTGTGGCGCACGACGGTGCACCCGTTCAATACCCGGCGGGCGTGGCTGCGCGCGGTGGAAGACGCGATGTTCCGCTGGTATGCCGCGCATCCGCCACGTCAGCTGCTGGACTGGATGCGCGAGGCCGACGTCATCGTGTTCGAAAGCGGAATTGCGGTGGCCTTCATCGAGCTCGCCAAGCGCATCAACCCGGCGGCCAAGCTGGTGTATCGCGCATCCGACGGCCTGAGCACGATCAACGTTGCCTCCTACATCGAGCGCGAGTTCGACCGCGTCGCACCGACGCTGGATGTGATTGCGCTGGTGTCGCCGGCCATGGCCGAGGAGATCGCCAGCCGCGACAACGTCTATCACGTCGGGCACGGTGTGGATCACAACCTGGATCAGTTGGGCGACCCATCGCCGTACGGGGAGGGCATCCATGCCGTGGCGGTTGGATCGATGTTGTTCGATCCTGAATTTTTCGTGGTGGCCAGCAAGGCATTCCCGCAGGTCACCTTCCACGTGATCGGTTCGGGCATGGGGCGGCATCCCGGCTATGGCGATAACGTCGTCGTTTATGGTGAAATGAAGCACGTCGAGACGATTGGCTACATCAAGCATGCGCGGTTCGGCATCGCGCCCTACGCCTCGGAACAGGTGCCGGTGTATCTGGCCGACAGCTCGATGAAGCTGCTGCAGTACGACTTCTTCGGTTTGCCGGCGGTCTGCCCGAATGCGGTTGTCGGGCCGTATCAGCAGTCCCGCTTCGGCTATACGCCGGGCAATGCCGAGTCGATCGTTTCCGCAATCAGTCAGGCGCTGGAAGCGCCGCACGTGCGTTACCGTCAGTGCCTGAACTGGTCTGACACCACCGATCGCGTGCTGGACCCGGCCGCGTACCCGGAAACCCGCTTGTATCCGCAGCACACCGGCGCAGCCGCGCGTGCATCTTCGGAGGCCGCGCTCTCGCATTGATGCGGCGCACCTCACCCGTTTGAGTTCAGGAGACCCTTTGTCATGGCCAACGCTTTGCTGCAGAAATGGATAGAACATGCAGAACGTCGTGCATTGTTCTGGTGGCAGCCGAAAAACGCTGGCGTCAACATGGGGGACCACCTGTCCAAGGTGATCGTGTCCTGCGTGCTTTCGCTGCAGGACAAGACGCTGATCGAAAAGCGTGACCTCAGCAAGAAGCTCATCGCGATCGGGTCGGTGCTGCATTTTGCCAAGGACGGCGATACCGTCTGGGGCAGCGGGATCAACGGCAAGATTCCTGCCGAGCGCAATACCTTCAGCACGCTCGATGTGCGTGCGGTGCGCGGGCCCAAGACGCGCCAGTTCCTGCTGGACCGGGGCATCGCGGTGCCGGAAGTCTACGGCGACCCAGGGCTGCTGACGCCGATGTTCTTCCCGGCCGAAGCGCTCGGTGCGGTGAAAAAACGTCCGTTTGCGATCGTTCCGCATTTCAACGAGCCGGTCGAAAAATACAGCGCGTACGCGGACCATCTGGTGTTTCCGAACGTCAAGCCGGCAACCTTCATGAGCCAGCTGCTGGGCGCCGAACTGGTGGTCAGCAGTTCGTTGCACGGCCTGATCCTGGCCGAGGCATACGGCATTCCAGCCGTGTATCTGGACTGGGGCAACGGCGAAGATCGCTTCAAGTACGACGATTACTACTACGGCACCGGGCGCACCCAATGGCACTCGGGCAACAACGTGGAAGAGTGCCTGGCGCTGGGCGGCAACGGCAGCTTCGATCTGGAAAAACTGCAGGCCGGTTTGCTGGCCGCATTCCCTTACGACCTTTGGTGATTCGATGATGCAGGGCCAGCGCGTGGACAGGGACACAACGAGCGGCGCTGCCGCCGGCACTCCGGCCGGAGTGGTGATTCCGCTGGGTGGGTTTCCGGTGTTGTCCACCACCCAGGAAGCGTTCGCGCTGGACCTGTTTCACGCGTTGGCTGCACAGCAGCCGCGCCGGGTCTTTTTTGCCAACACCAACTTTGTCGTGCAGTGCCAGGCGCTGCGGATGCGCATGCGCGAGCCCGGCGTGCGCATCGTCAACGACGGCATCGGGATGGATCTGGCGGCGCGGATGATCCATGGCCGCCGGTTCGCCGGCAATCTCAATGGCACCGATCTGATTCCGTATCTGTGCCGGGAGAGCGCACAGCCGCTCAAGTTCTTCCTGCTTGGCGGCCGGCCCGGGGTCGGCAAGACCGCCGCTGCCACCTTGACCGGTACGCTGGGGCAGCAGGTGGTGGGCATGTGCGACGGTTACGGCGAGTTTGCCGCTGCCGGCGAGGGCCTGGCCGAGCGCATCAATCGCTCGGGTGCGGACGTGCTGCTGGTGGCCTTTGGCAACCCGCTGCAGGAGCGCTGGATCCTCGACCATAGCCACGCGCTGCGGGTGCCGCTGGTGTTCGGTGTGGGCGCGCTGCTGGACTTTTTGTCCGGCACCGCCAAGCGGGCACCGGACTGGGTCCGTCGCCTGCATATGGAATGGATGTACCGCCTGCTCAACGAGCCGCGCCGGCTGCTCAAGCGTTATAGCTGGGATCTGCTGGTGTTCTTCCGTACCTGTCTGCGCGCGGGCAAGCATCTTCCCTGATGCGCAGCGGCGGCGGCTGGCCTAGCATGCGTGCATGCATCCCACTGCCGCCGCCCTGATCCGATCGCTCGCGTTGTCACCCCACCCGGAAGGCGGGCACTTCCGGCGCGTCTACGCCTCCGCGCGCCAGGTCAGCGACAACGGCGTCGCGCGCCCGGCGCTGACTGCGATCCGTTTCCTGCTCACTGCCGGCCAATGCAGCGCCTGGCACCGCGTGGATGCGGAAGAAAGCTGGCATTGGCAGCAGGGCGATGCGCTGGAACTGCTGGTCTACGACGAACGTGACGGGCAACTGCGGCGGTTGATCCTGGACGCGGCCGAACGCGGCGAGCCGATGCATGTGGTTCCTGCGGGCTGTTGGCAGGCGGCGCGCTCGCTGGGTGACTTCACCCTGGTGGGGTGCACGGTGTCGCCGGGATTCGTGTGGGACGGCTTCGCGCTGCTCGACCAGGCGTCTCCCCTGGCGGCGCATCTTGCGACGCTGGTGACGCGCTAGCAGTGCTGCCGATGCTCGGCCGAACGCTTCCCTAACGCAGTGGTCGCAGGCTTGGCGTAATGTCCGCCGCAAACAGGGGGCGACCAGGTGATGCGACACAGGGCAGTGGGATGGGGCGCCGGCTTGCTGCTGGTGTCGATGCTGGCGACCGCCAGCGATCTGGCGATGCAGGACGCGGCCGCGCCGCCCCCGGTGGTCGACCTGGAGGCGCTCGTCGTCCGCGGGGTCCAGCCCGGGCCGGGCCTGTGGAAGGTGCGCAAGGGCGAGCACGTGTTGTGGATCCTGGGCACGCAGTCGCCGTTGCCCAAACGCCTGCAATGGCAATCGTCGGAAGTGGCCACCATCATCGGCCAGTCGCAGCAGGTACTGACGGCGCCGACGGTGCAGGTCGACGCGGACATGGGCTTTTTCGGCAAGCTCACCTTGCTGCCATCGGCGATGCAGGCGATGAAGAACGAGGACGGCCGCGAGTTGCGCGAGGTCCTGCCGCCCGACCTGTACGCGCGGTGGAAAGTGGCCAAGGCCCGCTACATCGGCAGCGATCGTGGCGTGGAACGCAAACGCCCGATGCTGGCCGCCGGCGAGCTGTACCAGGCGGCGCTGAAGCGTGCGGGCCTGGCCCGCTCGCCGGTGATCTGGTCGGTGGTGGAGCGCGCCGCCAAGCGCGCCGGCATCAAGCCCACTCCGACGGCGCTAGACTACAAGATCACCGACCCGCGCCAGGCGCTGAAGGAGTTTCGCGCCGGCGGCCTGGACGATATCGCCTGTTTCCGCAGCATCCTGGTGACGGTGGAGCGCGACCTGCCCACCATGGTCGAGCGCGCCAACGCCTGGTCGGTAGGGGATATCGAGGCATTGCGCCAGCTGCCGCGCGAAGATCCGCAGGCGGCGTGCATGCGCGCGATGGCCAGTTCCGATGCGGCAAGGAAGCGCGGCATCGACGATCTGGAGCGGCGCATGCGCGAGCACTGGCTTGCGATCGCCACCACTGCGCTGCAACGCAATCGCAGCACCTTCGCGGTGCTGCCGATCAGCCGTCTGACGGCCCCGGATGGATACCTGGCCCGATTGCAGGCGCTCGGGTATGCGGTGGAGGCGCCTTGAGCGCCTGACGCGGCAATAGGCGTGGAGGTGCACGGCACCGTTACGCACGCAGTGCATGCCGGAGTTCGCGCGCGATGCCGGACACGCAAGGCTTGCAGCCGTGCCAGCAGGGCGTGCCGCACGCCCTCGTGGGAGCGATGCCGCACTGTGGTGTGGAATGACACTGCAGAGGAATGGGCATCTCGCCATCCAGGACGGTTAGGCCGACTGTTCCAGCCAAGGTATGCTGCGCGCCTTCTTCGCCGAGAGCTCCGTGTTGAACGCATTGCCGCTGCGCATCCTGGGCACCGGGCGCCACGTCCCGGCCAGGCAGGTGACCTCGCAGGCGCTGGACGAGCGCTGGCAACTGCCGGCGGGAACCACCGTTGCCCGGCTGGGTGTCGAAACGCGTTACTACGTGGGCGAGGGCGAGACGGCATCTTCGATGGGCGCCGCTGCCGCGCAGCAGGCACTGGCAAACGCCGGCATCGATGCCGCTGAGGTGGATTGCCTGATCTCGGCCTGCAGCGTGATGGAGCAGCCGATTCCCTGCCAGGCGGTCTTGATCCAGCGTGCATTGGGGCTGGGCGATTCCGGCATTCCGGCATTCGATGTCAACGCGACCTGCCTGAGCTTTCTGGTGGCACTGGACACGGCGGCCAATGCGCTGGCACTTGGCCGCTATCGACGCGTGCTGATCGTCTCCAGCGAAGTGGCATCGGCCGGCCTGGACGACACGGTGCCGGCCACTGCCGGGCTGTTTGGCGATGGCGCCGCTGCAGTGGTGGTCGGGCGCAGCAGCGCAGACCACGGCTCGGCACTGCTGTCCAGCCGGCTGTCCAGCTACGGCAGCGGCGCGGACCTGTGCCGCATCCGCGGCGGCGGCACCCGTGCACCACAGGGCGACGACGACGCACGCGCTGCCTCACGCCTGTTCTGGATGGACGGCCGCGGCGCCTACCGGTTTGCAGCGCGCCATCTGCCCACATTCTGGGAGCAGTTGCTGCGCGAGGCCGGCACCAGCACGGCGCAGCTGCGCTGTCTGGTGCCGCATCAGGCCTCCGGCGGTGGGCTGGATCATGTCGTGCAGACGCTGGGGTTGCGCAGCGAGCAGGTCGTGCGCATCCTGCACGCCACCGGCAACCAGGTGGCTGCCTCGCTCCCGCATGCCTTGCATCACGCATGCGTGGACCGGCAGTTGCAACGCGGCGACGTGTTCGCACTGCTCGGTACCGGCGCCGGCCTGGCGATCGGTGGCATGGTGTTGCGGTACTGATGGCCACGCGCGTGTCCATCGCGCTGTTGCGTGTCGGTCACTGCCGTCATTGCGAGCGCATGGTGCGTGCGGATGGCCACTGGCATGCGGTGGAGTTCCCCGCGTTGAGCGTGTTGATCCGGCATCCGCAGCGCGGAGCGCTGCTCTACGACACCGGTTATGCCACGCATTTTTTCGATGCCACCGATCCCTGGCCGGAGCGTGTGTATCGCTGGACGACACCGGTGACCCTGCCCACGCACGAGACCCTGGGCGCGCAACTGGCGCGGTGCGGCGTGCAGCTGGAGGACATTGCCTGGTGCCTGATTTCGCATTTCCATGCCGACCATATCGGCGGTCTGCGCGACCTGCCGAATGCGCGCTTCATCTGCCTGGGTGCCGATTACCAGCAGCTGCGCAGCTGTTCACGCCTGGGCGGCTTGCGACGTGCCTTGCTGCCGCAGCTACTGCCAGACGACTTCGATCGGCGCCTGCAATTTGCCGAGCAGGCGCCGCAGCGCGCGCTGGGCGGCGCCTGGCAGGGGCTGGGCGCAGCCTATGACCTGTTCGAGGACGGCAGCGTGCTGGCAGTGCCGCTGCCCGGGCATGTCCCGGGGCAAATGGGCCTGTGGCTGCGCGATGCGCATGACCGGCAGGTACTGCTGTGCGCAGATGCGGTGTGGTCCCACGCAACCCTGGCTACCCTGCAGTGGCCGGCGTGGCCGACGCGCCTGCTGATGCACGACTGGCGCGCCTTCCAGCGCACCGTGCATCACCTGCATGGCCTGGCACAGGCGCACCCAGAGCTGGCCATCCTGCCGTCGCACTGCCAACCCAGTCTTGACCGTTACCAGCCGGAGTGGCGATGACGCTGCGCATTCTCGTGACCGGCGCGTCCGGTTTTGTCGGCGGCGCCTTCCTGCGCCGGTTCCAGGGGCAGCCCGGGCTGGAGATCCATGGCATCGGTCGACGTGCCAGCGATCTGCCCAACTACCATCGCATCGACCTGAGTCGGCCGTTCTCGCTGGAGTGGCAACCGGACGTGGTGATCCACGCGGCAGCGCTGGCCTCGCCCTGGGGGACGCGCGCGCAGTTCCAGCTGCACAACGTGCAGGCCACCGCCAATGTCATCGACTTCTGCAAGCAACACGGCTGCCCGCGTCTGCTGTACGTGTCCTCCAGTTCGGTGTTCTACCGGGAAGCGCATCAATACGATCTGGACGAGCACAGTCCGATCGGCCCGCACTTCGTCAATACCTACGCGCAGACCAAATACCTGGGCGAAACCCTGCTGGAGCGCTATCCGGGCCAGGCGTCGGTGCTGCGTCCGCGTGCGGTGTTCGGACCGGGGGACACGGTGCTGTTTCCACGCGTGATCGCCGCCGCACGCAAGGGCGCGCTGCCGCGTTTCATCGGGCAGACCCAGCCGGTGATCGGCGATCTGATCTACATCGATACGCTCTGCGATTACCTCTATCGCGCGGCCACGGCGCCGCAGTTGCAGCGGTCCTACAACCTCACCAACGCGCAGCCGGTGGATGTGCAGCAGCTGTTGCTGGAGGTGCTGGCGCGGCTGCATCTGCCCATGCCGCAACGCCAGGTCCGCATCGGCACTGCGCTGCGCATGGCCAGCGTGGTCGAAGGTCTCTACCGCGTGCTGCGGTTACGTGGCGAGCCGCCGATCACCCGGTTTGGGGTGGGCGTCTTTGCCTATTCCAAGACCTTCAATCCACACCGCATGCTGGCCGATCTGGGCCTGCCCAGTGTTGGTCTGGATGCAGGCATCGAGGCATTCGTGCGCTGGCAGGCTGCACAGTGGGCCTAGCCACGCTCGCCCTGGCTGCCGCGTATCTGGGCCTGCTGCTGATCAAGTCTGCAGCCGCGTTGCGGGTCATGCGCGGCGCGCACCCCGGCCTGGCTGGCGGTATCGCCGCAACGCAGGCCGAGGTGGCCGTGCTGCAACCGATTCTCGGCGGTGATGCGCACCTGCAGGAGGTGCTGGCGTCCAACCTGCGAGCCCTGCCACGGGTGCAGTTCGTGTGGTTGCTGGATGCAGACGACATCGCAGGCAACACGGTGGCCGATGCGCTGATCGCCCGGTTTCCACAGGTGCGGATTGCCCGCATGCTGGTGCCGCCGGCGCCACCGGGCATCAACCCCAAGGCCTGGAAACTGCAGCACGCCTTGCCGGGCGTGCGTGCGCCGATCAGCCTGATCCTGGACGATGACGCGCACCTTGGCAGCCACGCCCTGACGCAGATGTTGCACGACCTCACCCATGCCGACGTCGTGACCGCGTTGCCGTATTACCGCGACAGCGACACGCTGGCGGGGCGCCTGCTCTCGCAATTCGTCAACAACAATGCTGCGCTCACCTACCTGGGCTGGCTGCCGTTTGCGGCGCCGGTGACACTCAATGGCATGTGCTATGCCGCGCGGACTGCGCAGCTGCGTGCCTGGGGCGGCTTTGCCGCACTGCTGGACCAGCTGACCGACGATCTTGCCGTCGCGTCGCTGGTGCGCGAACGGGGAGGGCGCCTGTGGCAATCCACCGCGCCGGTGGAGATGCGCACCGCACTGCCGGACCTGGCGAGCTATGCACGCCAGATGCACCGGTGGATGCTGTTCGGGTTGATCCTGCTGCGGCAGCAACCCGTGCGCGTGCGTGGGGCCATCGTGTTGCTGCAAGGATTGCCGCCGGTCGTGCTGCTGGCCATGTTGCTGTGTGCGTGCATGCCGCCCGCCTGGCCGGGGGCAGCCATTGTGGTTGCCACCTTGCTGCTCCGCGCACTGCTGCTGTGCGCCGTGCAATGGCGCGTGACCGGTGCGCTGCGCCACCGTCCGCTGCTGTCGGTGTGCGCGGAGTGTCTGCAGCCGCTGCACCTGCTGCACGCTGCAGGGGTGCGCACCATCCGCTGGCGCACCCGCCGCTACCGCGTACTCGCGAACGGTCGCTTTCGTGCCGAATGAGCGCCCCTTGCTGCAGATCGCGTTCCTGACCGGGCAGAGCGACCGGGCACGCTGCGCCTTGAGCGCGGAGCAGCAGCAGTTTCTGCAGGCGTTGCAGGGTGCGGGCCGCCGGCTGATCGACTGCAATTACCCGTATCGCCCAGACAGCGCGCCGCATCGGCGCACCCCGCTGTGGCGCGCAAGCCTGTCCAACGCGCGCCAGTATCTGGGCGCGCGCGCCGGGCGCGTCGCATCTGCCGATCGCGCGCGCGTGGCTGCGTTGCTGCAGCACACCCCGATGACCGTGCTGCTGGCCGGCAGTTGCGGCTTGCAGTTGTTGACGGCCCTGCAGTTGCCGCAGTCGGCGCGTGCGCGCCTGGCCGTGTTCGCCTATGGGCCGGTCTGCCGGGCGCCTGACGCGTTCGGGCAGGTCAGCGTGGTGCAGGGGCGCGGCGATTGGCTCTCGCGCGCGCTGTTCGATGGTGCGGTGGCGCACGCGCCGCGCTGTGGCCACATGGACTATCTGCGCAGCGTGAGCGTGCTGGCCAGCTGCCAGGCCTTCGTTGCCGAGGTCGAGCAGTGCTTGCGGAGCAGCCTGCGTGCGGATTGATCTCGTCGCCCCGCCGTACAGCGGCCACCTGCATCCGATCCTGGCCATTGCCCGCCAGCTGACGCCTCACCACGATGTGCGCGTCATCAGTACGCCGGCGGCGCAGGCGCGCATTGCGGCGTGCGGGCTGCGCGCGGTCAGCGTGCTGGACGCGCAGGCCGATCGGGTGCTGCTGGACATTGCCAACCCACCGCATGCGGTAGGCCATCATCCGTTGCGCCTGCGCCGCCAGCTGCACGCCGCGCTCGGCCTGATGGCGCAGCTGGGCGATGCGCTGAAGACGGACTGGCGCGCACGACGGCCGGATCTGGTGATCGTCGATTTCACCCTGCCCAGCGCCGGGCTGGCCGCGCAGGCGATGGGGATCGCATGGTGGACCAGCATGCCGTCGCCGTGCGTGATCGAAACCGGCGACGGGCCGCCGGCCTACTTCGGTGGGCTGCTACCGGCCACCACCCTGCGCCAGCGCATGTGGCATGCGCTGGCGCGGCGGCTGACGCGCGGCTTCAAGCGCAGCTTGCATGCCTGCTATCGCCGCCAGATGCGCGCGTGCGGGTTGCCGGCGCTGTACCGCCGCGACCGCAGCGAGGCGGTGTATTCGCCGCAGTGCATCCTGGCGCTGGGCGTGCCCGCGTTCGAGTTCGCCCAGCGCTGGCCCGCCGCCTCGCGCTTTGTAGGGCCACAACTGTGCACGCCGCCGTCCGAGGTGGCGCCTCCCGGCTTCGTCGACGGGCGCCGGCATGTGCTGGTGACGCTGGGCACGCATCTGCAGTGGGTCAAACAGCGCGTGGACGAGGTATTGCGCGCGCTGGCGCCGCGGTTCCCCGAGGTGATCTTTCATTTCAGCGATGGCGATACGGCCGCGCCGCAGCAGCAGGGGCAGGGCAATTATCAGCGACTGCCGTACGTGGATTACGTGCAGCATCTGCCGCGGTACGCGCTGGTCGTCCACCACGGCGGTGCCGGCATCCTCTACGCCTGTCTGGCAGCGGGGCTGCCTGCGATTGTGTATCCGCTGGACTACGACCAGTTCGACCACGCCGCGCGTCTGCAGGCCGCCGGTGCGGCAACCTGGCTGCGCAATCTGGATGAGCTGCCGGCGCGACTGGACGACGCCCTTGCCGCGACCGAGCCGCCGTGCGGCGTACGTCGCCTGCAGGCGGAGCTGCAGGCGATCCACGCGCAGCAGCGCGTCGTGCAGCTGGTGCAAGCGTTCGCAGGTACCGGCGCGCTACTGCAGGAGTGACGCCACCGCGCCAGCGACGCCCGCGGCGGCATGGTGGCGTGCAGGCGGCACAGGCTGGCCGTACCTATTGAAGCCCAGGCAAGCCCCCGCATGTGGGCCAGGGACACAACGCGCGTCACAGGCGGGCCCGGTCAGTGCAGCCCGGGCGTTCCCCAGGCGCCAGCCGAACCGCGCGGGGCGCCGGTTGAAATCAACCCGCCGCTGCGTTCAATGGCGGCGTGTGGGTCGTCATCAGTTGCGGCCAGCGCTTGAGCACCGCAGCGCGGATGCCGGCCTGGTCGATGCCGGCTTCGGCCAGCAGGTCTTCGCGGCTGGCGTGATGCTGGAAGCTGTCCGGCAGGCCCAGCTGCAGCATCGGCATGGTCACGCCCTCGGCATTGAGCAACTCGGACACGCCCGAGCCCGCACCGCCGGCAACCACATTGTCTTCGATGGTGACGAAGCCGTCGTGGGTCCTGGCCAGCTCCAGCAGCATGGTCTTGTCGAGCGGTTTGACGAAGCGCATGTTGACCACGGTCAGGCCAAGTTCGCGGCCGACCGCTTCCGCGGCTTCCACAGTCACGCCAAAGCCCAGCAGCGCAATGCGCGACCCGTTATGACGCAGCTGCGCCTTGCCGATGGGCAGGGTGGCCAGCGAGGCGTCCAGCGCCACGCCGGGTCCGGTGCCGCGCGGGTAACGCACTGCGGCCGGGCCTTCGTAACGCACGCCGGTGCTCAGCATCTGCCGGCATTCGGCTTCGTCGGCCGGTGCCATGACCACCATGTGCGGCACGCAGCGCAGGAAGCTCAGATCCAGGTTTCCGGCATGGGTGGCGCCATCCGGGCCGACCACGCCGCCCCGGTCGATCGCGAACAGCACGTCCAGCTGCTGCACCGCCACGTCGTGCACCAGCTGGTCGTAGCCGCGCTGAAGGAAGGTGGAATAGATCGCCACTACCGGCTTGGCACCTTGCGTGGCCATGCCGGCGGCCAGCGTCACCGCGTGTTGCTCGGCGATCGCGACGTCGAAATAGCGCTGCGGGTATTCCTTGCTGAAACGCACCAGGCCGGAGCCTTCGCGCATCGCCGGGGTGATCACCAGCAGCTTGGGCTCGGCCGCCGCCATGTCGCAGACCCAGTCGCTGAACACGTCGGTATAGGTCGGCTTCCTGGCGCCGGCCTTGGCCACCAGGCCCTTGCTCGGGTCGAACGGGCCCACGGCGTGATAGCCGATCTGGTCGCCTTCGGCCAGCTCGTAGCCCTTGCCCTTGGTGGTGATGACGTGCAGCAGCTGCGGGCCCTTGAGGGTCTTGAGGGTCTTGAGCGCGCTCACCAGGCTGGGCAGGTCGTGGCCGTCGATCGGGCCGGTGTAATGGAAGCCCATTTCCTCGAACAGGGTGGACGGCACGAACATGCCCTTCCAGTGCTCCTCCCAGCGCCGCACGAAGCGCGCGGTGGGATTGTTCTTCTTGTCGCCGAGGATCTTCTTGCCGCCCTCGCGGATGGCATTGAGGGTACGGCTGCCGCTGGCACGGCCCAGCATCTTGGTCAGCCCGCCCACCGCCTCGGAGATCGACATGCGGTTGTCGTTGAGCACCACCAGCAGGTTCGGCTCCGGGTCCATCCCGCCGGCGTGGTTGAGCGCCTCGTAGACCATGCCGGCGGTCATGGCGCCATCGCCGATCACGGCGACCACCTTGCGGTCGTCGCCGTTGCGCTGCGCGGCGATCGCCATGCCCAGCGCGGCCGAGATCGAGGTGGACGAATGGCCGACGCCAAAGGTGTCGTAGATGCTCTCTTCGCGCTTGGGAAACGGCGCCACGCCGTCCTTCTGCTTGACCGTGTGGATCTGGTCGCGACGGCCGGTGAGGATCTTGTGCGGGTAGGTCTGATGCCCGACGTCCCACACCAGCTGATCGACCGGCGTCTGATACAGGTAGTGCAGGGCCACGGTGAGTTCGATCACGCCCAGGCCGGCGGCAAAGTGCCCGCCGCTCTTGCCCACCGATTCGATGAGATAGGCACGCAGCTCGTCGGCGATCGCCGCAAGATCGGCCTCGTCGAAGCTGCGCAGGTCGTCGGGGGTCTGGATGCGGGACAGGCGCGGGTAGCGGGTGGAGTCGATCATCATCGTGTCAATCTTCTGAAACCACATTGTCCTCCCCAGGCGAAGGCCGGGCAAGCAAACCGGTTCAGCTGTCAGCCGGCGGTAATGGTCGAGCGCGCCATCGTGAGCGCTTTGCAGCGTGGTCGGTGGCGCACGCGGCCAGTGCTACCGCAGCGATCGCCATGGCGCTTGCGCCGTTGCCGTCCCTGCACTGCATCGACGCGTGCGCCGCAGGGCACCCGCGCCCTACAGCGACAGCTTCGAGCGCTTGGGCAGCTGCGCACGCAGGAAGGCCATCTGGTCCGACAGGATATTGCGGTTGGACAGGATCAGGTGCTCGATCCAGCTCGGCCGGTACGGCACCGCCAGCAGCGGCATGTGCGCCTGCTGCGGCGTGCGGTTGGCCTTGCGCGAGTTGCACTGGAAGCACGCGGTGACCACGTTCTCCCAGGTATCGCGCCCGCCCTTGGAGACCGGCATGACGTGGTCGCGGGTGAGGTGCGGGCGGCTGAAGTGCTGGCCGCAGTACATGCACAGTTGCGAGTCGCGCGCGAACAGGGCGGTATTGCTGAGCGTCGGGGTCGGGTCCAGCGCACGCGAGCGGGCGTGGCCGCGCGCGGCGATGATCGGGTGCAGCTCCAGTGTGCTGCGCTCGCCGGTCACCCGCGAAATGCCGCCGTGGATCTGCATGCAGGGCTCGCCCAGCGTCCAGGACACCGCATCGCGTGCATACAGGCAGGCGGCATCCTGCCAGTTGATCCAGTCCAGCACCCGGCCGTGCGCATCGAGCGACAGCAGGCGCAGGCTGGGAAGTGGCTGGATCGCAGCGACAGCGCTGCCCGCGACCGGGGCAGAGGCGCCTCCGGGGAAGATCACATCACATACGTGCGTGTCTGTCTCCATCGGGACAACAGCTTATACCCGATCGTTGACAGTTTGTGTATCGCGGCGAACGGCGTTGGCGCGTGTCTTGCAATCAAGGGCCAGCACGTCCCCGCCCAGCCGCTCCGGCGGCGATGCCGCCGCGCTGCGCCACCAATGTTCAGACCCGTTGCAGGCCTCACTTAGCCACAGGAACTCACTCGGGCGCAACGTGTTGCCGATCGGTACCGCCTCGTCGCGGCCAGGTCCGCTCCTACGACAGCGGCGAAATCTTGCGATGTTGCCGTAGGAGCGCACCCGGGCGCGATATCTTGCCGATCGGTACCGCCTCGTCGCAGCCAGGTCCGCTCCTACGACGGCGGCAGACCCGGGCTATGCGATGGCGCTCAGCCTTCGCCGAACAGCTCCGCGTCCAACGTCATCAACGGCGCGGCGCCGCTGCGGATGGTGGCGGCGTGGGTCAAGGTGCGCGGCAGGATGCGGGCGAAGTAGAAACGCGCGGTCTCGCGCTTGGCGCGCTTGAACTCCTCGCCATGGGCCGACGCGTCGGCCGCGGCAACGCTGCGCGCCCACCAATACGCCAGCACCACGTAGCCAGAATAAAACAGGTAGTCGTAGCTGGCCGCGCCCAGCTCGTCGGGGTTGCGCGCGGCGCGATCGAGCACGTCGCGGGTCAGCATGGCCCATTCGCTGGCCTTGTCGCGCAGCGGCTTGATGAACTCGGCCAGTGCCGCGTTGCCTTCCTGCGCATTGGCGAAGGTTTCCAGATCGGCCAGGAACAGCTTCAGGCCGGCAGCCTGGCTGGCGGCGGTCTTGCGGCCGATCAGGTCCAGCGCCTGGATGCCGGTGGTGCCTTCGTAGATGGTGGTGATGCGCGCGTCGCGCGCCAGCTGCTCCATGCCGTATTCGCGGATGTAGCCGTGGCCGCCGAAGCACTGCAGCGCGTGGTAGGTGTTTTCGATCGACCACTCGGTCTGGCAGGCCTTGGAAATCGGGGTGAGAAAGCTCACCAGCGTTTCGGCATCGGCGCGTTCTTGCTCGGATTCGCCGCGGTGGGCCACGTCGACAAGGCTGGCAGCGTGCAGCGCCAGCAGGCGGCTGCCTTCGGTCAGCGACTTGATGGTCAGCAGCATGCGGCGCACGTCCGGATGCACGATGATCGGGTCGGCCGGCTTGTCGGGGAATTTGGCGCCACTGAGCGCGCGCGACTGCAGGCGCTCGCGGGTGTAGCGCAGGGCGTTCTGATAAGCGCGCTCGGACAGCCCGATGCCTTGCAGTCCCACGCTCAGGCGGGCGGTGTTCATCATGGTAAACATCGCCTGCAGGCCCTTGTGCGGCTGCCCGACCAGGTAGCCCTGAGAGCCTTCGAAGTTCATCACGCAGGTCACCGAGCCCTTGATGCCCATCTTGTGTTCGATGGAGCCGCAATGCAGCGCGTTGCGCTCGCCCACCGTGCCGTCACGGGCCACCTTGAACTTGGGCGTGACGAACAGCGAGATGCCCTTGGCGCCGGCCGGTGCGTCCGGCAGCTTGGCCAGCACCAGATGCACGATGTTGTCGGTGAGGTCGTGCTCGCCGGCGGTGATGAAGATCTTGGTGCCGGTGATGGCGTAGCTGCCGTCGGCGTTGGGTTCGGCACGGGTCTTGAGCAGGCCCAGGTCGGTGCCGCAATGCGGCTCGGTCAGGCACATAGTGCCGGTCCAGCGGCCGTCGATCAGCGGCTTGAGAAAGACCTCCTGCTGCCAGGCTTCGCCATGCTGGCGCAGCGCTTCGGTAGCGCCATGCGAGAGCAGCGGGAAGTTGCCCCAGGCCAGGTTGGCCGAGTTGATCATCTCGTTCAGCGGCACACCCAGCAGATGCGGCATGCCTTGGCCGCCAAACTCCGGCTCGGCGGTCAGGCCATTCCAGCCGCTGTCCACGAACTGGTCGTAGGCGGCGCGGAAGCCGGGCGGAGTGGTCACCGCATGGGTGCTCTTGTCGAAGGCGCAGCCGATTTCGTCACCCACGCTATTGAGCGGCGCCAGCACTTGCGAGGTGAAGCGGCCGGCCTCTTCGAGCACGGCGTCGATGATGTCGGTGCTGGCCTCCGTGTAGCCGAGGCGGGCGAACAGCGCTTCGGCGCCAAGCACGTCGTGCAGGGCAAAGCGGAAATCGGTCAGCGGGGCGGCGTAGCTGCTCATGTGGGATCCTTGAAGCGGGTGCGGGAGGGCGTGCGCGTCAGCGCAGCACGCCGTTGAGGCCGGGGGCCGGGCTGAGCGTGTTGCGCGATTCCACCGCGAACTCGCGTTGTTTCTTGTCCTGGGGGGTGGCCCAGACGGTGCCCTTGAGCGTGTACGGCAGCGATCGGCCACCGGCCAGCACGTCGGCCACGGTGATCCGCCCCAGCGAGGTGGGCTGCACGGTGACGGTGACGATATCGGCGGTTTCCGGGCCGATGGACATGCCCACCGCCTGGTCGAGCTTGCCGGCCACCTGCTCGCCGGCAGAGATCTCCAGCGCCACGCGCTCGAACTGCATCGGGATGCTGCTGTAGTTCTGCAGGCGCAGGTCGACCGACCAGTTGCCATCGGCGCGGACGGTGAGCTGCTGGATGCTGGCGGCCGGCTCGGACACGCGGCGCACCGCGCCGCCGCAAGCGCTCAACAGCAGGCCACAGGCCAGCGACACGATCAGGAGGCGGGAGGCACGATGCATGTAAGGGATCCTTGGCGGCTGAGGCGGCGCCAAGAATACTACGCAGTACGGACGCCGCCTTGCGCCCGATGCCAGCCCCGCCTGCCCGGGAGCAGGGTGCCCGGCTCACAGCACGGGCGCGGCCACGATCAGCGGCGACAGGTCGTAGCCCATCTGCGTGGCACGGGCCTTGAGCTGCTCGAACTGCGCACGCGGCATCTGTGGCGAGCGCGACAGGATCCACAGATAGTTGCGATCCGGCTCGCCGACCAGCGCCCATTGATAGTCCGGGTCGAGCGCGATCACCCAATAATCGGCCCAGACCAGCGGCAGCCAGCTCAGCCATTCGGGCGCGAAGCGTACCTGCAACTGCCCCGGATGGCCGTCGACCGGTCGCGCCACGCCATCGGCCTGGGTCAGGCTGCCATCGGCGGTGCGGCAGCCATTGCGCACGCCGATCAAGCCATCGTCGCGCAAGGTGTAGCTGGCGGTGATATCGCTGCGGCACTTTTTCTGAAACGACACCGGTAGATGCGCGATCTCATGCCACTGCCCTGCGTAGCGCGAGATATCCAGCTGCGGAACCGCGCGCACCGTTTGCTGCGCGGACGCAGCCAGTGGCAGCAGGGCGAGGCACGACCACAGCAGGCAAGACAGGCGCATGACGATCTCCGATGGACGCGCGCAGGCTAGGCGATGCGCCTCCCTGCGCGGCGTGAACCGGTGCAAGAAATCAGGCGACGCCACCACCCTGCAACAAAGTTGGTCACAACGCTTGCCCAAAGTGCGCCTGCTCGCTATGATGCGCCTCCTCGCAACGCAGGCATCGCGTTGCAGGTAGTGGCCGAGTAGCTCAGTTGGTAGAGCAGGGGATTGAAAATCCCCGTGTCGGCGGTTCGATTCCGTCCTCGGCCACCATTTTCAAGCCTGCGTTCGCAAGGCTTTCCGGTTAGATCCGGATCCGTCGTCTTCCCCTCGTTGCACGTTATGTTGTCCCAGCCCGGGGCGATTGCGCTAACGCGTGCGTTTTCATGCGTGCCGGATATCGGCGCCGCGCTGGCATCGACGCTGTGGCGCGATGGCAATGCTGCTCCGCTGTCCAGATCGTCCGGCTGCAGCTGCTGTTGCGCATCTGTGCGGATGTTGCAGCGGGTTTCCACGTCATCTTCAACCTGGCGCGGCAATACTGTGCGCATGACGCACAAGACTCTTCGACGCACCTTGATCCATGGCTACTGCGGTGAATTCCGCGTGGAGACCATGGAAAGTCAGGCCCCGGGCGACACCCGCTGGCTGTCGACCGCGTTCGTTTATCACCGCGACCGTGCGGCGCCGGTGGCCACCATCGAGGGCGCCGGCGAAGGCGAGTATCGCGGTGACGCGCGCGAACAGGCATTGCGTGTGGGATCGTGCCTGGCAGATTTTCTGGACCCGAAGGAGTACCGGGCGGGCCCGGCCGAAGAGGGTTAGCAGCTCGCCGGTTGGTGCGGGCGCCTGGTGCGCTCCGGCGCGGCGCCGCGCCGACGCGCATCAAAGCAGCGCCACGCAGTGCAGATGGGTGTGCAGGCCTTTGCGCAGGATGCGATAACTGTCGCGATCGAAGTCTCCCGGCGCCGACTTCAGTTTGCGCGCGGCGGCCAACGAGGCCGTGCTGCCCAGGTAGTGCCAGTCGCGCAGCACGTGGAACTGGGTCAGATGCGCGCCCTGTTCCTTCACCGCCACGGCGCCGGGAAATGGCCAGACGGCCTGTTCCAGGTGCCCTAGCGCGTCGCGCAGACGTTCCTCGTGGTCGCCCAGCGTTTCCGCTCCATGGCAGGCGCCGGCGCAGCGTTTGAGCATGGCGCGGAAGCATGGCCGGCCGGCAGCGACGCTCTCCAGCCCCAGCAGTCCGTAGCAAAGGCGGTCGCGATCGGCCAGCCGCCGTAGTGTCTCCTTGGCGGCGCGCGGGCTCGAGTACAGCCCGTACAGCCACGGTGTCAGCGCGGGGTCGCTCTCGGCCGAATGCACGATGGACACCTCGCCGCGATACAGCCGGATCGAAAACTGGCGCGGCACGCGGCGCAGCTTCTGGTTGTACAGCGGCCGCATCGATTTGATCAGTTGCGACTCCAGCAGTTGCGCGCCCAGATCGCCGGCCATTTCGATCACGCTCACCCGGCGGGTCTGACGCAGCAGCGCGGCTTCGCGGGGCGTACGGAAATGATCCATCACCCGTCCGCGCAGATTGATGCTCTTGCCGATGTATAGCGGCAGTCCGTCGTCCTGCCCGTGGAAAAGATACACGCCCGGCGTGGCGGGCAGGGTTTCCAGCGCGCTGCGCAGATGCTCGGGGTAGGTGTACTCCACCGGGCTCAGGCCGCGCCGGGTGCGCTCACTCCGGGCCATGGGGCGACCGGGGCTGCAGTGAGTGGCAAGCGCCGGCGTGCTCGGGCCGATGCGGACATGCCGATCGATGTGTGGTGTCTGCGATCGCGCTGATGCGCGATGCAGGTGCGCTCATGCCGGGGCGGCATCGTGGCCGGGTGGTGTGTGTCATCGGGCGCGAGCGTGCCAACCCGCCGTCTCATCCGATGAGACTCGGCCGCTGCCGCTGCCGCTGCAATCAACACCGCGCTACTTAGCGATTGTTGCCGCCACCACTGGCCTGACCACCCTTCTTGCCGGCTTCGCGTGCCTCTGCGGAGCTGAACTCGTGCGCGTTGCCGCTTTCATGAGCCGCCTGGCCGCCCTGGGCCGGCGGCGAGGCATCCATGTTGCGGCGATAGACGAACAGGCGCGGCGCCTTGGCTGCCTGTGCCGGGGCCTGGCGTTCGCCGGCGATCAACGAGAATCCGATCTCGGCCAGCATGCGCGAGAGCGCGTTGGCGTTGCCGCGGCCCGGGTCGCTGATCACGATCTCGCACGCGGGTTTGGCCAGGGCGGGGATCAGCTTGGCCAGCATGGTGGCGTGGCGGGTTTCATAGAGCACATCGCTGGCGATGATCATGTCGAACTGCCCCATGGTCGGCGCGCAAGTGTCCCAATCGAGCCGGCGATACGGCACCGCGTCCAGCCCGTTGAGCGCAGCGTTGTAGGCCAGGAACACTTCCGCCAGCGGATGGTGGTCGCTGGCCACCACGTCGGCGCCGCGCCGGCGCAGCACCAGGCTCGCCAGCCCCAGCCCGCAGCCGAGCTCGAGAATGCGCCTGCCCTCGATCGGACGGGTGGCCATCGCCTCGGCCAGCAACTGGCCTGCTGGCCACACCTGGCCGAACAGGCTCCACTGCGCCGAGGAAATGCCGGCGTCGGCAGCGGCCTGGTCCGGGTCGGCGTATTGCTGCTTGTCCGCCAAGGCGCGGATGACGTAGGTCTGCTGCCCGAAGGTCAGTTCGTGAATCTGGGTCTGGTAGCCCGACATGGTGGCATCGCATGGGTGGCCAGGCATCAGCACCGGCAGGGAAGACGCACGCGCGACGCCGCCGCAGTGGCAGAGCGAAGGCGCAGGAGCTGCAAACAACCCGCGCATGCTACGGCAAAACGGCGCGCACGCGGTCGCGTGGGTCTGCGTGGGAGGGCAGGGCCGCTGCCGGAGTGCACGGCGACCCAGCCGGTTGCATTCGGTTGCATCGGCGCGCGCGGCCGTACGGCAAAGGCTCATGGATGTGACGGGTCAACTCACCGGGCCCAACTAGAATGTCGCCACGGGAATAGCCCCGCGGAGAACACCACTTGAACGATTCCCGTCACGGAGAGCTGCGCGCGCCTCATATCAGCGAATCCCGCAGCCTGCCTGTGGAGAAGCACCGCTCGGATATCTTTTTTGCCGCCGTGGAAACCACGCGCATGCCGATGACGGTGACCGACCCGCATCTGCCGGACAATCCGATCGTGTTCGCCAATCGCGCGTTCCTGGAAATGACCGGGTATTCGGCCGACGAGATCATCGGCAACAACTGCCGCTTCCTGCAGGGCCCGGAGACCGACCCGGCCAGCGTGCAGGACGTGCGCGAGTCCATCGACAACCGCCGCGAATTCGCCACCGAGGTGCTCAATTACCGCAAGGACGGGTCCTCGTTCTGGAACGCGCTATTCGTCTCGCCGGTGTTCGACGACAAGGGCAACCTGGTCTACTTCTTCGGCTCGCAGCTGGATGTGAGCCGCCGCCGCGACGCCGAGGATGCCTTGCGCCAGGCGCAGAAGATGGAAGCGCTGGGGCAACTCACCGGTGGCATTGCGCACGATTTCAATAACCTGCTGCAGGTAATGTCCGGGCACCTGGAAGTGATCCAGATGATGGCGGCCGCCAACGCGGGCAGCAATGCCGATCGCATCGCGTTCAGCGCCGAACATGCGGCCGCGGCTGCGGCCAAGGCCGCCACGCTCACCCAGCAATTGCTGGCGTTCTCGCGCAAGCAGAAGTTGCGCGGCCGCGTGGTCAATCTCAATACCCTGGTGGCGGGCATGAACAACATGGCCGAGCGCGCGCTGGGTGGCGGCATCACCTTGCGGCAGTTGCTCGAAGAGGGGCTGTGGAATTGCCAGATCGATACCACGCAAGCCGAGGTGGCACTGCTGAACGTGTTGATCAACGCACGCGATGCAATGGCGCAGGCCGAGCGTAAGGAAGTCACGGTGCAGACCCAGAACGTGGAGATCACCAGCCACGATCTGGCAATGCATCACCAGCTGGCGCCCGGACGCTACGTGAGCATCGCGGTGAGCGATACCGGCAGCGGCATGCCGCCGGAAGTGGCCAGCCGCGTCATGGAGCCGTTCTTCACCACCAAGGAGGAGGGGCAGGGTACGGGCCTGGGGCTGTCCATGGTGTACGGCTTCGTCAAGCAGTCCGGCGGCACGGTGCGCATCTACAGCGAGGTGGACCAGGGCACCACGGTACGCCTGTATTTCCCGGCTTCCAGCGAATTCGAGAACGACTTGCAGGCGGCCAAGAGCCGCGCGATCGACAAGGGTGGCGACGAGACCATTCTGGTGGTGGAAGACAAGCAGGACGTGGCGGTGGTGGCCAAGATGTTCCTGGAAAATGCCGGGTACCGCATTCTGTCCGCATCGAGCGGGCGCGAGGCGATCGAACTACTGGAACAGCACCCGGAGGTGGATGCGTTGTTCACCGATCTGATCATGCCCGGCGGCATGAATGGCGTGGTGCTGGCACGCGAAGCGCGTCGCATGCAGCCCAAGTTGAAAGTGCTGCTGACCACCGGCTACGCCGACGCCAGCATCCAGCGGACCGACGTGGGCGGTGCGGAATTCGACGTGGTCAACAAACCCTACACGCAGAAGGAATTGCTCAAGCGCATCCGCATGCTGCTGGATGGCCCGACTGGCGTGGGTTAGGCGCTGGAGGGGCAGGGGCGATGGCGTTGATCGGCATCGCCTGCATATGACAGCGTCTCGGGCGAGGGGGCATGTTGGCCGATCGGTTGCCGGTGCAGCCCTCGCCTGATTGGCATTCAACAAGCCGGGCCGCAACCACTCCGAATCCCCAATCTCCAATCCCCAATCTCCGCCCAGCTATTCCTCGCCCAGCGGTGCCACATAGCCTTCGGGCTTGTCGGCATTGCGGTCGAACAGGAACTTCTGCAATTCGGCCTCGAGAAACGCGCGGTGCTTGGGGTCGCGCGGTGACAGCCGGTTTTCATTGATCAGCATGGTCTGGTGTGCCAGCCACGCCTGCCAGGCGGTCTTGCCGATGTGCGCGAACACGCGCTGGCCCAGCTCGCCGGGGTAGGGCACGAAATCCAGGCCGTCGGTGTCGCATTGCTGGTACTGGCAGAACACGGTGCGGGACATGCGAATTCCTTTGAAGGCGTGCTTAAAGCGTGTCGAGCAATTTGCGGATCGGTGCCGGCAAGCCCAGCGAGCCGAGATCGGCGCGCGCCACCCAACGCAGGTCGTCATTGTCGCGCACCGTTGCGCGCAGCGCGACCTTGCGCAGGCGCAAGGGCTGCAGGTGCAGCCGGTAATGGCTAAAGGTGTGCACGAGCGGCGCCATCGCATCGGCGCGTTCGTAGTTGCCTTCGATGTGGGTGGCGAACCAGCTGCGCAGGCCGCTGTCGGTCTCCGCCTGCGGCAGGGTCCACAACGAGGCCCAGATGCCGGTCGGCGGGCGGCGTTGCAACAGGATCTCGCCGTGCAGGTTTTCCAGCAGCAAGGCGGTGGCTTCGCGCTCGGGCAGCTCCTTGCCGGGTTTGGGAGTGGGCAAGGCATCCACCAGGCCGTCGCGGCGGGCGACGCAGTCCTGCTGCAGCGGGCACACGATACACGCCGGTCTGGCGCGCGTGCACAGCGTGGCACCGAAATCCATCTGCGCCTGCGTGTAGTCGGCCAGTCGTCCCGCCGGCACATGCGCAACATGGGCCCAGGCCAGTTGCCATAGCTGCTTTTCCACCACCGGCAGGCCGGGGTAGCCGGCGATGCCGTGGACGCGCGTGAGCACACGCTTGACGTTGCCATCCATGATCGGAAAACGCTCGTTCCAGGCCTGGCTCAGGATGGCGCCGGCCGTGCTGCGGCCGATGCCCGGCAGCGCAAGCAATGCATCGAAGTCGCGCGGCAGCTCGCCATCGTGCAGGGCGACGCAGTGTTTGGCGGCGGCATGCAGGTTGCGCGCGCGGGCGTAGTAGCCCAGCCCGGCCCAATGCGCCATCACGGTGTCATTGTCGGCTGCCGCTAGATCCGCCAGCGTAGGGAAGCTCGCCACGAATTTATGGAAATACGGAATGACCACCGCCACCTGGGTCTGCTGCAGCATGATCTCCGACAGCCACACCCGGTACGGCGCACGTGGATGCTGCCAGGGCAGATCGTGGCGACCGTGGCCGTCGAACCAGTGCAGCAGGCGCTCGACGAAGGCATCAGCAAGGGGCGTGGCGTGGTCGGCTGGCATGGTGCTCTGCTGGCGGTGGAGGGCAAGGGTGTCGGGAGGGGGAGTGAAGCTGCTACGCGCGTGGTGCGGCGCGTCCACTCACCACAGCGGAAACGTCATTCCGACCAGGCACCGTTCGCAGAAACATCCCGCATCCCCAGGCCAATGCGGTGGTGTGGGCACACGGTACTAAGCCACCGACGCATCAGCGCGGACTGGCGTGTGCAGTGCTGCAGGCAAGGGCTGGCAAACGTCAGTACACGTCGTGCCTGCGACCAGTCACACGATACCTGCTGCATGTTGCAACCAGCCCGCAGCGCTTGCGCGTACAGCGGTTGCAGATGCGGGCTGGCATCTTCCAATCAACCGCCCAAGGCGTCCGGCAACAGTGCGTCGACGAAGGCGACCGGGTCGAAGACGCGCAGGTCTTCCGGGCGTTCGCCGATGCCGGCAAAGCGGATCGGAATATTGAACTCGCGCGCCAGCGCAAACACCACGCCACCCTTGGCGGTGCCATCGAGCTTGGTCACGACCAGGCCGGTGACGCCGACCGCCGCATGGAACTGGCGCAGCTGCGAGATGGCGTTCTGGCCGGTGGTGCCGTCGATGACCATCAGCACTTCGTGCGGCGCGGCGGCGTCGATCTTGCCGAGCACGCGGCGGATCTTGCCCAGCTCGTTCATCAGCCCGGTCTGGGTGTGCAGGCGGCCGGCGGTGTCGGCGATCAAGACGTCGGTGCCGCGCGCCTTGGCGGCCTGCAGCGCGTCGAACGCCACCGAGGCGGCATCGGCATTCTGCCCCTGCGCAATCACCGCCACACCGTTGCGGTCGCCCCAGGCCTGCAGCTGCGCCACGGCAGCGGCGCGGAAGGTGTCGCCGGCGGCCAGCATCAGGCTGTTGCCGTCGTCCTTGAAGCGCTTGGCCAGCTTACCGATGGTGGTGGTCTTGCCAACGCCGTTGACGCCGACGGTGAGCACCACGAAGGGCTTGTGCGAGCGGTCGATGACCAGTGGCTTGGAGACCGGCTGCAGCAACGCGATGAGATCGGCGCGCAAGGCCTTGAACATGGCCTGGGCATCGACGAATTCGCGCGACTTCATGCGCTTGCGCAGGCCTTCGACCAACGCGGTGGTGGCGCCGATGCCGACGTCGGCGGTGATCAACGCAGTCTCGATCTCGTCGAGCAGGTCGTCGTCGAGCTTGGGGTTGCGCGAGAACAGGCCACCGAAGCTGCGCGCGAAGGTGCTGTTGCGCAGGCGCTCGCGCCAGCCGGGTTTGCCCGCCGGTGCAGCCGGCAGGGCGTCGCGCTGGCCGACGATGCTGTCGTCCTGGGTGGCCGGCAGCGGACTGCTGACGATGGCCGGTGCGGTGACCACTGGTGTCGTGCTCGCGGCCGGGGCGGCGGCAGGCGGTGCGGAGGCGGCAGGCGGTACGACGGCGGGCGGAGCAGCAACAGGCGGTACGACAGCAGGCGCAGCGGCAATAGGCGCAGCGGCAACAGGCGTCGCGACGACCGGCGTCGGGACCGGCGCTGCGGGCGTCGATGGTGGCGATTGCAACAGCGACTGCGCCGGTGTTGCAGGTTCCGCGGGCGCCGTTGCCGGCGAGGTCGGTACGCCGTGTGGCTGCGCCACCACTGGCGGCACCACCACCACCGGCGCCGGTGCGATGGGTGCGGCGGCAGGCGCCGGGTCCGGTAGTGCCTGCAAGGCCGATGGGGCCGGCGCCGCAGGGGCGGGCGGCGTGTTCGGCACCGCCGCCACGCTCTGCGCCTGGCCGGTGCGGGCGGCGATGTCGCGTGCCAACGCCTCAGCCGGTGTGGCGGGCGCGGCGTGCTCGGCGGCCGGCGTTGGCGGGTCCGCCGCTACCGGTGAGGGCGTGGGCGCTGGCGTAGCGGCAGGTGCTGTGCCGATCTGCGCAGGTGGCAGGGCCTCGACGGGCGATGCAGGGGTGGCGGCAGACGGCGCGGTGGGAAATGCGGCTGCCAGTTCTTCCAGGCTGTAGCGCGAGGTACGCGAGCTGTCGGGCGTGGTGGGCTTGTTGCGGCGAAAAAAGCTGGCCATTGGCAACGCAGTAGGGGAAACCCGAAATTCTACCATCGGGGTCCGGTCTCACCTTGACGCGCCCTTCAGTGGCGCCCCTCGCCACCACGGCGGCAGCACATCACGCTCGGGCCCGCAATGCTGCCGAATTCGGCATTTGTGCCGGCCGTGTGTCAGCGCATGATGGGCGCCTTACAGCTGGCCCTTGAGCGCGCGGTAATCGCGCGGAGTCATGCCGACGGTGGCCTTGAACTGGCGCGCGAAGGCGCTCTGGTCGGCAAAGCCGCAGCGTTGCCCGATGCTGGCGATACTGTCCTCGCCATACAGCAGCCGCATCGCCGATTCGATGCGCAACTTGGTCAGCAGTTGCTGCGGGGTGACCTGGAAGACGCGGCGGAAGTGCCGCTCCAGCTGCGCCACCGACAGCCCGGCCAGATCGGCCAGCGCCTGCACGCGCAGGTTGTCGCCGAAGTTGGCCTGCATGTGTTCCATCACCTGGCTCAGGCGTTCGTAGGCCGAATGCCGGCTATCGGGCTGGCCCAGATCACGCGAGATGCCGACCACGCCGATCACCTCGTTGGCCTCGCACAGCGGGCGCTTGAAGGTCAGGCACCAGCCCGGCAGGCGGTTGGGATACAGGTGCACTTCGAGCTGGTTGTCGATGAGTTCGCCAAGCAGGACGCGACGGTCCTGCATCATGTAGCTGCCGCCCAGCGGCAGGGGGAAGACTTCCAGCGGCGACCGACCGATGATCTCGCTGCGCAGCTTGCGCCCCAATCGACGCACCAGGGTGAGGTTGCAGTGGGTGTAGCGGCCCTCGCTGTCCTTGATGAAGAACACCACGTCCGGCAGCGCATCGAACAGCGTCTGCATTTCCAGCGCGGGCAGGTTGAGGTCCATCAGGGTCATGGTAGCGGTCACGATTTGACGGTTGCACGAAGGTGCAACCCAGCAATGATCCTAGCGCAAACGCGCGGCGATGCATCGGGTTGGTAATTGTGCAGATTTCCGCATTTTGATTTCGCATTGCACGCTAGTCGTGCGCGGGCCGGCAGTGGGAGCATGCGCCATGCACAGCATCGACGTGATCGACTCTCATACGGCCGGCGAGCCCACCCGCGTGGTCCTGGCCGGCTTCCCCGATCTGGGCGATGGCGACCTGGCGCAGTGTCGCGAGCGGTTCGGCCGCGAGTTCGACCAGTGGCGCAGCGCGATTGCCTGCGAGCCGCGCGGCTCGGACACCATGGTCGGCGCGTTGCTGCTGCCGGCGCGCGACCCGAGCGCCTGCACCGGGGTGATCTTCTTCAACAACGTCGGTTATCTGGGCATGTGCGGACACGGCACGATCGGTGTGGTGCGCACGCTGGCCGAGCTGGGGCGAATCGCGCCGGGCAGGCACCGTATCGAAACGCCGGTGGGCACGGTGGGCGTGGAGCTGGCCGACGACGGCACCGTGTGGGTGGACAACGTGGAAAGTTATCGCGCGGCTGCCGGTGTGGTGGTGGACGTGCCGGGGCATGGCGCGGTGCGCGGCGATGTGGCCTGGGGCGGCA
Organism: Xanthomonas sp. WHRI 6106; assembly: GCF_040202405.1. NCBI lineage: Bacteria > Pseudomonadati > Pseudomonadota > Gammaproteobacteria > Lysobacterales > Lysobacteraceae > Xanthomonas > Xanthomonas sp. WHRI 6106. The sequence goes on along the minus strand of NZ_JBEGFC010000005.1, from coordinate 18,109 downwards.
ACTGGTTCTTCATCACCGAGCAGGCGCCATGTGCGCTGGACCTGGCGCATCAACGCGCGCTCACTGCCTACACCGAAGCGATCCGGCTGGCGCTGCAGGCCGCCGGCATCACCGGCGAGGGTGGTGGCGAGATCGACCATATCGAAGTCAACGGCGCCGCACCCGATGGCAGCGGCGTGGCGCGCAATTTCGTGCTGTGCCCGGGGCTGGCCTACGACCGTTCGCCGTGCGGCACCGGCACCAGCGCCAAGCTGGCGTGCCTGGCCGCCGACGGCAAGCTGGGCGAGGGCGAGCGCTGGGTGCAGCAAGGCATCCTGGGCAGTGCGTTCGAAGGCAGTTATCGCCTGAGCGGGCGCGGTATTGCGCCGCGCATCAGCGGGCAGGCGTACATCACTGCGCGCGCGCAGCTGCTGATCGACCCGGCCGACCCGTTCGCCTGGGGCATCGTGGCCTGATGGAGGCCGTGCGGCCCGCGCCGGTGGTTGCGTCGGCCATGGCGTCGGCCGAACTGGTGCCTGATCCCATTGCCGGCATGTCTGCTGCGCTGCCCGCGTCGCCATCGCCCGCGACGGCATCTGCGCCGGCGCCGGGTTCCGTGGCCGGACCTGAATCCGGCTCTGCGCCGTCTGCCGCCTCCACGCGGCGCAGTTACGACCTGATCGTGGTCGGTGCCGGCATCGTGGGCGCCGCCTGCGCCGAGGCTGCGGCGGGCGAGGGGCTGCGGGTGGCGATCGTCGAACCCGGACCGATCGGCGGCGGCGCCACCGCCGCGGCGATGGGGCACCTGGTGGCGATGGACGACGACCCGGCCGAGCTGGCGTTGTCGGCGTATTCGCTGCGCCTGTGGGAGCGCTTTGCCACGCTGAGCGATGCCGAATTCAGCCGCTGCGGCACGCTGTGGGTGGCCCGCGACGCGCGCGAACTGGCGGCGGTGCCGGCCAAGATCGCGCGCCTGGCCGCTGCCGATCTGCAGGCAGAAGCGATCGATGCGGCGCAGTTGTATGCGCTGGAGCCGCAGCTGGTGCCGGGCCTGGCCGGCGGCATGCGCGTGCCCGGCGAGGCGGTGGTGTATCCGCCGCGGGTGGCGCGGCATCTGGTGAGCCTGGCCTGCAAGGCCGGCGCGCAGGTATTTGCCGGCCGCCGCGTTGCGCAGTTGCAGGAGCATGCAGTGCGCCTGGACGACGGGCAGGTGCTTGCCGGAGCGGTGCTCGTGGCCAGCGGCGTGGCCTTGCCGCAGTTGCTGCCCGAGCTGGCGTTGCGCCCGCGCAAGGGCCATCTGGTGATCACCGACCGCCACCCGGGGTTGATCCGGCATCAGCTGCTGGAACTCGGTTATGCCGATTCGGCGCATGGCGCCGACGACACCAGTGTGGCCTTCAATGTGCAGCCGCGGCCGACCGGGCAGATATTGATCGGCTCCTCGCGCCAGTTCGGCGAGCACGATCGCGCGTTGTCGATGCCGGTGCTGCAACAGATGTTGCAGCGCGCTTTTGCGTATCTGCCGGTGCTGCGTGAGTTGCAGGCAATTCGCGTATGGACCGGGCTGCGCCCGGCCACGCCGGATGGGCGGCCGTATCTGGGGCTGGTGCCCGGCCGGCGCGATGTGTGGGTGGCCGCCGGTCACGAGGGGCTGGGCGTCACCACGGCGCTGGGGAGCGCACGGGTGATCGTGGACAGCCTGCTCGGGCGCACGCCGGCCATCGACCCGATGCCGTACGCCCCGGCGCGTGCCGTGCAGGGCACGGCCGCATGAGCGCGACAGTGCGGTTGCACGTGGATGCGCAGCCGGTCGAGGTGCCGGCCGGTGCCAGCGTGGCGGCTGCCGTGGCGCAAGCCACGCTGCAGTTCCGGCGATCCAGCAGCGGGCAACCGCGCGCGCCGTTATGCGGCATGGGCGTGTGTTTCGAATGCCGCGTGCGGATCGATGGTATCGGCCAGCAACGCGCCTGTCTGGTGGACGCACGCGATGGCATGCAGGTGCGCACCGATGGCTGAACACGTGCTGCATTTCGATGTATTGGTGATCGGCACCGGGCCGGCCGGGTTGGCCGCCGCGCACGCCGCAGCCAGTCACGGTGTGCGCGTGGGCGTGGTGGACATGCAGCCGCGTGTGGGCGGGCAGGTGTGGCGCAGCGATGTGCAGCACGGTGCGCCGGCCGATGCGCGCGCGCTGCTGCAACAGGTGCAGGGCAATGCGGCCATCACGCTGCTGACGCGCACGCAGATCCTGCTGGCGCAACCGGGCTGGTTGTTGGCCGATGGCCCGGACGGCACGCAGCAACTGCATTACGCCGCCCTGGTGCTGGCCACCGGTGCGCGCGAATTGCTGCTGCCGTTTCCGGGCTGGACCTTGCCCGGCGTCACCGGTGCCGGCGCGGCGCAGGCGCTTGCGAAGCAGGGTTGGCCGCTGAGCGGCAAGCGTGTGCTGGTGGCCGGCAGTGGCCCGCTGCTGCTGGCCAGTGCGGCCACCTTGCAACGGCATGGCGCGCAGGTGCTGGGCATCCACGAACAGGCCTCGTCAACGGCGTTGCGCCGGTTCGCGCTGCAGTTGTGGCGCTGGCCGGGCAAGGCCGCGCAGGCTGCCGCGTTGCGCCTGCAGCTGCACGCAGTGGCGTATCGCGCCGGCAGCGTTGTGGTTGCCGCGCATGGCGATACGCAGCTGCGCGAAGTCGAACTGGAAGGGCCCGGCGGCCGCACGCGCATCGCATGCGATCACCTGGCGGTGGGCTATGGCCTAGTGCCCAATACCGAGCTTGCGCAATTGCTGGGTTGCCAGCTGCAGGCATGTGGGGCGCACCAGCAGGTGCAGGTGGATGCGCTGCTGCGCACCAGCGTCACCCAGGTGTTTGCCGCCGGCGAAGCCTGCGGCATCGGTGGGCGCGATTGCGCCTTGATCGAAGGCGCGATGGCCGGGCACATGGCCGCCGATGCGCCGGAGGCCGCGTTGCGCCTGCAACCACGGCGGCGCGCCGCGCGTGCGTTTGCCGACCTGTTGCAGCAGCAGTTCGCGCTGGACCCGCGCATCCGCGCGCTGGCGCAACCGGACACGCTGATCTGCCGCTGCGAAGACGTGCCGCTGGGCGCACTGGACGACTTCAACGATGCGCGCGACGCCAAGCTGGCCTCGCGCTGCGGCATGGGCGCCTGCCAGGGCCGCATCTGCTCCGCTGCGCTGGCCGAACTGGGCCGTTGCCCGCCCGAGCTTTCCACCGACGCCGGCCGCCGGCCGCCGTTGTTCCCGGTCCGCCTCGCGGCGCTGGCCGACTCGTTCACTTCCGACTCGCAAGGGAATCACCCATGAGCATTGCTGCGTTCTGGCACGGCGTGTTGCCGGCCATCACCACCCCGTTCACCGCCTCGGGCGACATCGACCACGACTTCCTCGGCAAGCATGCCAACCAGCTGGTGGATGCCGGTTGCACCGCAATCGTGCCGCTGGGCTCGTTGGGCGAGGCCGCCACCTTGAGCGTGGACGACAAGCTGGCGATCCTGCGCACGCTGGTCACCGCCTTGAACGGCCGCGTGCCGGTGGTGCCGGGCATCGCCAGCCTGGCCACCGGCGAGGCGGTGGCACTGGCCAAGGCGGCCAAGGACATCGGCTGCGGCGGCCTGATGGTGCTGCCGCCGTACGTGTACTCCACCGACTGGCGCGAAATGGGCGCGCATGTGCGTGCGGTGATCGGCGCGACCGACCTGCCGGTGATCCTGTACAACAACCCGGTGGCCTACAAGACCGATTTCGGCCCGGCGCAGATCGCCGAGCTGGCCGCCGAATTCCCCAACCTGCAGGCCGTGAAGGAATCCTCCGGGGACGTGCGCCGCTTTGCCGCGCTGCAGGAACTGCTGGGCGATCGGCTGGCGCTACTGGTCGGCATGGACGATGCCATCGTCGAAGGCCTGAGCATGGGCGCCAAGGGCTGGATCGCCGGCCTGGTCAATGCGTATCCGAAAGAATCGGTGCGCCTGTTCGAACTCGCACGCGACGGCGGTTACCCGGCGGCAAAGGAGTTGTATCACTGGTTCCTGCCGCTGCTGCGCCTGGACACCGTGCCCACCTTCGTGCAGCTGATCAAGCTGGTGCAGGCAAAGGTGGGCATGGGGAGCGAGCAGGTGCGTGCGCCGCGGCTGGTGGTGGCCGGCGCCGAGCGCGATGCCGCGTTGAAGGTGATCGAGCATGCCATCGCCACGGCGCCGAAGAGCAGCTAGCAACACGACTGCGCCGCCGCCAGGCGGGCGCGGTCGGTGCTCGGATCGGCATGTGCCACTCGTACACTCCGACGCTGAGCGCGCTGCCCGCACCCGCCTGACGACTGCGCGCTACGTTCTGTTAGCCGCTCTCGGTTGTCCTGATGGCGTACGGCCATCGCACGCTGCGTCTACTCGCAGGCACAGCGTGCGGCGCGTGCGGATTCGCCCCACGCGCCGTGCCTGCGCGTGGGGCAAGGCGTCGGCGGCTGCGGATGTGGCCTGCAGTGCTGCATCCTCATCGCTTCTCTGGCCGGCCGCTGGCGCACAGTGCGCAGGCCCTGCATCCCTGTTACCGAAGGTGCCGCAATGAACGACACGAACCACTCCTTTCCCATGACCGCCGCCGAGGTGCTGCTGGCAGGCCAATGGCAACCCAGCCGCCACGCGGCCGGCAGCTTCCGCGCTGCCGACCCGACCACCGGCGAGCCGATCGGCCCGCAGTTTCCGATCAGTGGCGCGGACGATGTGGAAGCCGCCGTCGCCGCAGCGCAGGCGGTGGCAGCGGAACTGGCGGCTGCACCGGTGGAGCGCATCGCCGCCTTCCTGGACGCCTATGCCGACGCGCTGGATGCCGATGCCGACACCCTGGTCGCGTTGGCGCATGCCGAAACCGCGTTGCCCGCGCCCACACGCTTGCGTGGCAACGAACTGCCGCGCACCAGCGGGCAGCTGCGCCAGGCCGCGCAGGCGGTGCGCACGTACAGCTGGACCCATCCCGTCATCGATCGCGCGGCCGATCTGCGTTCGCACCTGGCGCCGCTAGGCAAGCCGGTGCTGGTGTTCGGCCCGAACAATTTCCCGTTTGCGTTCAATGCCATTGCCGGCAGCGATTTCGCCAGCGCGATCGCAGCGCGTAACCCGGTGATCGCCAAGGCGCACCCGCTGCATCCGGCCACCAGCCAGCGCATGGCGCAGCTGGCGCATCAGGCGCTGGTTGCGGCCTGTCTGCCGGCGGCGGCCGTACAGTTGCTGTATCACTTCGACAACGCCATCGGCGTGCGGCTGGCCGGCGATGCGCGGCTGGGCGCGATTGGCTTTACCGGCAGCCGTGCCGGTGGCCTGGCGCTGAAGGCAGCGGCCGACGCAGCAGGCGTGCTGTTCTACGCCGAGCTGTCCAGCGTCAACCCGGTGTTCCTGTTGCCCGGCGCGCTGGCCGAACGCGGCGATGCGCTGGCGCAGGAGTTCTTTGCGTCCTGCACGCTGGGCAGCGGGCAGTTCTGCACCAATCCGGGTGTGGTGGTGGTGCCGCACGGTGTGGCCGGCGATGCGTTTGTTGCGGCCACCAAGGCCCACTTCGAAGCGGCCATGCCGATGGTGCTGTTCTCCGCAGCCGGTGTGGACGGTGTGCAACGCGGGGTGGCCAGCCTGCGCGCTGCCGGTGCCAGCGTGCTGGCGGGCGGGCACACCGGCGAGGATGGCTACCGCTATGCGCCGACCTTGTTGAGCGTGGATGCGCAGGCGTTCATCGCCAACCCGCAGGCACTGCAGGCCGAAGCGTTCGGCCCGGTGAGCCTGCTGGTGCGCGCAGCCGACGCAGCGCAGATGGCGCTGGTGGCGGCTGCATTCGAAGGCAATCTCACCGGTACGCTGTATCGCGCCGGCGATGGCAGCGACGATGCGGCCTGGCAGGCCATCGCGCCGGTGTTGCGCGCGCGGGTCGGGCGGCTGATCAACAGCAAGATGCCAACCGGCGTGGCCGTGAGCGCCGCGCAGAACCACGGCGGCCCGTTCCCGAGCACCGGGCACCCGGGCTTCACCGCCGTGGGCATGCCCGGTGCAATCCGCCGTTTTGCGGCCCTGCACAGTTATGACGCGGTGCCCGATGCACTGCTGCCTGCGGAATTGCGCCAGCGCAATCCGCACGGGGTGGCGCGGCTGGTCGATGGGCAATGGAGCACGGCTGATCTGGGAGCAGGTGCATGAGCGCACAGATCGGCGGGCTGTCGCTGGAGCAGGCGCGCGCGCAGCTGGCGCCGTGGACGCAATGCGCCGCGCCGATCGCCGCGGACGAATACGAGCGCCGCATCGAACGCGCACGCAGCCTGATGCGCAGCCAGGGCGTGGATGCGCTGTTGATCGGCGCCGGCACCTCGCTGCGCTATTTCACCGGCGTGCCATGGGGCGCGAGCGAGCGCCTGGTGGCGTTGCTGCTGACGTTGAATGGCGAGCCGGTGCTGCTGTGTCCTGCGTTCGAAGAAGGCTCGCTGGACGCGGTGCTGAAGATCCCGGTGGCCAAGTACTTATGGGAAGAACACGACGACCCGTATGCGCTGGTGGTGCAGGCCATGGACGAGCGCCACGCGCATGCCTTGGCGCTGGACCCGGGCATTGCCTTCGCCGTGCACACCGGTCTGCGCGCGCATCTTGGCACGGCGATCCGCGATGCGGGGGCGATCGTCGACGGCTGCCGCATGCGCAAGTCGCCAGCCGAGCTGGCGTTGATGCAGCAGGCCTGCGACATGACCCTGCTGGTGCAGCGGCTGGCCGCCGGCATCGCGCACGAGGGCATCGGGACCGATCAACTGGTGCGCTTCATCGACGAGGCGCATCGCGCGCTGGGCGCGGACAACGGTTCGACCTTCTGCATCGTGCAATACGGCCACGCTACTGCTTTCCCGCATGGCATCCCGGGCGTGCAGCACCTGCGCGAAGGCGAGCTGGTGCTGATCGACACCGGCTGCACCGTGCAGGGCTACCATTCCGATATCACCCGCACCTGGATCTATGGCACGCCCAACGCCGCGCAGCAGCGCATCTGGGACCTGGAGCAGGCCGCGCAGGCAGCGGCATTTGCGGCGATCCGCCCCGGTGTGGCCTGTGAGGCAGTGGATCAGGCCGCGCGCACGGTGCTGGAAGCCGCAGGGCTGGGCCCGGACTACAGCTTGCCCGGCCTGCCGCATCGCACCGGCCACGGCTGCGGTCTGGCGATTCATGAGGCACCGTATCTGGTGCGCGGCAATGCGCAGCCGCTGCAGCCGGGCATGTGCGCCAGCAACGAGCCGATGATCGTGGTACCCGGTGAGTTCGGCGTGCGGCTTGAAGACCATTTTTATGTCACCGACGCGGGCGCGCAGTGGTTTACGCCGCCGTCGCTGGCGATCGATCAACCGTTTGCGTGAGCCTGCCCAGATTTACGCGCGCGTAGGAGCGCACCCGGGCGCGACGGGCATTCCCGAGTAAAGCCATTCGCGCTCAGGCGCGCTCCTATCGCTGTCTTTGCATCTTGGAGTAAATGCATGAACCACCTGCGTCCTGTCGCCATCGGCCTGCTTGCCGCCGCATTGTTTACCGCCTGCAAGCCAGCACCGCCGGCATCGGAAACGGCGTCCGCTACCACTGCCTCGGCCAATAGCGAACAAGCCGCCAAGGCCTTCGATGCGTTGCTGGACAAACAGTGGCAATACCAGCTGCAGCACAACCCGGAGTTCGCCAGCATCATCGGCGACAAGCGCTATAACGACCGCTGGAGCGATTATTCGCTGGAAGCGGTGCAGGCGGAGCGCGCCGCAACCGCGGACCTGCTCACGCAGTTTGAAGCAGTGGATGCCAAGGCGCTGGACGAGCAACGCCAGCTCAGCCTGCAGATGATGCTGGGTCAATTGCGCGACAAGCTGGAAGGCATCGACCTCAAGACCTACACGATGCCGCTGGAGCCCATCGGCGGCGTGCAGTTGGCGCTGGCCGGGTATGGTGATGCGTTTCCGTTCGAAAACGCCAAGGATTACCAGGATTACATCAAGCGTCTGCAGACGATCCCGACCGTGATCGAGCAAGTCATCGCGGTGTCGCGCCAGGGCGCGACCGATGGCCTCACTCAGCCGCGCTATCTGTTGGAGCGCCTGCCCGAGCAGATCGACAAGATTGCCGCGTTGACCGGCGAGCAGAGCCCGTTCGCCTCGCCGCTGAAAAAGCTCGATGCGGCGGTGCCGGCCGATCAACGCGACGCGCTGCGTCAACAGGTGCTCGCCGCGATCGATCAGCAGGTGCGCCCGGCCTACGGCAAATTGGCTGCGTTCGTGCGCGACGAATACGCCGCGCAAGGGCGCGCGCAGGAAGGCGTGTGGTCGCTGCCCGATGGCGAGCGCCGTTATCGCTACGCCGTCCACACCCAGACCACCGCCGACATGGCGCCGGAGGAGATCCACCAGATCGGATTGAAGGAAGTGGCACGCATCGAGGGGGAGATGACGGTGATCGCCAAGGCGCAGGGTTTTGCGGATCTGGCCAGCTTCCGCAAGGCGGTGGAGACCGACAAGCGCCACTTTGCCAGCTCCGGCGAACAGATCCTGCAGCAATACCGGCAGTACATCGCGGCGATGGAGCCGGAACTGCCCAAGCTGTTCGGGCATCTGCCCAAGACGCCGCTGGAGGTACAGGCGATGCCGGCCTTCCGCCGCAGCGCACCCGGCGCCGAGTATTGGCAAAGCAATCCCGAAGGCACCAAGCCGGCGATCGTGAAGGTCAACACCAGCGACTTCGCCAGCCGCACGCTGATCAACATCGAAACCACCGCCTATCACGAAGGCGTGCCCGGGCATCACCTGCAGATCTCGCTTGCGCAGACGCTGCCCTTGCCGCCGTTTCGCCAGCAGGCTGGCTACAACGCCTATATCGAAGGCTGGGCGCTGTATGCCGAGCAGCTGGGCAAGGAGATCGGTTTCTTCAAGGACCCGTACAACGACTACGGCCGCCTGTCCGGCGAGTTGCTGCGCGCCAACCGGCTGGTGCTCGACACCGGTGTGCACTACAAGCACTGGAATCGCCAGCAGATGGTGGACTTCTTCCACGCGCATCCGTCCGACGACGAGCCCAGCATCCAGTCCGAAACCGACCGCTACATCGTGTGGCCCGGCCAGGCGCTGGGCTACAAGCTCGGTCAGCTGCAGATCCTGGCATTGCGCGCGGAAGCGGAAAAAGAGCTGGGCGATCGTTTCGATGTGCGCGCCTTCCACGATGCGGTGCTCGGCGGCGGCGCGATGCCGCTGGCACTGTTGCAGCAGCGCGTGCGGCAGTGGATTGCGCAGGCCAAGGCGGCGCCGGAGGCACGCGGATGAAGACCAGCCGCGTCTGGCGCGCGAGCGCATTGAGCGTGTTGATTGCATCCAGTCTGGGCGCCGCCACCGTGCAGGCGCAAGCCGCAGCACCCGCATCCGCAGCAACGACGCAAGACAGCGCGGCGGCGCGTTTCAAAGCGCTGTACACGCGCGAATGGCGCTGGCGGCAGGCGCAGTTGTCCGGTGCGGTGGATGAAGACAACCAGGCCACGCAGGAGCAGCAATCCGATCATCTACCCAAGGTGGACGTGGCCACGCAGAGCCAGCGCACGGCGTACTGGCAACAGGCGTTGAAGGAACTGGATGCCATCCCGCAGGCGCAGCTGCCGGCCGAAGATCAGGTCAGTTACCAGGTGTACCGCCAGCAATTGCTGGTGCTGCTGGATCAGCAGCGTTTTCGCGCCTGGGAAATGCCGTTCAACAGCGACTCGGCGTTCTGGAGCGACCTGGGCTTCAGCGCCGAGGCCAAGTTGCGCACGCGCGAGGATTATCAGCGCTATCTGAAGATGCTGGCCGATATCCCGCGCTATTTCGCCGAGCACACCGACAACATGCGCGCCGGGCTGGCGCGTGGTTTCAGCCAGCCGAAGGTCACGCTGACCGGCCGCGATCAATCCATCGCCGATGTGGCGCAGGCCAAGGGTCAGGCCAATCTGTTCTACGCACCGTTCAAGCAGATGCCGGCCACCGTGCCGGCAGCGGTGCAGGCGCAACTGCGGGCGCAGGCCGAGGGGACCATCAACGCGCAGGTGGTGCCGGCGTATGCCAAGTTGCTGGACTTCATCCGCACTGAGTATCAGCCGCGTGCGCGCACCACGCTGGCCGGTGAAGCGCTGCCGGATGGCAAGGACTATTACCGCGCGCAGATTCGCGAGTTCACCACGCTGGAGGTGAGCCCCGATCAGATCCACCAGATCGGTCTGGACGAGGTTGCCAAGCTGCGGACGCAGATGGACCAGACCATCGCAGCCAGCGGCTTCAAAGCGCCGGCCGGGCAGGCGGTGTTTCCGGCATTCCTGCATTTCCTGCGCACCGACCCGCAGTTCTATGCCAAGACGCCGGACGAGCTGCTCAAGCAGGCGGCGTGGATCGCCAAGCGCGTGGATGCCAAGGTAGGCGACTACATTGGCCGGCTGCCGCGCCGCCGCTTCGCCATCGAGCCGGTGCCGCCGGAGCTGGCGCCGTTCTATACCGGCGGTCGTGGCGGCCCGGGCATCTATCTGGTCAACACCTACAACCTGCCGTCGCGGCCGCTGTACAACCTGACCGCGCTGACCTTGCATGAGTCTTCGCCCGGCCACGCATTGCAGATGCCGTTGGCGGCGGAGGCGCAGGGCTTGCCGGAGTTCCGCCGCTACGGCTACATCTCCGCGTATGGCGAAGGCTGGGCGTTGTATTCGGAGTACCTGGGCCAGGAAATGGGCATGTACGACACGCCCTATGACCGCTTCGGCTATCTCACGTATCAGATGTGGCGTGCCTGCCGGTTGGTGATCGACACCGGTCTGCATCACAAGGGCTGGACGCGCGAACAGGCGCAGGCGTACCTGCGCGACAACACCGCGCTGAGCGAACACGAAGTGACCACCGAGGTGGACCGCTATATCGCCTGGCCGGGGCAGGCGCTGTCGTACTACCTGGGCGAGTTGAAGATCATCGAATTGCGGCACAAGGCCGAAGCCGCGCTCGGCGAGAAGTTCGACATCCGCGCCTTCCACGACGCGATCCTGGAAACCGGTTCGGTGCCGCTACCGGTGCTGGAGCAACGCATCGACCGTTTCATCGGCGATGGCGGGAAGTCGCCTTGGGCGCAGGAGGTGTCGAAGCAGTAGCAATGCTGAGCCCCTCTCCCCGAGCCAGAAGGCACAGTTTGCGCGCCACTGGCGCGCGTACCTTGGAGCGCCCGCGCCAGTGGCGCGGGCCGGGGCGCGAAGCGGGGGTTGGGTGAGGGTACGGGGCGAAGCCACGCAGGTCGAAATGGCACGAAGCTGCGCCCGCACCCTCATCCGCCCCGTCGGGGCACCTTCTCCCGGGGGGAGAAGGGGGCGTCGTTCAAGCCCCTCTCCCCCCGGGAGAGGGGTTGGGGTGAGGGTACGGGGCGAAGCCACGCAGGTCGAAACGGCACGAGGCTGCGCCCGTACCCTCATCCGCCCCGTCGGGCCCCCTTCTCCCGGAGGGAGAAGGGGGCGTCGTTCGAGCCCCTATCCCGACGGGGCGAGAAGGCACAGTTTGCGCGCCACTGGCGCGCGTGCCTTGGAGCGCTCGCGCCACAAGCGCGGGCCGGGGCGCGGAGCGGGGGGTGGGGTGAGGGTACGGAGCGAAGCTGCTCAGGGTCGAAATGGCACGAGGCTGCGCACGTACCCTCATCCGCCCCTTCGGGGCACCTTCTCCCGGAGGGAGAAGGGAACAGCAGCAGCAGTTAGAAATCGGCTAAAACCTTTCCAACGGGGGCACCATGGCCACGCAAGGCAAGTTCCACAAGCGGCTCAGCCTGACCGACCTGACCTTTATTGGGCTGGGTTCGATCTTCGGTTCCGGGTGGTTGTTTTCGGCCAGCCATGTGTCCTCGATTGCGGGGCCGGCCGGCATCGTGTCGTGGATTCTTGGCGGCATCGCCGTCTTGCTGCTGGGCCTGGTCTATTGCGAACTCGGTGCGGCGTTGCCGCGCGCTGGCGGGGTGGTGCGCTACCCGGAGTATTCGCATGGTGCCTTGCTCGGCTCGCTGACTGGCTTCATCACGCTCATCGCGTTTTCCAGCTTGATCGCGATCGAAGTGGAGGCGGCGCGGCAATATGCAGCGGCGTGGTTCCCGTGGTTGAGTCAGCCCAACAGCACGCACCCCAGCATCTGGGGCTGGCTGGTGCAGCTGGCCTTGCTGGTGCTGTTTTTCCTGCTCAATTACTTCAGCGTCAAGACCTTTGCGCTGGCCAACAACATCGTCAGCATCTTCAAGTTCCTGGTGCCGATCCTGGTGATCGTGCTGCTGATGAAGCACTTCAATGCCGGCAATCTGAGCATGCACGGGTTCGCGCCCTCGGGCATGGCCGGGGTCGAAGCGGCGATCTCCGCCGGCGGCATCATCTTCGCGTATCTGGGGCTGACCCCGATCGTGTCGGTGGCCAGCGAGGTGCGCGACCCGCAGCGCAATATTCCTATCGCCCTGATCCTGTCGGTAGCGCTGTCCACGGTGATCTACGTACTGCTGCAGCTGGCGTTTCTGGGCAGCATTCCGGCCGCACAGCTGGCGCAGGGGTGGACTGGCATCGACAAGGCCTTCTCGCTGCCGTACCACGACATTGCACTGGCCCTGGGCATGGCGTGGCTGGCGGCGCTGGTGATCTGCGATGCGATGGTGTCGCCCAGCGGTACCGGCAATATCTACATGAATGCCACCCCGCGCGTGGTGTACGGCTGGGCGCGTAGCGGCGGATTTTTGCCAGTGCTGACGCGGGTGGACCCGGCGTCGGGCATCCCGCGTCCGGCGTTGTGGTTAAGCCTGGGCTTGTCGATCTTCTGGACCTTGCCGTTCCCGTCCTGGGAGACCTTGATCGGCGTGGTGTCGGCCGCGCTGGTGCTGAGCTATGCGGTGGCGCCGGTGACGGTGGCAGCCCTGCGCCGCAGCGCGCCGGACTTGCCGCGCCCGTTTTTCGTCCGCGGCCTGGCGGTGCTGGGGCCGCTGTCGTTCATGGTGGCGGCGTTGATCGTGTACTGGTCCACCTGGCCCACCTTGTCGTGGCTGCTTGGCTTGCAGGTGGTCGCGTTCGCGCTGTACGTGCTGTATCGCCTGCCATCGCGCGAAGGCCGCACCCGCCTGTTGCGGCAGGTGCGCGCGTCGTTGTGGCTGATCGTGTTCTTCGTGCTGGTGATGCTGGTGTCGTGGGCCGGCACCTTCGGTGGACACGGCTGGATCGCGCATCCGTTCGATACCTTGAGCGTGGCAGTGATCGCGTTCTTCATCTACCACTGGGGCGCGCGCAGCGGCCTGCGCAGCGACGAGCTGGCGCTGGAGGAAGACGATGGTGAGTGATGCCTTGCGATGCGCCTGCCTGACGCAGGCATCGCGCGCCGTGGCCGCCTGCCTGCTGTTGCTTGCAACCGCTGCGCAAGCCGCACCCAGCGTGGCCGATTACCAACGTTCGCTGGCCCTGCGCGCGCACTGGAGCACGCTGACCGAGAACGTCGCCTGGCCGGCGCACTGGCAGGACAACGGCAGGTTCCATTACCGCAAGACGGTGCCTGGTGGGTTCGCTTTCATGCGCGTGGACGTCGCCACGTTGCACAAGCAGCCCGCCTTTGATCAGGCGCGCGTGGCCCAGGCGCTGCAGGCAGCCACCGGCACTGCCTATGCGGCGTTGATGTTGCCATTCGAGCGGTTTGCGTATGCGCAGGAAGGCGCGCGTGAGGACGGGGCGATCGTGTTCGCCATCGAGGACGCCGCGTGGCGCTGTACCTTGACCACCTACCGCTGTGCGCCCGACGATCCCGGCCGGCAGCCGCAGGGGCAACAGCGGCCGCGTGGCTTTGGCGTGGTACGCGACCCGGACGTGGCGGCCGATACCACGCCACGCCGTTCGCCCGACGGGCAGTGGGAGGCGCTGGCCGATGGCTGGAACCTGGTCGTGCGCCGGGTGGCCGCCGGCCAGCTGGTCCAGCGCACCGACGATGGCCGTGCGGAAGACTATTTCGATCCGGAGAGCATTGCCTGGTCGCCTGATTCGCAGCAGCTGGCGGTGTATCGGGTACGGCCGGGCACTGCGCGCCGGGTGACCCGTGTGGAGGCCGCACCGGCCGGGCGCCTTGAGCCGGTGGTGCACACCCAGCTGTATCCCAAGCCGGGCGATGCGGTGGATGTGGAACGGCCGGTGCTGCTGGCCGTGGATGGCAGCCGGCGCGTGGTGGATAACGCCTTGTTCGCCACGCCATATTCGTTGTCGCCGCTGCAATGGCGCAGCGATGGCCGCAGTGTGAGCTTTGAGTATGTGCAGCGTGGCTTTCAGCATATGCGGGTGATTGCGGTGGATGCGCGCACTGCACGCGCGCATGTGGCCGTTGGCGAAGATGCGCGCACGTTCGTGTATGCCGATCGCAGCTTTCGCCACGACGTGGATGGGCGCGGCGATGAGGTGTTGTGGATTTCAGAACGTGACGGTTGGCGGCACCTGTATCTGTTCGATGGCCGCAGCGGCAAGGTCAAACGCCAGATCACCCGCGGGCAGTGGGTGGTGCGCGATGTGCTGCGCGTGGACGATGCGCAGCGCCGCATCTGGTTCGCCGCCAGCGGCATGGACGCCGGCAAGGACCCGTACTACCGGCAGCTCTACCGCGTGGATTTCGATGGCCGCCACTTGACCCGGCTCACCCACGCCGATGCGGATCACGATGTGGCCATTGCCGACGACGGCCGGCATTACGTGGATGTGTATTCGCGCCCGGATCTGCCGCCGGTGATGGAGCTGCACGCCATCGACGGGCAACTGCTGCACACCGTTGAGCGCGGCGATATCGGCAGGCTGCAGGCCGCCGGCTGGCGCGCGCCGGAGACCTTCGTGGCCAAGGGCCGCGATGGCACTACCGATATCTGGGGCATGGTGGTGCGCCCGCGCGATTACGACCCGCGCAAAACATACCCGGTGATCGAAAACATCTACGCCGGGCCGCACGACGCCTTCGTGCCCAAGACGTTCTGGCCGTTCGGCTACCACTCCGGCGGCGACAAGCAGATCGGCATGCAGGCGCAGGCCGATCTGGGTTTCATTGTGGTGATGATCGATGGCATGGGCACCGCCAACCGGTCCAAGGCGTTTCACGATGTGGCGTGGAAAAACCTGGGCGATTCCGGCTTTGCCGACCGCATCGCCTGGCATCGCGCGCTGGCCGCGAAGGATCCGTCGTACGACATCAGCCGGGTCGGCATCTATGGCGCATCGGCCGGCGGGCAGAGCACGCTGGGTGGACTCGAACGCCATCCGGAGTTCTACAAGGTGGGCGTGGCGTTTGCCGGTTGCTACGACAACCGCATGGACAAGATCAGCTGGAACGAGCAGTGGATGGGCTGGCCGGTGGATGCGAGCTATGCGCAGGCATCCGGCGTGGTCAACGCCAGCAAGCTGCAGGGCGACCTGCTGCTGGTCGTCGGTGAGCAGGACAGCAATGTCGACCCGGCCTCCACTGCGCAGGTGGTCGATGCCTTGATCAAGGCCGGCAAGCAGTTCGACCTGCTCAACGTGCCTGGTGGCGAGCATTCGGTGGGCCGCTCCAGCGGGCCGATCGACTACGTGCAACGCCGTCAGTACGACTTCTTCGTGCGCCACCTGCGCAACGAACCCACGCCGCACTGGAACTCACTACCGTCCGAGGCGCGATGATGCATGTGCTTGCCCTGAAAATACCGCAGCCGCGTGGCCGCCTCGCGGCGCTGCTGTGGTCGCTGGTGATGTTGGCCGCTAGCGTGCCGTTGCTGGCCAGTGCCGAAGAACTGCCGCGCTTCGTCACCCAGAACGGCCGTCATGCGCTTTTTGTCGATGGCGCGCCATACACCGTGCTGGCCGCGCAGCTGCACAACTCCAGTGCCTGGCCAGCCGTGCTGCCCAAGGCACTGGACGAGGTGGTCGCGCTGCACGCCAACACCGTGGAAGCACCTGTGTACTGGGAGCAGTTCGAGCCGGCGCCTGGCCGCTTCGATACCACCAATGTGGATGCACTGATCGCCGGCGCACGCAAGCGCGGCCTGCGCGTGGCCTTGCTGTGGTTCGGCAGCTGGAAGAACGGTCAGATGCATTACGTGCCGGAATGGATCAAGCGCGACGAGACCACGTACCCACGCATGCGCGATGCCAACGGCGAACCGGTGGATGTGCTGTCGCCGCATGCGGCGGCCAACATGCAGGCCGATGCGCGTGCGTTCACCGCGTTGATGCAGCACCTGCGCAAGGTGGATGGCGACCGCCACACGGTGATCCTGGTGCAGGTGGAAAACGAGCCCGGTGCGATCGGCACCGTGCGCGACCATGGCCCGGCCGGCGAGGCCGCGTTCGCACAACCGGTACCGGCCGAGATTGCGCGCGCACTGGGCAAGCCGCAGGGCAGCTGGCAGCAACTGTTCGGCGCCGAAGCGGCCGAAGCGTTCAACGCGCATGCCACCGCCGCCTACATCGAGCAGGTGGCCGCCGCCGGCAAGCGTGCGTATCCGCTGCCGCTCTACGTGAACACCTGGCTGCGCTACAAGGGCAAGCGTTATCCGGGCATGGACTATCCCTCCGGCGGTGCCACGGTGAACATGTTCGCGCTATGGCGTGCGGCCACGCCGTCGATCGACTTCATCGGCACCGACATCTACACCAACGATTACAACGAATACACCAAGGTCATCGGCCAGTACGCGCGGCCCGACAACCCGGCCTGGGTGTCGGAAACCGGCTTCGAAGCGGCCACCGCGCCCTATCTGTTCCATGTGCTGGGGCAGGGCGGGGTGGGCTTTTCGGTGTTCGGTATGGATGGCAACCCCGACAGCGAGGCCAATCGCGCCGCAATCGCTGCGCACGCGGCCAACTTCAAGCTGCTTGCGCCGATGCAGCGAATTCTGGCGCAGGCCGCCTTCGACGGCCGGCTGCAGGCAGTGGCCGAACAACCCGGCACGCCGCAGCGCACGCTGCGCTTCGGCGAGTGGGAGGCCAAGGTATCGTTCGGCGCGCCACTCTGGGGCGATGCGCCGCCCATTCTGCCCGGCAATGACGACCATGCAGGCCGGCTGCTGGTAGCCCAGTTGGGGCCGGAAGAATTTCTGGTGACCGGCATGGCTGCGCGCATTGAATTTTTTCGCAACGCGGCCGATACCCGTCATGGACAACTGTTGCGGGTAGAGCAGGGGCGGTATGTCGATGGGCGCTGGCAAGTAGAAAGGCAGCTCAACGGCGACCAGACCGACTACGGGCTCAACTTCGGGCGTGTGGATGCGGCCGGCAATGTGCCTGTGGTGTTGCGCGTGCGGGTGGGCACGTATTGAGCATGGGCGAGGCGACCGTGCAGCCGTGAGGCCGGCGTTGTCGCAGTTGCCAGGTAGGACATGTGGATGTGCAGCAGGTAGGGCGCAGTTGCTGTTCGCTGGGTCCATCCGCGTAAGAAGGCTAGCCAGCGGTTAGCTTGCGGTAAACGCGACAGCAGCGCGGCGCGATTGTGATCGGCGCTGCGCCGGCTGGCGAGTAAACGCGCGTCCTGTCTTTTTTTCGTAGTTTTTGCACCGGAGCCATCATGAGCATCAACAGCATCGCCAGTTCCGGAATGCAGGTGGCCGCACTGCGCCAGCAGGTAGCCGCCAGCGTGGTCGATGCCAGTGCGGATCCATCGGCGCCGGCCACCGATCTGGTGGAAGGGCTGTCGGCACGCAACGATTTCCAGGCAAATGCCACCGCGCTGCGGCGTTCCGACGAGATGTTGGGTAGCCTGCTGGACGTGTTGACCTAAGCGGTGCGGAGTGGATGACTGCCCTTGTCGTCCCGATACAAGGGGTACACGGCTGTCGGTGTGGTCGCGTACCTGCGGACATCCGCCTGCTGTTTGGCTGCAAGGACTAGTGGATGTGGTCGGTGCGCATAGCTTTCGATCAAACAGCCAGCAGAATTCCGGTGCGGTAATTTTGTTCTTCAATAAAGCCGCCAGCTAACTATCTGGTGGGGCACCGCGCACTCGACGTCTTAGCGTTTGCTGCAGGGCCCTTGCCCGCCCACCGTCGCGGGACACGCCGTGAATCCGTCCCTGGAGCAACTGTGTTGATCAGGATCTCGATCCGCGAGCTCTGATCGGTTTCCTTC
>NZ_JBEGFC010000004.1:104135-330903 GCF_040202405.1 Xanthomonas sp. WHRI 6106 | reverse complement strand
GCCCAACAGCTGGCCAACATCGATATCATCAACCCCGGACTCTAAACCTGGCCGCTACTCAGGGCGGGGGGACGTCGAACGGTGGGCAAGATAGTTGCGCAGCCTGAGTGCGGAAGCCAGATCCTGACTAAGGTTGTCTGGTACGCCTGTAACGGCGGCTAAAGCTCAGATCAATCTTCCAAGGGTAAGTTCAAACTTAGACTCCATAAAGGAATCGACTAACTCCTCCCATTCGGATCTGCTTTTCGCCTTATGACGCTCATTGGGGATGAGGTCAAGCATCACTAGCGCATTGACCAATCCATGCTCTAAGCATTGTACTTGATAGATGGCCAAGCCAAACCGCGCATAGATTTCCTTGACTTGCTCTCCATGATCTTCCGGGAAGTCTTCCATGATCTCTAACACCTGAGTTAAGCCGCGCCGCAAAGCGGTGTCGGCTGGACGAATAGTTAGCGCTCATCTCAACTTTACGAATGTGCCGCCAACGTTGACATGCACCGCTCTGACGCTTGGACTTTCCACAGAGAAATAATTAGCGCTTCTGCTGCGAGCTCCATTGCCTCTGGAGCGAAAGCGAGACGCCTTGCCCTCATTGAGGACCCCCTGAATCATTTCGAGTTCTGAGACGTCCAACTCCCCAGCTCCACGAACATTGTGTTCGCTGCCGCCGGAACTTAGTCGAAACGTTCCGTCGACTGTGCACGGCCAGACCTCGTCGCCGTCTGCCAAGGTGAAGTAGAACGCTTCGGACAATAGAACCGTGACCATGAGTGCTAACACCTGAGTTAAGCCGCGCGGCGTAGCGGAACAAACAGTGGCACGCTTTTCGGTGCCACCGTTTGTTTAGCGAAGCTGCGTCGGCTTGAACGAATAGTTAGGTCCTGCCCCCTGGCGGATAAGGAAGACCCTCTATATGTGCCTCCACGACCTTACTGGGAGAAAGACCAAGCTCTACCAGCTTATCGCCGTACAGCTTGATCAGGTTCCATGGGCAGCCGATGTCTTGGCACGGCCCATCTGGGTCTCCTTGATGCTCAAATTCTAAATGGAAACACAGCCAATGCATCCCCTCAAATGTATCGAAGTCGGCCGCATAGATTCGACCGGTCGACCGCAGCGACGGCAGTTTTTGTGTGAGTCGCTCATGGGCCTCCTGCAGGGCCTAACGCTTGAATTAAGCCGAACTGCGAAGCAACTTCGGCTTGAATGAGTTGTTAGGCAGTGAGTGGCCGCAGAGGTTGGATGTTGCAACCATGCTCCCCAGCACTGCCGCCTGGACCGAGTGTGCCACAGCTTGTGGGACGGAGCTTGCCTTAGCGGTGCAGCGGCGCGTGATGCTACCGACGCCAAGCACAATAAGCACAGCGCGGAAACAACGTACGAAAACGAAGCACCAAACCTTCCGACACAAGAAACGGTGATGATTGCTACCCGGAGCGCATGCGCGCCAGACAACTCATCGAAGCTGCATTCACCAATGCATTTACCCCGCCACGGCCTAACGCTTGAATTAAGCCGAGTTGCGAAGCAACTTCGGCTTGAATGAGTTGTTAGGCAGTGAATGGCCGCAGAAGTTGGATGTTGCAATTTGCTCCCCAGCACTGCCGCCTGGACCGAGTGTGCCACAGCTCGCGGGGGTGGAGCTTGCCCAGCGGTGCCGCGGCGCGTGATGCCACCGAAGCCCAATGCAACGAGCGCAGCCTGGCAACGACGTGCCAAGGCGAAGCACTGAACTTGCCGCAACCAGCGACGATGATGACGACTGCCCGGAGCCGACCGCATGCACACTAGCGAACTTACTGAAGCGGCAACCACCAACGCATTTGCTCCACCCCGACCTAACGCTTGAATTAAGCCGAGTTGCGAAGCAACTTCGGCTTGAATGAATTGTTAGAACTCACTTTATCGAAGTGGATACACGTGAAATCGGTGCGCACCAGTGCGCTCCACGACCACTTTGTCTCCAGGCTTGAGCTGATGAACTTCGAAGAACTCACGCACCCAAGCGCGGCGCCTAAAGATTTTCTTGTCCCCAGCGATATCTGTTTCGACAGGCTCACCGATGCCTGAGTGAACCTCCAATAGCTGTGGCGCCTGATCAGCATCCGATCCGCCGCCAATAGAGTTGGCAGGAAAGAGGCCATAGATGCTGGAAAGGTACAGATGATGGTGGTCCAGGTTTGGTTGGTTGATTTCGATGATTCCGTATCGCAAGAAATCGCTCCTGTGAGTGCTAATGCCTGAATTAAGCCGCGCCGCGAAGCGGCGTCGGCTTGAATGAATTGTTAGGGCGCATCAGGGAGACCGAGATATGCCCTGTTTGCAGCAGTTACAGGCGCCAAGAGTGCCAAAAGTTGCTGCGCCAGATCACGGATCGGCTCCCAAGCCGGATTTTGCATCGCTGCAAGATTTGCGGCGCGACCAGACCCGAACGGCATCTCATTTACAGGGATGGGATCTATTGCCGCTAGAAACTCAAGAATGGCCGCCTCTTGTTGCCCTGTAAGGAGACCGGAGCCGATCAAGTAGTGGCCGGCAAGCGCATCATCCCGTAGCTCCCACACGGTGTTGTAGTCGCCCATCAACTCGCACTGCTTATCGGCCGAGTCGGCAAGCGCCCCAAGGGCAAAGACGAACACGTCATAGGCGTTGTGAGACGCTTCTAATGTTGAAATTTGCGATGGATGAGACATGCGCCCTAACGCCTGAATTAAGCCGACACGCGAAGCGGGTTCGGCTTGAATGAATTGTTAGGCTCCAGCCGAAGCCACTTGGAGGCAAGTATCCCAAAGTACGAAGTTATCTGTCTCTGCCGACCTCAAGGACGTGAGTGGACTCGGGTCGACGCCCCAACGCCTAAAGACCACCAGGAGTTGCCGAACTGTGTCAGCGCTGACTGGTGAGGCTAACTCCAAGTCCAAGGTGGTGCCCGCACCAAGGATGTTCTTGTACTCGGGTAGCGAGTACAGCCAGTTGAAGAATTGATCCTCATCCTCAGGGACAAAGAATGTTGGACCTTTGAAAGAAACGATCATGAGCCTAACGCCAGAGTTAAGCCGAGTTGTGAAGCAACTTCGGCTTGAATTAATTGTTAGAACTCACTTGATCGAAGTGGATACACGTGAAATCGGTGCGCACCAGTGCGCTCCACGACCACTTTGTCTCCAGGCTTGAGCTGATGAACTTCGAAGAACTCACGCACCCAAGCGCGGCGCCTAAAGATTTTCTTGTCCCCAGCGATATCTGTTTCGACAGGCTCACCAATGCCTGAGTGAACCTCCAATAGCTGTGGCGCCTGATCAGCATCCGATCCGCCGCCAATAGAGTCGGCAGGAAAGAGGCCATAGATGCTGGAAAGGTACAGATGATGGTGGTCCAGGTTTGGTTGGTTGATTTCGATGATTCCGTATCGCAAGAAATCGCTCCTGTGAGTGCTAACGTTTGAATTAAGCCGAGCCGCGAAGCGGGTTCGGCTTGAATGAATTGTTAGGGCTCAGTCTTGCTAGAACGTAGCCTGCTAAGGCGTACAACATAGAGCGCAACATACCCCACGGCTCGATCAACTCACTGACTTGTGCACCGAATGCCAAAGATAGAGCCATGTCGATGAGCTGTACTAGCAAGAATGCAGCAATGACATGCCAGGCTCTACGAGTCGGAGCATCAGCGGCAAGGCGCCAGTAGCAGACGACTGCAATGAGACCAATTGCAACGCGCCGAAAAAGACGGGCTTTCTCCACTAGTTGATCGATGGTCGCCGGATCAATCTCCGAATGAGCCATCCAGACTCCGCTAAGAACACCAATACCATTGGCTAGGATCATGAGAAGAGCGGACCATCCAATGATGCGCTTCCAGTTCACAGCACTTTCCTCCTGAGCCCTAACAAATATTGGACCGCCGAAATGCGGTGTTGCACGGAGTATCTTCGATCGCTGGCGCTTTGTGAACGGGGGAAATCCTAGCCGGGGTTACGGGATTGCACGATGGCAAGCGGTCGCGACCATATGGATACTTTCAGTGTTATCCAGCAAGGACGCAGGCGTATGAGATACACCCCCCAAAACAACGGCGTAACAGTACCTCCACCGCTTCGGCTACTCGATCAGGTGCGTGACCGCCTGCGGGTTCGGCGCTACAGCCTACGCACCGAGCAGGCGTATATCAGTTGGATACGACGCTTCATCCTGGCCAGCGGCAAGCGCCATCCGGCCCAGATGGGGCAGGCGGAAGTCGAGGCGTTCCTGACGCGGCTGGCCACGGATGGCCGGGTGTCTGCGGGCACCCAGAACCAGGCGTTGGCGGCGCTGTTGTTTCTTTACCGCGAAATGCTGCGCATCGAGCTGCCGTGGATGGAAAACCTGGTGCACGCCAAGCGGCCCAGGCGCATTCCGGTAGTGCTTTTGCGCGAGGAGGTGGCACGTCTGCTGGCGGTGCTGGAGGGGCGGTGCTGGCTGATGGCCAGCCTGCTGTACGGCAGCGGGATGCGGTTGATGGAATGCCTGCGCCTGCGCATCAAGGACGTGGATGCCGCGCGTGGCGAGATCGTGGTGCGCAATGGTAAGGGCGGCAAGGACCGACGGGTGCCGTTGCCGCACAGCCTGCGGGAGGCGCTACAGCGGCAACGCGAACGCGCACTGTTAGTGCATGCGGCGGATCTGGCGGCCTGTGCCGGTCGGGTCTTCTTGCCGCACGCGTTGGTGCGCAAGTATCCCAATGCCGACGTTGAGCCGGGGTGGCAATATCTGTTCCCGTCTGTGCGCCGGTTGCGGGATCCGCGCAGCGGCCGGCCTGGCCGGCACTATGTCTCTGAAGAAATTCTGCAGCGTTTGGTGCAGTCGGCACGGCAGCAGTCTGGCATCGTCAAGCCGGCGACCTGCCACACATTGCGGCATTCGTTCGCCACCCATCTGCTGGAGGCCGGCCACGATATCCGCACCGTACAGGAACTGCTGGGGCACAAGGACGTGAGCACCACGCAGATCTACACGCACGCGGTGCGTCGGCGGTTCGCAGCCCGTTGGATGGGCTGGGCAGTGTTGGTGGCGGAGTGTGAGCTGCCGTGCAACTGATGCAGCGGATGGCCGCTTGCTGCCAAGCAAGCAACCATGATTGCGCCTGAGACACGCGTTTCAGACTCGATTGTGCGCGATGACGGCAGCCAGTTGCTGCACTGGCCGAGCGCGACCCACCCCACGTTGCGCGCATCGCAGATGGGCGCGAATGCATCCGTGAGGCACGACGTACCACTCCTGCACAACTGCGCTGTGCGGCCATCTGACGCCTGTTCGATCTATCGTAGCGGCCAGCCTCAACCGTCCAACAACGCCTTATCCCGCACCGCACCCTTATCCGCACTCGTCGCCAACAACGCATACGCTTTCAACGCGGTGGTGACCTTGCGTGGGCGCACCTCCACCGGCTTCCAGCCCTTGGCATCCTGCTCGGCGCGACGGCTGGCGAGTTCTTCGTCGGACACCTGCAGATTGATCGAACGGTTAGGAATGTCGATCAGGATCTTGTCGCCGTCGCGCACCAGGCCGATGGCGCCGCCTGCGGCGGCTTCCGGTGAGGCGTGGCCGATCGACAGGCCCGAGGTGCCGCCGGAGAAGCGGCCGTCGGTGAGCAGGGCGCATTGCTTGCCCAGCCCCTTGGATTTGAGATAGCTGGTGGGGTAGAGCATTTCCTGCATGCCGGGGCCGCCCTTGGGGCCTTCGTAGCGGATCACCACGATGTCGCCGGCTTTCACTTCGTCGGCAAGGATGGCCTTGACCGCCGAATCCTGGCTCTCATAGACGCGGGCGTTGCCTTCGAACACGTGGATGGATTCATCCACGCCTGCGGTCTTCACCACGCAGCCGTCGCGGGCGATATTGCCGTACAGCACGGCCAGGCCGCCCTCCTGCGAAAACGCATGCGCCACATCGCGAATGCAGCCCTCGCCACGGTCGGTGTCCAGGGTGTCCCAGCGTGTGGCCTGGCTGAAGGCAATCTGCGTGGGAATACCGGCCGGGCCGGCCTTGTAGAACGTGTGCACTTTCTCATCGTCGGTCTGGGTGACGTCCCATTGCGCGATGGCGTCGGCCAGCGTGCGTGCGTGCACGGTGGCTGCGTTGGTATGCAGCAGCCCGCCACGCGCCAGCTCGCCAAGGATGGCCATGATGCCGCCGGCGCGATGCACGTCTTCGATGTGGTATTTCGGCGTATTTGGGGCGACCTTGCACAGCTGCGGCACGCGCTTGGAGAGGCGGTCGATATCGCGCATGCCGAATGCCACCTCGCCTTCCTGCGCGGCGGCGAGCAGATGCAGGATGGTGTTGGTCGAGCCGCCCATGGCGATATCCAGCGTCATCGCATTTTCGAAGGCCTCGAAGGTGGCGATGCCGCGTGGCAGGGCGGTGGGGTCTTCGGCGCCGTACCAGCGGTGACACAACTCCACCGCCACGCGCCCGGCGCGCAGGAACAGTTGCTCGCGGTCCGCGTGCGTGGCGACAACCGTGCCGTTGCCCGGCAGCGACAGGCCCAGCGCTTCGGTCAGGCAGTTCATCGAGTTGGCGGTGAACATGCCCGAGCAGGAGCCGCAGGTGGGGCAGGCGCTGCGTTCGAACTCGGCCACCTTTTCATCGGAGGCGCTGTCGTCGGCGGCGATCACCATCGCGTCGATCAAATCGAGCTTGTGCTCGGCCAGCTTGGTCTTGCCGGCTTCCATCGGGCCGCCGGAGACGAACACGGTGGGGATATTGAGCCGCAGCGCGGCCATCAACATGCCGGGGGTGATCTTGTCGCAGTTGGAAATGCACACCAGCGCGTCGGCGCAATGCGCGTTGACCATGTATTCCACCGAGTCGGCAATGATCTCGCGGCTGGGCAGCGAATACAGCATGCCGTCGTGGCCCATGGCGATGCCATCGTCCACGGCAATGGTGTCGAACTCCTTGGCCACGCCGCCGACGCGTTCGATCTCGCGCGCGACCAACTGGCCAAGATCCTTCAGGTGCACATGCCCGGGCACGAACTGGGTGAACGAGTTGGCGATGGCGATGATGGGCTTGTGGAAGTCGCCGTCCTTCATGCCGGTGGCACGCCACAACGCGCGCGCGCCGGCCATGTTGCGGCCGTGGGTGGAGGTCTTGGAGCGGTACTCGGGCATGGCGAATTCGACGGCTAGTCAGCGAGCGATGGCTGGCAATTAGACCGCACGGCGACTGTTGCTGCTGCAACCGTCACCGCCAAGCGGGGGCGCAACAGGTCCAGGCGCAAGGCATTGCAGGCGCGTGGTTGCGTGCGCGAGCGGCGCTCGCATGCACGGCACCGTTGGCGGGCGGTCGTTGTGTCTGCCTGCCTCCGGCTGCAACGCGGGCACAGCGGGTGCGTGGCTGTCATGTAATGCGATGTAAACGTATGCGCCGTTTCATGCAGTGACAGCCTGCGAACCGGGTCGCAGACGCGACCGCGCCGCGTCCGCACCATGGCGCCAGGCCGGTGCGCATAGGGGAGCAGCACCGCCATGGATCCCACCACGGCACCGCAGGAGGCGCCCATGTCCGACCATCCACATCCCCGCCGCCGCTCCAGCACGGCGTGCTCGCATCCTCCCGACCAGACGCTGGCAGCAGCCGGTGGCATCACCCGGCGCCGTGTTCTGCAAGGCGTCACCGGCGCCGCAGTGCTGGCATCGGTGGGGTGGGGCGGCAGCGCCGCTGCGCAGAGCGCCACCTTGCCCTTCGCCGGCTTGAACCTGTCCGGGCTGGCGTCCAACAGCTATGTGGACAATGCCGAGATCGGCACCCACTACCGCGCCATCACCGCACAGCACGTGGCCGCGGCCGGGGCCTGCCCGTTGTTCCGGTTGCCGACCACGGCGGCACGCTTCACGCGCGGGCAGGGCCTGTCGTTGAACGAAACCTACTGCGCGCAGGTGCAGGCGGCGCTCGACAACATCGCCGCGCGCGGCAAACGCGCGATTGTGGAATTGCACGACTACATGCGCTTGCCGCAGCGGGTGGCGGCCAAGTCGGGCTACCGGCGCGATGCCAGCGGCGCCATCATCGATGCGCGCGGCAACCGCATCGACAATCTGGTCGACCCCGCACTCTGGGCCGACACCTATCCGCTGCGCAGCTTCGGCTACCAGGGTTACTTCGATCGCCGCGACGGGCTGCTCAAGCTCTACGAGTACCGGGTGATCGGCACGCCAGGCTGCACGCTCTACAACGAGGCCGGCTTGCCCGACCTGTGGGCACGCATCGTCAATCGGTTCCGGCAGCATCCGGCCGTATTCGGCTGGGGCGTGATGAACGAGCCTTACCAGGGCAAGGAACTCAATGCCGATGGCAGTGTGTTGTCGATGGCGGCACACTGGCAGAAGACCGCCACTGCGTGCTGCAAGACCATCGTCGATCGCGACCGTGACCACTTCGTGTTCGTGTGCGGCAATGGCTATGCCAGCGCACGGCTCTGGCAGGAGGATTCGATGAGTCTGTTCGACATCCCCGACCCCTACGCGCGCATCGTCTACGAAGCGCATAACTACCTGGACAGCAACGGGGCGGGCGGCGGCAACTGGATCGGGCCTGGCGGGCGCGACGAGGTGATCCGGCCGGACACCGGCATCGAGATGGTGACGCCCTTCATCGATGCGTTGCGGCATGCCGGCAAGCGCGGCTACCTCGGCGAGCACGGCTACCCGGCCGGCAATCGCAGCGCGGAGGTCGCTACCACGCGCATGCTGGCCCATCTGCAGGCGAACAATATCCCCAGCACGCAATGGTGCTTCGGCCCCGGCTGGCCGGATGACGACGTGCTCGGCATGAGCCGCGACGTGGGCGCGGACATTCAGGCCAAGGGCAATCTGGCCGCGGTGCAGGCGTTCTTTGGCGTGCGCGTGCCCAGCTATGTCCCGCCACGCTAGCCGCCGACGATAACCGGCCGCCGCCGGACCATGGGCGGCGGTTTACACTGCAGCAATGCCCATGGACATCCCGTGCCGCGCCGGCTGCGCGGCGTGCTGTATTGCGCCGTCGATCAGTTCGGCGATCCCCGGCATGCCGCATGGCAAGCCGGCCGGCGTGCCGTGCGTGCAGCTGGACGGGCAGGGCCGATGCCGGCTGTTCGGGTTGCCAACGCGGCCGTTGGTGTGTGGCAGCCTGCGTCCTTCCGCGGAGATGTGTGGGAGCTCGCGCGCCCAGGCATTGGCCACCCTCGCCGCGCTGGAACACGCCACGCGGCCCTGAGCCGCGTTCTGCAGGCACAGGCACGTGAGGCACGCGCACAGCGCTGCCGCGCATCGCGTCCAGGCCTCGGCCGGCAACAGGCATCCTTCGGCCAGCGCGGTCTCTTGGTCTACGCGCATGCCTGCCGTCGTGCCGTGCGCGCATGCGATGCATTCGCTCGGAAGCCCGGGCATTGGCCGGCCGCTCGATTCGCCTGCTCGCCTTGCGCGTGGGTAACTGCTGCGCCAACGCTCGGGCGCTCACGCGTTCGTTGCCATCACCACGCGTGCGATGGCGCCTGGTGCGGCGTGCTCAGTGGGCGGCGGGCGTGCCCAGATACTGATCCTTGAGCCGCACATAATGCTGGGCGGAGTAATGCAGGCTTTCGATTTCCTTGTCGCTGAGCGTGCGTGCCGGACGCGCAGGATTGCCCAGCCACAACTCGGCCTCGCCGACGACCTTGCCCGGGCCGACCACCGCACCGGCACCGACAAAGCCATAGCGCTTGACGGTGGCGCCATCGAGCACGCACGCGCCCATGCCGATCAGGCACAGGTCCTCGATGGTGCAGGCATGCAGGATGGTGCCGTGGCCGACGGTGACGTCTTCGCCGATCACGGTCGGGTAGCCGGCCTTGTTGAAGGGGCTGTGGTGGCTGACGTGGATGATGGTGCCGTCCTGCACGTTGGTGCGCGCGCCGATCTGCACATGATTGACGTCGCCGCGGATCACCGTGCCCGGCCACACCGACACGTCATCGCCCAGGCTCACCTTGCCGATGATGGTGCAGGCCGGGTCGATGTAGACGCGCGCGCCCAGCTGAGGGGTGTGGTCCAGAAATGGGCGAATCGGGGTCACGGCACTCTCCGGCGGGTCAGCGTGCCACCGACTGCAGCACCGCAGCATGATACCTGCGCGGTGCTGCTGGCTGCCGCAGGCATGACCCGCGCGACAGCGGGCATGTGTGGATGAGCAGCCTGTTGCGATGTGCAGGCAAGCGCGGACTGCGACCGTGAAGATAAGCGCCTCTGGATGTTGGATGTCGCAACGCGTTGACCGGCGGCACTTGGTGCGCGATCGATCGACCGGCCCGCCGGCCTTGGTCATCGCACCGCGACATCGAACGTGCGCGGTGATGTTGCCCGTGCTGCGATGAATCGCACGACGCGTGTGCTGTTGCACGTCACCAGGTGACTGGTGGCCGAGGACTGCCTGCAGCAGCCATCCCGGCGCATGCGCCTGCGCATCGCACGACGGCGCGCATGAACCGCCGCGCCTTTGCCGCCGGCATCGACGCACCACGCGACAAGCCAGGGCGCTGCGGCCAGGGGCATCGATGTCGGCACGCAGGGTGCGGCATGCGTGCGCATGCCGTTGGCGCACCTGGCTCACCGACCGAACGTGTGGCTGGGCAAGCGAAGCGGCGGCCCGCAGCGTCCGATTAGCGCACAGCCGTGCGCTGGCCCGGCTTGAACAGTGCGTGCGATGGGCCTAGCGTGCGTGCAGTCATCGCACTGCCGTGTTCGCTAGGCGTTGCCTCGCCTGCGCGCACGGCAGTGTGCCCGTCCACGGCGGTGCCATGCCGCGGCCGTGCACACGTGATCGGTACCGGCCCTTCCATGCACAGGACATGCCCATGCTCCAACGCACCGCAGACGCTGCGCCCTTCGTATTGGAGCGCATGACGCCCTTCCAGTGGCGGGCAGTGGCGGTGTGCGTGTTGTTGACCATGCTCGATGGCTTCGACGTGATGGCCATGGCCTTCACCGCGCCGCATGTCTCGGCCGACTGGCAGTTGTCGGGCAAGCTGTTGGGGGCATTGTTCAGTGCCGGGCTGGTGGGCATGGCGGTGGGCTCGCTGCTGCTGGCGCCGCTGGCAGACCGCATCGGGCGCCGTGCGCTCACCCTGATCTGCCTGGCCATTCTCACGGTGGGCATGGGCGCGTCTGCCCTGGCCGGCAATGCCTGGCAACTGGGCGCACTGCGGGCGTTCACCGGGTTGGGCATTGGCGGCATGCTGGCCTGCGTGGCGGTGACCGCGGCCGAATACTCCACTGCACGCTGGCGTAGCACCGCCACCGTGCTGCAGGCGACCGGCTACCCGGTGGGCGCGACGCTGGGTGGTGTGATTGCGGCGCTGTTGCTGCAGCAGTGGTCGTGGCCAGCGGTGTTCTGGCTGGGCGCGCTCGGGTCGCTGCTGTGCGTGCCGCTGGTGCTGCTGTTTTTGCCGGAGTCGCTGGAATTTCTGATCGCCCGTCGCCCGGCCGGGGCGCTTGCGCGCTTCAACGCCGTGCTGGCGCGCATGGCCATGCCGCCGCATGCGCGGTTGCCGCCGCTGCCGGTGCAGACCGATGCGCAGACGCATGGCTATGCGGCGTTGTTTGTCGGGGCGCTACGGCGGCAATCACTGCTGATCGCACTGGCTTTTTTCCTGCTGATGTTCTCGTTCTACTTCGTGCTCAGCTGGACTCCCAAGCTGTTGGTGAATGCCGGGCTGTCGGCCGCGCAGGGTGTCACCGGCGGGGTGTTGTTGAACCTGGGCGGCATTGTCGGCGGCAGCCTGTTCGGTTGGCTGGCCTTGCGCGCGCGGCTGTCGTGGCTGACGGCCGGTGCCCTGCTGCTGGTAGCGGCGGCCATGGTCGCGTTCGGGCTGAGCAGCACGGTGCTGCGCTGGGCCTTTGCCAGCGCGTTGCTGACCGGCGCCGCCATGACCGCGGCGATGGGCGGGCTGTATGCGGTAGCGCCGGTGGTCTTCCCGGCGGCGGTGCGC
The DNA here is from genome assembly GCF_040202405.1 of Xanthomonas sp. WHRI 6106. Lineage (NCBI taxonomy): Bacteria > Pseudomonadati > Pseudomonadota > Gammaproteobacteria > Lysobacterales > Lysobacteraceae > Xanthomonas > Xanthomonas sp. WHRI 6106. The sequence goes on along the minus strand of NZ_JBEGFC010000004.1, from coordinate 318,918 downwards.
TCCACCGGCATGGGCTGGGCGATCGGCGTGGGGCGCGTCGGCGCGATCCTGTCGCCGCTCTGCGCGGGCGTATTGCTGGACGCCGGGTGGTCGCCGGTGCGGCTGTATCTGGCCTGCGCGGTGCCGCTGCTGTTTGCTGCGGCCGCGGTGCTGGCGATGCGCCTGCCGCATCGCTGAATCGCTCAGCCGAGCGCGGCTGGCCGCTGCGTCGCACGGGGTGGTCGGTGGTCAAAGAAATCGAGTCGGTTGCCGATAACCACGAAGACCGCCAAGCCTGCGGCGGCCTCATCCGTGACCCTCGTGCAGACCAGTGCCGGCATGCTCAGAACCATCGACTCCGACCAACTCCGTCCCGGCATGTATGTGTGCAAGCTGCTGGGCGCGTGGGTGCATCATCCGTTCTGGAAGACGTCGTTCCTGGTCGATTCGCAGGACGTGGACAAGATCCACGGCAGCCGGATCGAGCAGCTGGTGATCGACACCGCGCGCGGGCTCGACGTGGACACCGGCGCATCCACGCCCGCACCCGAGGCGATCGACACGCCATCGCCGCCGCCCGTACCGGAGCCACCGGAGCCGGCGTCCAGCCCGCGCGGTGTGCGTACCAACAGCGTCACCGCGCAGGTCGGCATCGAGGCCGAAGTGGTGCGCGCACGCAAGATCTTCGAAGACGGCCGCGACACGGTGGAGGCGATGTTCCGCGACGTGCGGCTGGGGCGCACCGTCGACACCGAGGCGGCGATGCCGCTGGTGGAGGCCATCAACGATTCGGTGCTGCGTCATCCGCAGGCCCTGATCAGCGTGGCGCGGCTCAAGACCGCCGACGATTACACCTACCTGCACTCGATGGCGGTGGCCGGCCTGATGAGCGGGCTGGCGCGTCAGCTCGGTTTGCCCGAGCCGCAGGTCGTGGAAGCGGCGATGGGCGGCCTGCTGCATGACATGGGCAAGGCGGTGACGCCGCTGGACATTCTCAACAAGCCCGGCCGGCTCACCAACGACGAAATGGACATCATGCGCCAGCATCCGCTGGACGGGCATCGGTTGCTGGTGGCCGGCGGCGTGCAGAACGCGGTGGTGCTGGAAATTGCGCTGCACCATCACGAAAAGATGGATGGCAGCGGCTACCCGAACCGTCTGGCCGGCGAAGAGATCTCGCTGATGTCGCGGATGGGCGCGGTGTGCGATGTCTACGACGCCATCAGCTCCGACCGCCCGTACAAGCGCGGCTGGGATCCGGCCGAATCGCTCAAGCAGATGGCGTCATGGAAAGGCCACTTCGACCCGGCGATCTTCCAGGCCTTCGTGCGCCGGCTGGGGATCTATCCGGTCGGTTCGCTGGTGCGTCTGGAATCGCAGAAGCTGGCCGTGGTGATCGAACAGACGCCCGACGCGCTGCTCAAGCCCAAGGTACGCGTGTTCTATTCGGCCAGGCTGCGCAGCCATGTGCTGGTGCAGGACATCGACCTGTCGCGCCCCGACTGCCAGGACCGCATCGCGCAGATGGAAAGTCCGGGCGACTGGGGCTTCCGCGATCTGGAGAAACTCTGGCTGCCGTAAACGGCGGCGTCGTCTGCTGGCCGTGCAACGCCCGCGGCTCTGAGCGTGTGTGTGCGCCGCCGGCGCCTGACGGACGCCGGCGTGGCCCGGTAGAGGCAGCAACGTGTCGCACCGCTTCGCGCACCGGCTGGCCTTCGTCCGCTCCGCGAGCTAGCGGACGCGACCATGCTGCGGTGCAGCTTGGCAATGTAGTTATGATCCATAACTATTCCGGAACGCAATCACATGCCGACCGGATCCCATGTCCACTCCGTGCCCGGATCACCGCCGTCCCCCGCGCATCGCAGCACCGCTGCCGCGCAGCCGGGCGCGCGCGTGGAAGGCGGCAGCGGCCGGTGCGCAGGCAGACATCTGCACAGCGCAAGCGAGGGCGGGCGGCACGTCCACATCGGTACGGCCGGCCGCGTCTACAATGCGGTGCACGCCGGGGATCGGCGTTGCGGACCGGGCGCCTGGGGCGTCCCGTGCCGCCCGCTGCCTTTGTCGCGAGAACCCTCATGTCCGCTACCGCCGCCGTTGCACCGTTGCCCGATGCCGTCACCACGGTGGACCAGGCGCGCCTGTTGCGGCTGCTGGGCTACCGCATCACCCGCACCGAGTTGCTGGTCCGGCGGATGTTTCAGGACTGCGTGGCGGCCTTCGATCTGAAGCCGGTCGACTTTTCGCTGCTGATGCTGGTGGACGGCAACCCGGGGATCAACCAGCGCCAGATCGGCGATGTGCTGCATGTGTCGCCGCCCAACCTGGCCATCGTGGTGGCGCGCCTGGTCAAGCGCCGCCTGTTGCGGCAGGTGCGCGGGCGCCAGGACCGGCGCATGCAGCATCTGTCGCTGACGCCGGCCGGCGTCACCCTGCTGACCGATGCCGAAGCCGAGGTGCTGCGCATGGAGCGGCAGCTCAGTGCCGTGCTCGGCACCAGCGAGGCGCCGTTGCTGCGCGCGCTCGATCGCCTGGACCGGCTCGACTCGCCGTAAGCCGCGCGCTGCAGGCCAGCGCCTGGCAGCGTTTTCCTTCGCACATCCTGTTTGCACGTGCTGTGTACAGCGCGGCGCTGCCGCCTGCCTGACGCGTGCCGTCTGGCACGTCCTGTTGTTTCCTCCCAACGCTGGAGATGTCCGCAGTGATTCGAAGAAGGGTGGTGCGTGGCGCAGGTCGACGGGTGTCGTGGACGCTTTGCGCCGCACTTGGCGCGGTGGGCGTGTGTACCGGCGGTGCGGCGCTGGCGCAGGGCGTTCCGCAAAGCGCGGCGCTGACCAATGGTCTCAATACCGGTGGCACCAGCTTCCTGGACGGTTTCACCCGCACCACGCCCGGCTGGGCGGTGGTCACCTATCTGCGCCAGACCTCGCTGGATGCGGTCAAGGACGCACAGGGCGACGATGTGCCGGTGTTCGCCAACCCGCGCATCGACTCGACCCTGCTGCTGACCCAGATCGCCTATGTCACGCCGTATAAGCTCTTTGGCGGCGCGCTCGGCATCAACACGTTGATACCGCTGATCAACCTGGACGCCTCGTTCGGCCGCAACAGCATCGCCACCCTGCGCGACAACGGCGCCGGCGTGGGCGATCTGACCTTCGGGCCGTACCTGCAGATGCTGCCGGTGATGCGCGACGGGCGGCCGGTGTTTTCGCAGCGTTTCGAGATCGATGCGGTGGCACCGGTCGGCAAGTTCGACCGCGACCGCGATCTGAATCAGGGGGCCGGGTATTGGTCGCTGGTGCCGAACTACGCCTTCACCGTGCTGCCCACGCCCAACTGGGAAATCAGCGCGCGCCTCAACTACGTCTACAACTTCCGCAGCGAGCGCCGGCCGAATCTGCCCGACGGATTCGACTTCCGTAACGGGCAGGCCGGCGATGCGGGCTGGATCAACGTCGCCACTTCCTGGGAGGTGGCGCCGGGTGTGCGGCTGGGCGTCAACGCCTATTACCTGACCCAGTTCCGCGACAACCGCACCAATGGCCAGCGCGTGCCCGACAGCCGGCAACGCATCTTCTACGCCGGCCCGGGCGGCGCGTGGCGGCTGGATGCCAGCAACATGCTGTTTGCCAATCTTTACCTGCCGGTGGAGGTCAGGAACGCGGCCTCCGGCAACAACGTCAACCTGCAGTACGTCCATGTGTTCTAGCGCCGGCACGGCTGGCTCCTACGGAGGGTGGCAATGAATTTGCAGAACAAGACGATCGTGGTGACCGGTGTGGCCTCGGGCATCGGCGCAGAGGTCGCACGCCTTGCACGGTTTCATGGCGCCACGGTGATCGGTGTCGATCGCACGCCGGTGCAGATGACCCTGCACGGCTTTCATCAGGCCGACCTGGGCGACCCCGCATCGATCGATGCGCTGGTGCGCGCACTGCCCGAGCGCATCGATGCGCTGGCCAATGTGGCCGGCGTGCCGGGCACCGCGCCACTGGATGCGGTGGCGCGCGTCAACTACCTGGGCCTGCGCCATCTGAGCCATGCGCTGTTGCCGCGCATCGTGTCCGGCGGCGCCATCATCAACGTCGCCTCGATCCTGGGCGCAGACTGGCCGCAGCGGCTGGACCTGCACAAGCAGCTGGCCGCCACCGACAGTTTCGAGGCCGGCAGCGCCTGGCTGGCTGCGCACCCGGTGGCGCACGACACCTGCTACCAATACTTCAAGGAAGCCTTGATCGTGTGGACCTTGCTGCAATCGCGGCCGTGGTTCGCCGAGCGCGGCATTCGCGTCAACAACGTCTCGCCGGGGCCGGTGTTCACGCCGATCCTGGGCGATTTCGCTGCGATGCTGGGCGAGGAGCGCGTCAAGGAAGATGCCAAGCGCATGACGCGCCCCGCGTATGCCGACGAAGTGGCCGACGCCATCGTGTTCCTTGCATCCGATGCCGCGCGCTGGATCAACGGCATCACCCTGCCGGTCGATGGCGGCCTGGCATCCACCACCCTGTAAATCACCCCCACTGTTTTCAGCAGGAGGCTAGACCATGAATGCTCTTCCCAGCGCAGCGGTCGCTGCAAACGACACCCCCGCGTGGCACGGCTGCATCTTCAACGGCGAGTGGGTGCCCGGCAACGGCGGCGCCCTGCCGATCTATGAGCCGGCCACCGGCGGCCTGCTGCACGAGGTGAGCAAGGCCGACCTGGCCGACGTCGAGGCCGCCGTGGCGCAAGCCAAGCAGGCGCAGCGCGCATGGGCGGCGACCTCGCCGCGCGAGCGCGCGGCGATCTTCCATCGCGCCGCCCAGGTGATGCAGGCGCGCAGCGCGGAAGCGGCATTGCTGATCGCACGCGAAACCGGCGGCATCCTGCCCAAGGCGCAGCGCGAGGTGGATGAGGCGGTGGTGTTCTACCAACAGGCGGCCGGCCTGCCGTTGCAAGCAGTGGGGCAGGTGCTGCCGACCGCCGCCGGCCAGCTCAGTCTCGCGCGCCACCTGCCGCTGGGCGTGATCGCGGTGATCTCGCCGTTCAACTTCCCGCTGATCCTGTCGCTGCGTTCGGTGGCGCCGGCACTGGCGATGGGCAATGCGGTGATCCTCAAGCCCGATCCGCGCACGCCGTACACCGGCGGGGTGATCATTGCGCAGGTGCTCGAAGAAGCCGGCCTGCCCAAGGGGCTGCTGCACGTGCTGCACGGCGATGCGCAGATCGGCCAGGCGCTGGTGGAATCGCCGGAGATTCCGATGATTGCCTTCACCGGCTCCACCGCCGCCGGTCGCCGCATCGGCGAACTCGCCGGACGGCATCTGAAAAAGGTCGCACTGGAGCTGGGCGGCAACAATGCGGTGATCGTGCTGGACGATGCGGACCTAGACAGGGCCGCCTCGGCCATCGCGTTCGGTTCCTACCTGCACCAAGGCCAGATCTGCATGGCCACCGGCCGGGTGCTGGTACAGCGCAGCGTGGCGCAGGCGCTGACCCAGCGACTGGCGGAAAAGGCGCGGCACCTGCCGGTGGGCGACCCGGTCAGCGGCACCGTGGCGCTCGGGCCCATCATCGACCAGCGCCAGTTGCAGCGGGTGATCGACATCGTCACCGACAGTGTCGCCGCCGGCGCCGTGGTGGAAGCCGGCGCCACCAATGAAGGGCTGTTTTACGCGGCCACCGTGCTGTCCAACGTGCGCCCCGGCATGCGTGTGTTCGACGAGGAAGTGTTCGGCCCGGTGATCAACATCGCGGTGTTCGATACCGATGAAGAAGCTGCCGAGATGGCCAACCACGGCGAGTACGGGTTGGCGGCCGGCATCATGTCGGCCTCGGTGTCGCGTGCGATGGCCCTGGGCGAGCGCCTGCATCCGGGCCTGCTGCATATCAACGACCAGACCGTGGTGGATGAGGTGATCAACCCGTTTGGCGGTACCGGCGCTTCCGGCAATGGCACCAGCGTTGGTGGCCCGGCCGATTGGGAGCAGTACACCCATTGGCAGTGGCTGACGATCAAGAACGAGGTGCCGCAGTACCCGTTTTGATCGCCCGCGCCGGCATCGGCGTGCCCGGTGTCGGTGCAAGCCGGGGTGCGACATGGCCGCTTGCTGTCGCCAATGCGGCGAACGCGGCTGCGGCGCACCTGCGCGTGTGGCATGTGGCGTGGCTGCGCGCTTACGCGCTCGCGCGAAACTGCGTGGGCGAGCATCCCGCATGCCGTGCAAAATAGCGGCTGAAGTAGGCAGCGTCGAAAAATCCAAGCGCTGCAGCGATCTGCTGCACGCTCAGGCTGGTGTAACGCAGGCTGCGGCGCGCTTCGAGCATGACCCTGCGCTGCAGCAGCTCCAGCGCCGAGGCATTGGCCAACCGGCGGCACAAGGCCGTGAGATGCCCCGGCGTCAGTCCCAGCTGACCGGCGTAGCGGGAGATCGGCCAATGTGCACGGTAATGCTGGTCGATCAAGGCCTGGTAGGCGCGCAGATGGCGCAGGCCAGGGTCGCCCTGCGCTGCGGTTTCTGCTGCCGCGTGCAGGCCCTGCAGCGCGGCACGTGCGGTCCAGATCACCAGGTGGGCCGCCGCCGCCTGTAGCGCCGCCTCGTGCCCCGGGCGCTGATGCGCGTGGTCGTCGGCAATGCTGGCGAACAAGGCATCGAGCAAGCGCCGTGCCTGGGTTGCCTGCAGTACGGTCGGCGCCGCCAGGCCCGGTTGCAGCAGCGGTGCTGCAACCAGTGCGCTGCGCACCAGTGGCATGCACAGGGTGATGATGTGGCCACGCACGCGCGGATCGAACGCAAACCCGTGGACGCAGAGTGGCGGCAGCCACACCACGGTGGCGCCACGCAGGCGCTGGGTTCGTCCATCCAGCTGCAACGTGGCGGGCCCGCGTTGCACGTAGAGCAGCTGCGCCAGGTCCTGGTGCCGGTGCGGGGTGATGTGCCAGTCATGCAGCCGGCTGCGTGCGGCGATCGATTCCCAATGCAGCAGTTCCGGCGCGTGCGCGTGCCGTTCGCCATACAGGCCGAACGCGGGCACAGCAGTGGATGCATCGGTCTGGCGCGCGCGTGTGGGCATCGTCGAAAAGTCCAAGCACTGCGCGTAATCATCCCTTCAATGCCCGCGTTTGGCTACCGACACTGCAGGCCTGGTATTTAAAAACAGGAGCGCCCCATGCGGACGCAGGTTGCGATCATCGGTGCCGGCCCGTCCGGCCTGTTGCTGGGCCAGCTGCTGCTGCGCGCCGGTATCGACACGCTCATCGTCGAACGGCAGGCGCCCGACCACGTGCTGGGGCGTATCCGTGCCGGCGTGCTGGAGCAGGGCAGCGTGGACCTACTGCAATGCGCTGGCGTGGGCGAGCGCGTGCAACGCGAAGGCCTGCCGCATCATGGCTTCGAGCTGTCGCTGGACGGCCGGCGCGAACGCATCGATCTGCTGCACAGCTGCGGTCGCGCGGTCACCGTGTATGGCCAGACCGAGGTGACCGCCGATCTGATGCAGGCACGTCAGCGCAGCGGTGCGCGCAGCTACTACAACGCAGACCAGGTCAGCCTGCACGCGCTGGACAGCCCTGCACCGCGCGTGGAATTCATGCATCACGGTACCCGCCTGCAGGTGGCCTGCGACTACATCGTCGGCTGCGATGGATTTCATGGCGTCAGCCGCGCCAACATTCCCGCCGCGCGCCTGCGCGTGTTCGAGCGCGTATATCCCTTCGGCTGGCTGGGCGTGCTGGCCGACACGCCGCCGGTGCACGATGAGCTGATCTATGCGCGGCATCGGCTGGGGTTTGCCTTGTGTTCGATGCGCTCGCCTACGCGCAGCCGCTACTACGTGCAGGTACCGGCCGACGCGCGCGTGGACGCCTGGAGCGACCAGGCATTCTGGGATGCATTGCGCGCTCGGTTGCCGGACGCGTTGGCCACGCGCCTGGTCACCGGCCCGTCGATCGAGAAGAGCATTGCGCCGCTGCGCAGTTTCGTGGCCGAACCGATGCAGTACGGCCGCCTGTTCCTGGCCGGCGATGCGGCGCATATCGTGCCGCCGACCGGCGCCAAGGGACTGAATCTGGCATTGGCCGATGTCGGCCTGCTTGCGCAGCTGTTCGCGCGCTGGAAGGCATCCGGCGATGCCGGTGTGCTGCAGCAGTATTCGGCGCTGGCATTGCAGCGGGTGTGGAAGGCCGAGCGCTTTTCCTGGTGGATGACCACGCTGCTGCATACCTTCGACGATGAAGACGCCTTCACCGCACGCATCCGCACCGCCGAGCTGGACTATCTGCTCGGCAGCGCGGCAGGGCGCACGACCATTGCAGAAAACTACGCAGGGCTGCCACTGGTCGATCCGGTCAGCGCCTGACACCGCAACCCTGACGGTAATTCTTTGATTACCAGCAATTGTGGAAGTGTCCTGGTGCACTTTCGGGTGGCTAGCGCGGTAGCGGACGTGCTCGGTAGGGTGGCCTGGACGCGTGGCGGTCGCTGTCCGAGCACGCGCGCGTCAAACCCAATCGTGCGCCGTAGGCCGAATCCCCCGCACGCGCAAGGCCCCCTTCCACCCGAGGAGATCCTAATGAAAAAGACCCTGTTTTCTCGTGCTTTGTTACTGATCATGCTGGTCGCGCCGATGGCGGCGTTCGCGCAGACCGCGGTGACCGAAAACACCAACCACCAGAAGATGCTGATCGGCTCCAACTGGCTGGAAACGGCCAACAAGCGCCTGGTCTACGATTTCTGGCGCATCGTGTTCGAAGCCGGCCAGGTGGATTACGCACCGTTTTACATGGACAAGAACTACATCCAGCACAACCCGAATGTGGCCAACGGGCGCGATGCGTTCATCAGGTTTCTGACCGCGTTCGTTCCCAAGAGCCCGGTGCAGGAGCGGGTGCAGTTGCCGCTGGTGGCCATCACCGCCGATGGCGATCTGGTGACGCTGGTCTCAGTGCGCACGCTGCCGGACCCGCGTGATCCGAGCAAGACCTACACCACCACCTGGTTCGACATGTTCCGGATCGAGAAGGGCCTGATCAAGGAGCATTGGGACCCGGATACCATCGCCGGCCGCGCCAATACCGGCGGCCAGTAAGAGCAGCTAGCAACACTACTGCGCGGCCGCCAGGCGGGCGCGGTCGGTGCTCGGAATCCTCATGTACCACTCGTACACTGCGGTTCCTCCGCGCCGTCCGCACCCACCTGACGACCGCTCGCTACGTTCTTTTTAGCAGCTCTAGGTCTGTGACTGATCGCCGGCCTACAGGCTGCAGGCCGGCGATCTGCGTTTCAGAGATACATGACCTGCGCATCGGGTAAAGGCAGGCAGCGTCTGCGCGGGTGAATCACTCAGCTAATACGGAAACCCATCGTCGCTTCCACTGCCTGCTGCCAGCCGGAATACAACTGTTCGCGCTTGTCCTCGGCCATCGCCGGCTCGAAGCGACGATCCACCGCCCATTGCTTGGCGATCTCTTCGCGGCTGCCCCAGAACCCGGTCGCAAGCCCCGCCAGATACGCCGCACCCAGTGCCGTGGTTTCGGCCACCTCCGGGCGCAGCACCGGCACATTGAGGATGTCGCTCTGGAACTGCGCCATGAAGTCGTTGGCGATGGCGCCACCGTCGGCGCGCAGCTCCTTCAGTTCGATGCCTGAGTCGCTCTGCATCGCGGTGAGCACGTCGCGGGTCTGGTAGGCCATCGATTCGACCGCCGCACGCACGAAGTGTTCCTTGCTGGTGCCACGGGTCAGGCCGAACACCGCACCGCGAATGTCGCTGCGCCAGTACGGCGCGCCCAGGCCCACGAACGCCGGCACGATGTAGACGCCATCGTTGTCGCCGGCGCGTTCGGCATAGGCCTGCGAGTCGCTGGCCTTGCCCAGCATGCGCAGGCCGTCGCGCAACCACTGCACCACCGAGCCGGCGACGAAGATGGCCCCTTCCAATGCGTATTCGACCTTGCCGTCGACGCCCCAGGCGATGGTGGTCAACAGGCCGGCCTTGGACGCCACTGCCTTGTCGCCGGTGTTCATCAGCATGAAACAGCCGGTGCCGTAGGTGTTCTTTGCCATGCCCGGCTCGAAACACGCCTGGCCGAACAACGCGGCCTGCTGGTCGCCGGCAATGCCGGCGATGGGTACTTGTTCGCCGTAGAAATACTGGGTCTGGGTCATGCCGTAGACTTCGCTGGACGAGCGCACCTCCGGCAGCATTTCCTTGGGCACGTCGAGCATCGCCAGCAGCTCGGCGTCCCATTCCAGCGTGTGGATGTTGAACATCATGGTGCGCGAGGCGTTGGTGTAGTCGGTGACGTGCACCTTGCCACCGGTGAGGTTCCAGATCAGCCAGCTGTCGATGGTGCCGAACGCCAGCTCGCCGTTGCGCGCGCGCTCGCGCGCACCTTCGACATGGTCGAGGATCCACTTGACCTTGGTGCCGGAAAAATACGCATCGATCAGCAGGCCGGTCTTGTCGCGCACCATCTGCTCGTGCCCGGCCTCCTTGAGCTGGGTGCAGATGTCCTTGGTCTGCCGCGACTGCCACACGATGGCGTTGTAGATCGGCTGGCCGGTGGCCTTGTCCCACACCACCGCGGTTTCGCGCTGATTGGTGATGCCAATCCCGGCAATCGAGCGCGCGTCGATCTGCGCGTTGTTGAGCAGCTCGGTGATGGTGGTGTAGACGCTGGTCATGATCTCGCGCGGGTTGTGTTCCACCCAGCCCGGCTGCGGGAAGATCTGGCCGAACTCGCGCTGCGCCACGCCGGCCACCTTGCCCTGGCGATCGAACAACATCGCGCGCGAACTGGTGGTGCCTTGATCGATCGCAAGGACGTACTGCTTTTCCATCAGGGTTTCCTCAAACGATGCCGGCGGTTGCGCCCGGCGAGAGTGGTGGGTGCGGCCCCGGCGAGCTGCGCAGCTGCGCGTCGATCCGCCGCTGCACGCAGGTCGTTGGGGCCCGCAGGGCCGGCGTGCTGTGATCAGCGCGGGTCGTGCGGGGCTGGCTCGCCCTGCAGATGGCGCACGCGCGCCGGCAGGAAGGGCAGGATCAGCCACTGATACGCCAGTGCGCCGATCGGCCCGCCGATGAGCGGCCCCACGATGGGGATCCACCAGTAATTGTCCTTGGCCGGCAACGCTGCCTCGCCCCATCCGGCGAAATACGCGAACAGGCGTGGGCCGAAATCGCGCGCCGGGTTCATCGCCCACGCTTCCAGGTAGCCCATCGATGCGCCCAGCGTTGCCACCAGCAGGCCGATCATCAACGCCCCGGAATTGGCGCCCGGCGCCGCTTCGTTGAAGCGCTCGGTAATGGCGAAGATGCCGAAGATCAGGAACGCGGTGATGATGATCTGGTCGACCAGCGCATGCATCGGCGTGACCGCCAGACCGGGTGCGGTGAAGAACACCCCGGCGGCACCGCCGGCTTCGCGGGTGAGGTGCTGCACCTGGTTGTAATGGTCGATCACCGGCCCATACAACTGGTAGACGATGGCCGCACCCAGGAACGCACCGATGACCTGGGCGATCCAGTACGGCACGACCTTCTCCCACGAGAAATCGCGGAACAGCGCCAGCGCCAGCGTCACCGCAGGGTTGGCGTGGGTGCCGGACACCGAACCGGTGACATAGATGGCCAGCGTGACCGCCAGGCCCCAAGCGATGCACACGCCCCAATAGGCGTTCTGATATGGGCTGGGGTCGTAGAGCACATACATCGCCGCGACCGAATCGCCCAGCGCGATGATGATGAACATCGCCACTGCTTCGGAGATCAACTCACCCACGAGCTGACGGTTCATGCGGGCAGTCCCGGATGCTGGTCACGGCTGCGGGCAGGGTGCTGCGACGCGCGCGCTGGCGCGCCGGGGAATCGGGTGGTGCTCATCAGGGGTGCCCTCCACGTGGCTCGGGGTGATGCCGGCAATGCGCCAGGATACGTTGCCGGACGACCCGTCCTCGCCGGCAACGCGTGTGTTCAGACGGTTGCGACGGCGCGCTGCTGCAGTGCGTGCGTCTGCAGATAGTCTTCCAGCCGCTGGCGGCCAGCCGCATCGATGCGCAGGCCGAGTTTGCTGCGCCGCCACAGGATATCGTCGGCGGTCAGTGCCCATTCGTGCTGCTGCAGGTAATCCACCTCGGCCTGGTACAGGTCCGCGCCGAAGTGCGTGCCCAGACCGGCCAGGTCCTGCGCATCGCCCAACAGCTGGTCTGCACAGGTGCCGTAGTTGCGCACCAGCCGCTGCGCGGTGGCCGCCGGCAACCAGGGGCGCGCGTTGCGCACCCGCTCCAGCAGGCTGGCGATGTCGCGCTGCTCACCGCCGGGCAAGGCTTCGCCGCGTGCAGTCCATGCCGGCTTGCGCGCGCCCAGCGCATGGGTGAGCCGGTCGACCGCTTCTTCGGCGAGCTTGCGGTAGGTGGTGAGCTTACCGCCGAACACGTTGAGCAACGGCGCACCGTCGTTGACCACTTCGAGTTGATAGTCGCGGGTCACTTCGGCGGCGTTGTCTTCGGCGTCGTCCAGCAGCGGGCGCACGCCGCTGTAGTTCCACACCACATCGGCGGGGCTGATCTGCTGCTGGAAATACAGGTTCACCGCGTCGCACAGGTACTGCACTTCGGCCGCATCGATCTTCGGCGCGGCCGGATCTGCCTCGTAATCGACATCGGTGGTGCCGATCAGGGTGAAATCGTGTTCGTACGGGATGGCGAATACGATGCGACGGTCCGGTTGCTGAAAGATGTACGCGTGGTCGTGATCGAACAATTTGGGCACCACGATGTGGCTGCCCTTGACCAGACGCAGCGCATGCTGGTGCGGCACCGCGGCCACCTTGTCCAGGAACGACACCGCCCACGGGCCGGCGGCATTGGCCAGCGCGCGCGCCTGCACGGTGCGGCGGCGGCCCTGGCGGTCTTCGAGTTCGGCGTACCAGAACCCTGCATCGCGCCAGGCACCGACACAGCGGGTACGGGTATGGATCCTGGCGCCGCGCCTGGCGGCATCCATCGCGTTGAGCACCACCAGCCGCGCATCCTGCACCCAGGCATCGGAATACACGAAGCCGGTGCGCAAGGATTCCTGCAGCGGCGCGCCAACCGGATGCGTACGCAAGGAGAGCCGGCGCGAGCGCGGCAGGCTGCGCTTGCTGCCGCCCAGGTGGTCGTATAGGAACAGGCCGGCACGGATCATCCAGGCCGGGCGCAGATGCGGCTGATGCGGCAACAGGAAGCGCAGCGGCCAGATGATGTGCGGTGCCAGCCGCAGCAGCACTTCGCGCTCGGCCAGCGCCTTGCCGACCAGCGCGAACTCGTACTGTTCCAGATAGCGCAGGCCGCCGTGGATGAGCTTGGTGCTGGCGCTGCTGGTATGCGCGGCCAGATCGTCCTGCTCGCACAGGCACACCGACAGGCCGCGGCCGGCCGCATCACGGGCAATGCCGACCCCATTGATGCCACCGCCTACCACCAGAAGATCGTACGTCTCGCCCATCGGTGCCTCCGTCCGGATTCGCCACTGAGCGAACCCAAGTTGTCATGTTCGAACATATTCGAACATCGCACCTTGCGGAAGCGTGAAGAGCCGAAAGGGCGCGCAGATGATGCGCGACCGCGTTTATCAACTATCGAAAGCCAGGCTGGCGATTACTCACGGCTATCGCCAGCGACCTGCACCCAGGCCGGAAATTCAAAAAGGTACACAAACGAACATTCGGCTCAGCCGGACGCAGGTGCGTCTGCCAGATGCACGCGGGTGCCGGCCTCGGCCAGCACTGCGGCCAGTTCCTGCGGCGGCGGTCGGTCGGTGAACCAGTCGTGCACCTGGGCGATCGCGCCCAGCCGCACCATCGCATTGCGGCCGAACTTGCTGTGGTCGGCCGCCAGCAATACCTGCCGCGAGTGCTCGATGATGGCCTGGGCCACGCGCACTTCCTGGTAGTCGAAATCCAGAAGGGTGCCGTCCAGGTCGATGCCGGAAATGCCGATCACCCCGAAATCCACCTTGAACTGGCGGATCAGCTCCACCGTGGCCTCGCCGGTCACGCCCTGGTCGCGTCCGCGCACCACGCCGCCGGCCACGATCACCTCGAAGCTGGGATTGGCGCTGAGCATCACCGCCACGTTGAGGTTGTTGGTGATCACGCGCAGGCCGCGATGCTGCAGCAACGCACGCGCGACTTCCTCGTTGGTGGTGCCGAGGTTGATGAACAGCGAGGCATCGTCGGGAATGAAGCGCGCCACCTGCGCGGCGATGTGCTGCTTTTCGCGCGCCTGCAGCGCCTTGCGCGCGGTGTAGGCCAGGTTCTCCACGCTCGAAGGCATGCTGACGCCCCCGTGATACCGGCGCAGCACGCCGGCATCGCACAGCAAGGTCAGATCGCGGCGGATGGTCTGCGGCGTGACGTCAAAGCGCGTTGCCAGCCCTTCGACGTCGGCAAAGCCCTGCTGCCGCACCAATGCCACCAATTGCTCCTGGCGCGGGTTCAAGGCCGGCGCCGGGACAGTCCTGTAGTGAGTCGACTCCATGCGCAGATGATCGCGCATGCGCGTGAGGATGCAAGCACGACGGCTGCGCGGCGGTGCGCAGCGCGACGCGGCCAGTCATGCCGCCGTGCGGGCCTGTCTGGTCCCACGCGGACGCGCGCATGCCACCGCCACACCGCGCCCGCATGCCAGCGAGGTGACGATAACGGGCGTGCTCAGCCCAGCTCGCCGCGGTAGCCGGTATCGATGCTGATGCTGCCGCCCACCGCGCGCGACACGCAGGCGCAGAGCTTGCGGTTTTCGCGGCGTTGTTCGTCGCTGAAGAACACGTCGCGGTGGTCGATGTCGGCCGCGCTGTCGAGCACGTCCACCGCACACAGGCCGCATTCGCCGCGGCGGCATTCGGCAATGAGCTCCACGCCGGCATCGGCCAGGGCATCGAGCATGGATTCGTTTTCGGCCACCGGCACTTCCAGTCCCAGCCCGGGCAGCTTGACCACGAACGCCTGCGCCGGCACCCGGCCGCTGTTGCCGAAGGTCTCGAAGTGCAGCCGCGCGCGTGGCCGGCCGGCGGCGTGCCAGTGCTGACGTACCGCCTCCAGCATGCCCAGCGGCCCGCACACATAGACCTCGGCATTGGGCGAGAGCCGCGCCAGCTCGGCGGCAAGATCGGGCGGACCGGCGCTGTCGTCGCAGTGCAGGTGCAGGCGCTCACCAAGCTGTGTTTCCAGCTCGTCCACATACGCCATGGCGCGGCGCGAGCGGCCCACGTAAAGCAGGCGGAACGCCTGGTGCCGCTGCGCCAGCCGCTGCGCCATGCCCAGGATGGGCGTGATGCCGATCCCGCCGGCAATCAACAGGATCTCCTCGCCCAATTCGTCCAGCGCGAAGTTGTTGCTGGGGGGCGACATCTCCACTACATCGCCGGGCTGCAGCGTCCACATGTGTCGCGAGCCGCCGCGGCTGTCGGGCATCTGCCGCACCGCGATGCGGTAGTACCCATCCTCGCGCGGTTCGCCCACCAGCGAATACGAGCGCACATCGCTGCGCCCTTGCAGATGCACGCGGAAATCCACATGACTGCCCACCTCGAAACTGCGCGCGGCCGGGCCTGGATCGAGCACGATTTCGCGCACGCCCTCGCAGGCATCGGCAATGCTGACGACGTGGGCGCGGTGCCACTGGGTGTCTTTACGCATGGGGTACTCCGGGCAGAAGGCCAGGCCGGCCGGTGCCGGCGTTGGAGGCATGGGCACGGCCGATCAGGGCGCCACCGCGCACCTGGCTGACCGCGGCAGGGGTTTGCAGGATGTGGCGCAGATTGCGGTGCGCCAGGCGTGCGTGCTCGCGCATCAGCGCCTCGGCGCGGCCGCCCTGGCGGTGCTCGATGGCGGCAATCGCTTCGCGATGCTGGTCCTGCGCCAGGGTGAGGATGAGGCGTGCATCGGCATCGCCGGTCTGCGCCATGACCAGCCCATTGGGCGAGGCGAACGGCAGCTGCACCACGCGGGTCAGGGCACGTTCGAGCACGTCGCTGCCGGCCATGGCGATCAACAGCGCGTGGAACTGCGCATTGGCCTCCACATACGCGCTGAAGTCGACGGTCTCCAGCGGCGCGCCGATGATGGCGTCGATCTGCGCCAGCAGGGTGCGCGCCTGGGCCAGTTGCATCGCGGGCACGCCGCGCTCGGCGGCGATCCGCGCGGCCAGGCCTTCGAGCGTGCCGCGCAGCTCGATGGCGTCGTGCACGTCGCGTTCGCTGAAGGCCTGTACCGCATAGCCGCCGCCCGGCAGGGCGTTGGCCAGGCCTTCCTCGCACAGGCGCTGCAAGGCCGCGCGCACCGGCGTACGCGACATGCCCAGCCGTTGCACCACGGCCAATTCGGACAGCCGCGTCCCCGCCGGCAGGGTGCCGTCGAGTATCAGTTCGCGCAGCGACAGCAGCGCGCGCGTGGTCTGCGCGGCACTGCTGTGGAAGGGCGTGGTCGGTGGCATGGTGGTCTCCCGCGCAATGCGCTCAGCCCACCATGCGCAGCGACAAATCCTGCGCGCGCTGCTCCTGTGCGATCAGGCGGTCGATCACCCGCCGCGCCCACATGCCGCCGGCATCCACGTTGAGGTTGTAGAAGGTGTGATCCGGGTGCGCGTCGATCGCGCGTTGCTGCGCTTCCAGCACCGCTTCGTCTTCGCCGAATACGCCGGTGACGCCGGCGCGGGTCAGCGTGGTCAACGACTGATCGTGCAGCGCGTAGTTGCGCATGAACGCCCAGAAGTAGTGGCAGGTGGTGTCGGTCTCGGGGGTGATGGTGTTGAGCACGTAGCCGTTGACACCCTGGCTGCGGTCGCCTTCCGGTGCGCCGGTGCCGGCGATGGCCACGCCGACATCGATGGCAATGGTGCCGGGTGCTTCGAAACGGATGATCTGCCAGCGGTCGACCTTGCCGTGGTGATCCAGGTGACGGGCGATCTGGCTGGCCCAGAACGGTGGCGGGTCGATGTTGTGCATCCAGCGCGACACCACCACCGAGCGGTCGCCGTGCACCACATCGAACGGGGCTTCGGCGATTTCGTCCTGGCCGATGCTGGAGCCGTGTACGAAGGTCTCGTGGGTCAGGTCCATCAGGTTGTCCAGCACCAGCCGGTAATCGCACTTGGCGTAGATGGTGCGGCCATCGCCGGCCCAGGCCGGGTCATGCGCCCAGTGCAGGTCGGGAATCAATGCGGTGTCGGCCTTGGCCGGGTCGCCCGGCCAGATCCACACGTAGCGGTGCTTCTCGGCCACCGGAAAACTGCGGACGCAGGCCGACGGGTTGATGGTCTCCTGCGACGGCATGTGCACGCAGCGGCCCTGAGTGTTGTAGACCAGGCCGTGGTACCCGCACACCACGTCATCGCCGCGCAGCTTGCCCATCGACAGCGGGACCAGGCGATGCCAGCACGCGTCTTCGAGCGCGATCACCGCCCCGGCGGTGCTGCGATAGAGCACCACCTCCAGGTTGCAGACCTTGCGCGGGCTCAGGGCGTGCTTGATTTCGTGGTCCCAGGCGACGGCGTACCACGCGTTGAGGGGAAACAGCGGCTTGGACTGGGACATGACCGTGACTCCTGGGGTTTGTATACAACCTGGGATACGAATCGGCGCCGGCGCGCCGGCCGGCAACCAGTGGACGCCCATTGCGACGCTGGCGTCCGCTTGCGAGCGAAGTTATGTATACACCGGAGACAATGTGGGAGCGTTACAAGCCCATCGAAAATGTGCGATTATCGAATTAATTCGTCGATAATCGCATTGACCCCGCGCTCTGGCTGGCTCTACCGTGGCAGCACGTTCGCAGCCCGGGGTCGTGCCATGGTCGAAATCGTTTCGCTGAACGATGCGGTGTCGCAGCTGATCGCCGATGGCGACTGCGTGGCGATGGAAGGCTTCACCCACCTGATCCCGCATGCGGCCGGGCACGAGGTGATCCGCCAGCGCAAGCGCGACCTGCGCCTGGTGCGCATGACGCCGGACCTGATCTACGACCAGCTGATCGGCGCAGGCTGCGCATCGGCATTGCGGTTTTCCTGGGGTGGCAATCCAGGCGTGGGCTCGCTGCACCGGCTGCGCGATGCGGTCGAGCATGCCTGGCCGCAGCCGTTGCACCTGCGCGAGCACAGCCACGCCGACATGGCCAACGCGTATGTCGCCGGCGCCTCGGGGCTGCCGTTTGCGGTGCTGCGCGGGTACGTGGGCTCGGACCTGCCGCGCGTCAACGACAGCATCAAGTTCCTGCAATGCCCGTATACCGGCGAAACGCTGGCCGCGACGCCGGCAGTGAACCCGGATGTCACCGTGATCCATGCCCAGCAGGCCGACCGCCGCGGCAACGTGCTGCTGTGGGGCATCCTGGGCGTGCAGAAGGAAGCCGCGCTGGCCGCGCGCAAGGTGATCGTGACGGTGGAAGAGATCGTCGACACCCTGGAGGCGCCGCCCAATGCCTGCATCCTGCCGCGCTGGGTGGTGGACGCGGTCTGCCACGTGCCCGGCGGCGCGGCACCGTCCTACGCGCACGGCTATTACGCGCGCGACAACCGGTTCTATCTGGGCTGGGACGCGATCGCACGCGACCGTGCCCGCTTCCAGGCCTGGATCCAGACCCACATTCTCGATACCGAGGACTTCGCCGCCTTCCAGCGTGTGTATGCGCACGCGCAGCAGCAGGTGGCCGCATGAGCGACTACACCACCAACGAGATGATGACCGTGGCGGCTGCGCGCCGCCTGCCGGATGGGGCGGTGTGTTTCGTCGGCATCGGCCTGCCGTCCACCGCGGCCAATCTGGCCCGGCTCACGCATGCGCCGGATGTCATCCTGATCTACGAATCCGGCCCCCTCGGCGCCCGCCCGGATGTGCTGCCGTTGTCGATCGGCGACGGCGAGCTGGCCGAGACCGCCGACACCGTGGTGTCCACGCCGGAGATCTTTCGCTACTGGCTGCAGGGTGGCCGCGTGGACGTGGGCTTTCTGGGCGCGGCGCAGATCGATCGCCACGCCAACCTCAACACCACGGTGATCGGCGATTACGCCGCGCCCAGGACGCGCCTGCCCGGCGCCGGCGGTGCGCCGGAGATCGCGGCCAGTGCCAGGCAGGTGTTCATCATCATGCGGCAATCCAGGCGCAGCTTCGTGGCGGCGTTGGACTTCATCACCACGGTCGGGCATCTGGACGGTGGCGATGCACGCGCCCGTGCCGGCCTGCCCGGCGCCGGCCCCACCGTGGTCGTCACCGACCTGTGCGTGATGGAGCCCGATCCGGTGACCCGCGAGCTCACCGTCACCTCGTTGCACCCGGGCATCGCGCCCGAGCAGGTCAGCGCCGCCACCGGCTGGCCGATCCGCTTTGCCGCCGATCTGGTGCAGACCAGCCCGCCCAGCGCAGACGAACTGCAGGCATTGCGCGCGCTGCAGGCACGCACTGACGCGGCGCATGGCACCCAATCGGCCGGAGCCGACGCATGAGCGAGGTCTATCTGATCGATGGCATCCGCACGCCGATCGGCCGCTACGGCGGCGCGCTGTCCAGCGTGCGTGCCGACGACCTGGGCGCGGTGCCGATCGCCGCGTTGCTGGCGCGCCAGCCGCAGCTGGACCCGGCCGCCATCGACGACGTCTACCTGGGCTGCGCCAACCAGGCCGGCGAAGACAACCGCAATGTCGCGCGCATGAGCCTGTTGCTGGCGGGGCTGCCGAGTGCGGTACCGGGCTGCACCCTCAATCGGCTGTGCGGCTCGGGGCTGGAGGCGGTCGGCGCCGCGGCACGCGGCATCCGTGCGCAGGAGCTGGGCCTGGCCATTGCCGGCGGCGTCGAATCGATGTCGCGTGCGCCCTGGGTCATGGGCAAGGCCGAAAGCGCGTTTGCGCGCACCCAGCAGCTGGAAGACACCACCATGGGCTGGCGCTTCATCAACCCGCGCCTGCAGGCGGCCTACGGCACCGAGCTGATGGGCGAAACCGCCGAAAACGTGGCGCAACGCTATGCCATCGCACGCGCGGACCAGGACGCCTTCGCCCTGCGCAGCCAGCAACGCGCGGCGGCGGCGCAGGCGGCCGGGTTCTTCGATGGCGAGATCACCTCGGTGCCGGTGGCTGCGCGCAAGGGCGGCGAGGCCAGCACCGTCGAATACGACGAAGCGCCGCGGCCGAACACCACCGCCGAGATACTGGCCAAGCTCAAGCCGGTGTTCCGCCAGCCCGGCAGCGTGACTGCCGGCAATGCCTCGGGCATCAACGATGGTGCGGCCGCCTTGCTGCTGGCCTCCGCACAGGCCGTGCAGACCCATCGGCTGACCCCGCGCGCCCGCGTGCTGGGCTTTGCGTCGGCAGGCGTGGAGCCGGCGTACATGGGCATCGGCCCGGTGCCGGCCACCCAGCGCCTGCTTGCCCGCCTGAACCTGCAGATCGACCACTTCGATGCGATCGAGTTCAACGAAGCCTTCGCTGCGCAGGCACTGGCCTGCACGCGGGCATTCGGGCTGGACGACGATGCGGCCCGGGTCAACGCCAATGGCGGCGCCATCGCCCTGGGCCATCCGCTCGGCATGAGCGGCGCGCGGCTGGCGCTTACCCTGCTGCGGCAGCTGGAGGCCAGCAACGGGCGGCTCGGCCTGGCCAGCATGTGCATCGGGGTGGGGCAGGGCGTTGCCCTGGCCATCGAACGTCTCTAGGCCATCGATGGCAACCGACCGCGCCACCGCCGCGCACCCACACCGCTTGAACGCGCCGCACCGCGGCCGACGGAGATCTCACGATGCGCGATGCCACCCTTGAGACGTCACCCGCCGATCCGCTGCTCGGTTACCGCCGCACCCGTCCGGGCACCCAGCCGGCCTACCTGCATCCGGCCTATGCCTCCACGGCCCTGCGTGGCCCGCTGCAGGCAGCGATCGAGATTCCGGCCACGCTGTCGGAAGTCACCGGCCCGCGCATGGACCGCCTCACCCTGGGAGAGCATGCCGCCGATCTCACCGCGGGATTCGATGGCCAGCCGCTGGGCGAGCGCATCATCGTGTCCGGCCGGGTCCTGGACGAAAACGGCAAGCCGGTGCGCAACAGCGTGGTGGAAGTCTGGCAATGCAATGCCGCCGGCCGCTACCAGCACGAAGGCGATCGCCACGACGCACCGCTGGACCCCAACTTCCGCGGCACCGGCCAGGTGCTGACCGACGATCACGGCCGCTATGCGTTCAAGACCATCAAGCCGGGCGCGTATCCGTGGCGCAACCACTACAACGCCTGGCGGCCGGCACACATCCATTTTTCGTTGCATGGCGACGGCATCGGGCAGCGCCTGATCACCCAGATGTATTTTCCCGGCGACCCGCTGCTGGCGCACGACCCCATCTACAACTGCGTCGACGATGCGCAGGCACGCGAGCGCATGGTGTCCCGTTTCGACTGGGAAAACGCCATCAGCGAATATGCGCTGGCCTACCGTTTCGACATCGTGCTGCGCGGTCGCAAACAAACGGTCTGGGAGTAAGCCGATGAGCCTGCACGCCACCCCGTCGCAAACCGTGGGCCCGTACTACCGGCTCGGGCTGGAGCCGCTGTATCGCGACCAGCTTGCACCCGGGCACGTCGCCGGCACGCCCGTGCAGATCAGCGGCGGCGTCTTCGATGGCGCCGGCGTTCCAGTCGCCGACGCGGTGCTGGAGCTGTGGCAAGCCGATGCCGCCGGCATCTACGCGCATGCCGCCGATGCCCGTCATGCGGCGCACGCTCCCGGCTTCGATGGCTGGGGCCGCGTGCCCACCGATGCGCAGGGGCGTTTTGCATTCACCACCATCAAGCCGGGCGCCGTGGCCGGGCCGGATGGCCGCCAGCAGGCCGCGCACCTGACTGTGCTGGTGTTCATGCGCGGCTTGCTGCGTGGCGCCTCGACACGGTTGTACTTCGCCGACGACCCGCAGCTGGGCACTGATCCCATCCTGGCCCTGGTGCCGCCCGAACGGCGTGCCAGCCTGCTGGCCCAGCCGCGCGGCGGCGGTGCCTACGCCTGGGACATCCACATGCAGGGCGATGCGGAAACCGTGTTCTTCCGGTACTGACGCGCCCGCTGCCTGCGCGATGTCGTCGGTGCGATGGCGGGATGCCGGCGGTTCGCCGGGTGGCGCTTGCCCAGCACGGTGCCTGCGTGAACGGCATGCACGTCGTCGCTTGCGTGCACCGCCCTCGCCAGCACGCGCAGAAGCGCCCGGCGGCGCGCGCATCAACGCAGCGGCGCGCTGCATCACCGGTGTCGCTACCGGCGGCGGCGCGGCTCGCATTGCCCTAACGTCTAGTTGGCACCCCCCTGCTTCGGTGCCATGCTGCCGTCACGCCAAGAGAGGCAATGCATGAGCGCGACGTCGTTGCTGTTGGGATCTTTTTTTGGCGAGCCGGCGTGCGATGCCTTGTTCAATGATGCGGCGCGCGTGCAGGCCATGCTCCACTTCGAGTCCGCGCTTGCGCGCGCGCAGGCGCAGTGCGGTGTGATTCCTGCCGACGCGGCCGCGTCCATCGCAGCCGCCTGCGATGTGCAGCACTACGACATCGCTGCCCTGGCGCAGGCCACCGCGCTGGCGGGCAACCCCGCCATTCCATTGGTCAAGGCGTTGACCGCGCGTGTCGCCACGCAGGATGCCGCCGCCGCGCGCTGGGTGCACTGGGGCGCCACCAGCCAGGACGTCATCGATACCGGCATGGTGTTGCAACTGCGCGCCGCACTCGATCTGCTGCTGCCGCGCCTGCAGGGCCTGTGTGGCGACCTGGCTGCACTGGCTGCCCGCGAGCGCGACACCGTCCTGCCCGGGCGCACCTTGTTGCAGCAGGCGGTGCCGGTGACCTTCGGGCTCAAGGTGGCCGGCTGGCTGGATGCGCTGCAGCGCGCGCAGCAACGCCTGCAGGCATTGCAGGACGATGCGCTGGTGCTGCAGTTCGGCGGCGCCGCCGGCACCCTGGCCTCGCTGCAGCAGCGCGGGCTGGACGTGGCCCAGGCGCTGGCCGCCACGCTGGCGCTGCCACTGCCGGCCTTGCCATGGCACACCGCGCGCGACCGCATCGTCGAGGTCGGCTGCGCATTCGCCCTGCTGGCCGGCACGCTGGGCAAGATCGGTGGCGATGTGGTGCTGCTGATGCAGTCGGAAGTCGGCGAAGCCTTCGAGCCGTCTGCTGCCGGCAAGGGTGGCTCGTCGGCAATGCCGCACAAGCGCAACCCGGTCTCCAGCGTGGCAGCGGTGGCCGCCGCCACGCGCGTGCCCGGGCTGGTGGCCACCTTGTTCAGCGCGATGGCGCAGCCGCACGAGCGCGCGGCCGGGCAATGGCATGCCGAATGGGACACCGTGCCGCAGATCGTCTGCCTCACCGCCGGCAGCCTGGCGCAGATGCAGGCCTGCCTGCGCGACCTGAAGCTGGACCGCGCGCGCATGCGGGCGCATCTGGACAGCCATGGCGGCGTGCTCTACGCCGAGGCGGCGGTGTTCGCGCTGGCCCCGCAGCTGGGCAAGCCGCAGGCCCACGCGCTGGTCGAACAGGCGGTGGCGCGCGCGCAGGCGCAGCAGCGGCATCTGCGCGAGGTGCTGGGCGAGGACGTACAGGTGAGCGCGGTGCTCACGCACGCGCAACTGCAGGCGGTGTTCGATAGCGACAGCTGGCGCGGCATGTCCTCGGTCTGGATCGATCGCGTGCTGGCCGGTTCTTCTTCCCGCTGACGGTGCTCCGATGGCTTATCTCCAGTTGCCCACCCATCGCCTGCACTACCGCCTGGACGGTACCGAAGGACGCCCCTGGCTCACCTTCTGCAATTCGCTCGGCACCGACCTGCACATGTGGGACGTGCAGATCGACGCCTTCGCCCCGCACTACCGCATCCTGCGCTACGACCGCCGCGGCCACGGGTATTCGGACACGCCCGCCGGCCCGTACAGCGTGGCCGACCTGGGCCAGGACGTGCTGGCGCTGTGGGACGCGCTGGGGATCGAGCGCAGCGACTTCTGCGGCCTGTCCATCGGTGGCCTCACCGGGCAGTGGCTGGGCCTGCACGCGGCGCAGCGGCTGCGGCGGCTGGTGCTCTGCGCCACCGCGCAGAAGATCGGCAGCACCGCCACCTGGGAAACCCGCATCGAGCAGGTGCGCAGCGAGGGCCTGCCGATGCTGATCGATGCCACCTTGCAGCGCTGGTTCACGCCGGCCTTCGCCCTCAGCCATGCGCAGCGCCTGGACATGATCGCGGCCGCGTTCGTGTCCACCTCGCCGGCAGGCTACATCGCCTGTTGCCAGGCGGTGGCCGAGGCGGATTTTCGCGGCGCGCTGGACGGGCTCACCCTGCCGCTGCTGGCCCTGGCCGGCGACGACGACCCGGTTTGCCCGCCGCCGAATCTGCGCGAGATCGCCTACGCCGCGCCCGACGGTCATTACGCCCAGGTGCCCGGGCGACACATCTGCAACCTGGAATCGCCGGCTGCGTTCAATGACGCGGTGCTTGGCTTTCTTCAGGCCGATTGATCCTTCCCCAACGAGGCCCCTCATGCACGAAGACGAGCGTTACCAGGCCGGCTTGCGCGAACGCCGACGCGTCCTGGGCGATGCCCATGTCGACCGCTCGCTGGCCGCACGCACCGAGCTGACCAGCGAGTTCCAGGACCTGATCACCCGCTACGCCTGGGGCACCATCTGGACCCGCGACGGCCTGCCTGCGCATACCCGCTCGCTGATCACCCTGTCGATGATGGTCGCACTGGGCCACGACGAAGAATTCAAGCTGCACGTGCGCGCGGCGCGCAACAATGGCGTCACGCCCGAGCAGATCAAGGAAGTGCTGCTGCAGGCGGCCATCTACTGCGGCGTGCCGGCGGCCAACCACGCCTTTGCGCTGGCAACGCCGATCCTGCAGGAACAGGCTGCCGAGCGCTGAGGTGCGGCATCGCCGCCTTGCGCACACCCGCGCTGCCTGCCGATGTCAGTGCGCGCAAGCGCTGGCCGCCGACCCGGTCCGTACCGATTGGCGGGCGATGGAGCAGCTCGCGTTCCGGCCCGAGCAGGTGAGCAGCTTGCCGGTGTTGTTGCTGCGTGGCGTCGACGACCCCATCGCCACGCAGGCCGACAATGCGCATGTCTACGCGCGCCTGCGCAGCGCAGAACGCAGCTGGGTCACCTTGCCGCATGCCGATCACGTGGCGCATGTCGAAGACAGCCACGCGGCCTGGGTGGATGCGGTGGTGGGCTTCCTGCGCCGGCCGCGGTGAGCCTGCGTGGCGTGCGTGCGGGGCAGCGGTCCTGCGTGCGCACCGGCCATGTGCGACGTCACCGCGTGCAGCGCCTGCGCCGGCACACCACTGGCTGTCTTTAGCTCAGCAACGCACCCAACCGCTGCGCGGCCTGTTTCAGCGGGTCCCGCCATTGCGTCTGCATGGTCTGCAGGCTGACGCGCCCGGCCTGGGCGCCGATGTTGAGCGCGGCGATCACCTCGCCGCGCAGATTGCGCACCGGCACCGCGATCGAGCGCAGACCGATCTCCAGCTCCTGGTCGGTCAGGCACATGCCTTCGCGGTGCGCGCGCGCCAGCACCTCGAGCAGGGCCGAGGCCTGGGTCACCGTGCGATCGGTGCGCGGGCGCAGCGTGGTGCGCTCCAGGTAGGCCTGCAAGGTGTCGCCGGGCAGGGCCGCCAGCAGCACCCGCCCCATCGAGGTGCAATACGCCGGCAACCGGGTGCCCGGGCGCAGCCCGATCGACATGATGCGCACCGTTTCCGCGCGTGCCACGTACAGCAGATCGTCGCCATCCAGCACGCCCAGCGAGCAGGATTCGTGCAACTGATCGCGCAGTGCGTCCAGTACCGGCTGCGCTGCGGCGGTCATCGACGACGAGGCCGCATACGCACCGCCGATCCCCAGCACGCGTGGCAACAGGACGTAGCCACGGCCCTGCTCGCCGACATAGCCCAGCCTGGCCAGCGTGTGCAGCACACGCCGCACCGCCGCGCGCGAGATGCCGGTCTCCAGGCTGATCTGCGACATGGTCACTTCGCGCGCGTGCTGGGCGAACACGCTCAGCACCACCAGCCCGCGCCCCAGCGAGGTCATGAAGTCCGGGTCGCCCTGGGCAGCGGCGATCTGCTGCATCAACTCGTGCGGCAGACCGCGCTCGCTACCGGCCGCGGCCACGGCGGCGGGGCGTTTGCGGCGGCTGGTGGCAGGCTCGGGCATTGGGTCGCGTACGTGACAGGTCCTGTGCATGGTAAGCGCTTGCGCCAATGCATGCCCTCGGTCGCAGTGTGCGCGCCGGCATGTAAGCGCTTCACCCTGCTTGCCGCATAATCGGTGCTGACTTGTTTCGGATCGGTCCCCTTCGTCCATGAAAACCCCCACGGGCCTGCAGCCGCTGATCGACGACGGTGTCATCGACGAAGTGTTGCGGCCACTGAAGAGCGGCAAGGAAGCATCCGTCTACGTGGTCAGCGCCGGCGACGACATCCTGTGCGCCAAGGTCTATAAGGACATGGCCCAGCGCAGCTTTCAGGCACGCGTGCAATACCAGGAGGGCCGCAAGGTGCGCGGCAGCCGTCAGGCACGCGCGATGGGCAAGGCCACCAAGTTCGGCCGCAAGGAAGCCGAGACCGCCTGGAAGAACACCGAAGCCGATGCGCTCTACCAGCTGGTGGATGCCGGCGTGCACGTGCCCAAGCCGCGCGGTTACTTCCACGGCGTGCTGCTGATGGACCTGGTCACCGACGACGCCGGCCACAGCGCACCACGCCTGGGCGAAGTGGAGCTGGAGCCGGAACAGGCGCGCGCCTTCCATGCCAGCCTGATCGGCGATGTGGTCAAGATGCTGTCGCTGGGCCTGGTGCATGGCGATCTGTCCGAATACAACGTGCTGGTCTCGCCCGACGGCCCGGTGGTGATCGATTTCCCGCAGGTGGTCAGCGCCGCAGGCAACAACGCTGCGCGCGACATGCTGCTGCGCGACGTGCACAACTTGCGCGATTGCCTGGGCCGCTTTGCGCCGGAGTTGCTGGACACGCACTACGGCGAAGAGATGTGGGCGCTGTTCGAGAAGGGCGAGTTGCGCCCGGACAGCGTGCTCACCGGCCGCTTCAAGTTCGACACCAAGCGCGCCGACGTGCGCGCCATCCGCGCCTCGATCGAAGACGCACGCCAGGAAAACCTGATCCGCCAGCAAGGCCGCGAAGCCGCTGCCGAAGACGACTGAGCACACTGCTCAGGCGTCTGAGCATCCTGCATCTTGGGCGGTAGGCGGCCTTCCCGGATCGGGCAGGGTGGTGCCCAACTGCAGCTGTCTGTACGCGTCGCACCCGCGCCGCAGCGCGTTTGGCCAATCCGGTGGATCTGCAAGTACCGCCGACGCGGGCGTTTGGCGCACCGCTGCAGACCTCACCCGCAGCGCACCGTTGCCGTCACTGCCGCTGTATCAGTGCCAGCAACGCATCGGTGTTGGGCGCATGGCCGCCATGCCGAACAGATTCTGTCCGGCCCCGGATTCGCAGACGTCGCGTGCATCGCGCAGGGGCGCGATGCGATGCAGCAAACACCGTCATGCGAGCCGCCAGGCCGCGGTGAGAGCCCTCGTAAACAGTGGCGTTGGCGGGCGCCCGGACTGCTCCGCATGCTTGGTTATGCAAATGAATGGTGATGGCTCATAACAATCTGGCAAGCTCCGCACATCGTCCGCGCGTGATGGAGTCGCCATGTCCTTCGATCCAGATGTCGTCCGCCTGTTTGCACAGTTGCAGCAGAGCGGCGCGCCGCCGATGGAGGCGCTGCCGTTGCCGGAGGCGCGCGCCATGATGCGCGGCATGAGCGCGCAGCTCGGCTTTCCGGTGCTGCCGATGCAGGTACGCGACCTGCGCGCCGCCACTGCCGCCGGCGACGTGCCGCTGCGCCTGTACCGGCCGCCCGGCCTGAGCGACGATCCGGCGCCGACCTGTCTGTTCGTGCACGGGGGTGGCGGGGTGGTGGGCGATCTGGAGTCGCACGACGATGTGTGCCGGCAGTTGGCGGCGCGTGCGGGTTGCCAGGTGCTGGCGGTGGATTACCGCCTCGCCCCGGAACACCCGGCTCCGGCGGGCGTGGAAGATGTCATCGCCACCTTGCACTGGTTGGCGGCGCATCCGCAGCAGGTGGGTGCGGATGTGCGGCGGCTGGCGGTGGCCGGCGACAGCATGGGCGGCGCCATGGCCGCCGTCGTGGCACTGGTCGCACGCGATGCCGGCATTGCCCTGCGCTGCCAGTTGCTGCTCTACCCGCTGACCGATGCGCGCGAAGGCAGAGCAGAGCATGCCTCGCGCGCGACCAATGCCGACATTCCGCCATTGACTCGCGAGGCGGTGCGATTCTTCAACCAGCACCTCTTCAAGGATCCGGCAGTCATGCACGACTGGCGGATTTCGCCATTGCTGGCACCTGAGGTGGCAGGCGTTGCACCGGCGCTGATCGTGCTGGCCGAGCTGGACATCCTGCATGACGAGGGCGCGCGCTATGCCGACCGCCTGCGTGCGGCCGGCGTGGAGGTCACGGTCCATCGCTTCCCCGGCATGATCCACGGCTTCATCACCATGGGTGGCGTCATCCAGGCGGCCGAGACCACTGTGGAGCTCTGTGCCCAGACGCTGCGCAGACAGCTGTTGCCGGAGTAAACGCGGCTGATGAGACACCTGCGCTTGCCGGCATGCGCAGCGCGCACGTGGGTAAGCGCTGCTGCATCGGCCGCGACGTGTCAGAAGTTGAAACGGAAGGTCGTCATCAGCACGTGGTTCTCGCGGTCCACTGCCGATGTGTTGACGAACTGGTTCAGATAGCCCACGTCCACGTTGGCGATGGCGTTGAATTTCCAATTGATGCCAACGAATACACGGTTCTGGTCGATGCCGCGCCGCGCACCCCATTGCGTCTGATCGAGGTTGACGAACAACTCGTTGAACAGCACCCAGGACAGCTGCGGACTGAAGCCGCTCGGGCGCGTGGCGCGGATCATCTGCCGCACGCGGTAGCCCTCATCGCTGAAGTCTTCGCGATGGCGCTGTTCCAGACGGGTGCGGCTGGTAATGGTGATGTCGGCAATCGGGTCGAACTGATATTGAAATTGCCCCCACCAACGATTTTCGCGATTGGACGGCTGGCCTGCCGGGTGGCTGATGATGGTGTCGTACCCCATCCAGACGCTGGCCTTGGGATTGAGCCGATAAAACACGGCCGGGCGCAGGATCAACTGGTCGAACTGCTCGCCTTCCTCGCGCCAGCGCGGATGGACATCCATGCTCCAGTACAGGTTTTCAACCGGTAACTTGCCCTGCGCGTAGATACTCAGCCAATACCGGCCGTCTTCTTCCGTATTGGCGTGGGCCGAACTAACCGTGGCCACCATCAGCAGCAGCACAGGGCAGGCGATACGAAACGTCGCTGTGATTAACGTGCCAAATGCGTTCATTTAGTTAAAATGTGTCGTCGTTGGCAAATCATAGCAATATCTTTTCTGTTTCCATGGACCGTCTGGTCGGCTGATACCCCCGTGTTTCGCCTGCTTCTTCGTTATTCGGGATAGTCCATCGCATTGCCAGCTATGACACCGGTATGCCGGTCTGTGGACTGCCGTCGGCGCGCGGAGACAAGGGTCGTTTTATGCCTCGATCCGTGTTCGATGCTGCGTGACGGCCGCCAATCCGTAGATGACGGCGGTCGTGCAACACATTGCAGTAGATAAAACCAATCGCGTGGCGATGTGACGCGTCAGGCGTCCCATCAATGTCTCCGCAGCGACCACACGATGATGCGTAAGCCCGTTGCTCAGGCATGCCGAGGCGTGGGTGATTGCTGCGCGGATGGCTGCCGCGGACTGGTTGATGTGCATGCGCGCGGGTACGACACCCGGCAGCCGGCTCCACACCCATCAGGTGCGGAAGAAGCATGGCAAACGCAGCATTTGTTCGCCTGCCGCACAGGTCACGCAGGGGGGCTGCCCACCATCCGTTCCCCAGGCATCACGCCCTCCGCTCGTGGCGGATCTTCACTGCCGTTCTGCACCCCGCACGTTTTGCCCGGGAACTCCAGCAATCGCTGCCACTGTCACCGCGATCGCCCGGGCCGATCACGCCACCTGGCTGCGCCGCTCACGCTCCAGATGCACCAGCAGCAGCGAGATGGCCGCCGGCGTCATGCCCGGGATGCGTTGCGCCTGGCCAATGTGTTGCGGGCGCACGCGCTCGAGTTTCTGCTGCACTTCGATCGACAGCCCGCGCACGCCGGCATAGTCGAAACCTTCCGGAATGGGCGTGTTCTCCTGGCGTTGCTGGCGCGCGATGTCGTCGCGCTGGCGGTCCAGGTAGCCGGCGTACTTGACGCTGATTTCCACCTGTTCGGCGACCTGCGCATCGTTCACGCCCGGCCCCAGTGCAGGCACGCGCATCAGGCTGGCGTAGTTGAGTTCCGGGCGCTTGATCAGATCCAGCACATTGGTTTCGCGGCTCAGCGACACACCCAGCGTCTGCGTCACCTCGCGCCCCAGGGCATTGCCCGGAGTGGCCCACAGCGCGGACAGCCGCGCGCTCTCGCGCTGCACGGCGTCCTGCTTGGCCGAAAAGCGCGCCCAGCGCGCGTCATTCACCAGCCCCATGCTGCGGCCGACGCCGGTCAGGCGCGCATCGGCATTGTCTTCGCGCAGCTGCAACCGGTATTCGGCGCGGCTGGTGAACATGCGATACGGCTCGGTGGTGCCGTGGGTGATCAGATCGTCCACCAGCACACCCAGGTAAGCCTCGTCGCGGCGCGGCGACCACGCCGGCAGGCCATGCACGTGGCGCGCGGCATTGAGCCCGGCCAGCAGGCCTTGCGCGGCCGCCTCTTCGTAGCCGGTGGTGCCGTTGATCTGCCCGGCGAAGAACAGCCCGCCCACCGCCTTGGTTTCCAGCGAGGCCTTGAGCCCGCGCGGGTCGAAGAAGTCGTACTCGATGGCGTAGCCGGGGCGGGTGATGTGCGCGTTCGCAAAACCGTGGATCGAGCGCACCAGCGCCAGCTGCACATCGAATGGCAGCGAGGTGGAAATGCCGTTGGGATAGATCTCGGTCACCTCCAGGCCTTCGGGCTCGACGAAGATCTGGTGGCTGGTCTTCTCGGCGAAGCGCACCACCTTGTCTTCGATCGACGGGCAGTAACGCGGGCCGATGCCCTCGATCTGCCCCGAGTACAGCGGCGAGCGATGCAATGCGCTGCGGATGATGTCGTGGGTCTGCTCGGTGGTCTGGGTGATCCAGCAGCTGACCTGACGCGGATGGTCGCTGAGCTGGCCCATGAATGACATCACCGGCAGCGGGTCGTCGCCGGGTTGTTCGGCCATCACACCGTAATCGAGCGTGCGCCCGTCGATACGCGGCGGGGTCCCGGTCTTGAGGCGGTCAATCGCGAACGGGCGCTCGCGCAGCCGTGCGGCCAGGGTGGTCGCCGGTGGGTCGCCCATGCGCCCGGCCGCGTGTTGGGTTTCGCCGACATGGATCTTGCCGGCCAAGAACGTGCCGGCGGTCAGCACCACCGACGGCGCCTCGAAGCGCAGCCCGGTCTGGGTGATGACCCCGCGCACGCTGTCGGCCTCGCTTGCGCCGTTGTGGATGATCAGATCGTCCACCGCCGCCTGGAACACGGTCAGGTTGGGCTGCGCTTCGACCATGCGGCGGATCGCGTTGCGATACAGGTTGCGGTCGGCCTGGCAGCGGGTGGCGCGCACCGCCGGCCCCTTGGAGGCATTGAGCGTGCGCCACTGGATGCCGGCCAGATCGGCCGCGTGCGCCATGGCCCCGCCCAGTGCATCGATCTCCTTGACCAGATGGCCCTTGCCGATCCCGCCGATGGCCGGGTTGCAGCTCATCGCGCCCACGGTTTCGATGTTGTGGGTCAGCAGCAAGGTGCGCGCACCGGTACGCGCGGAGGCCAGCGCGGCCTCGGTGCCGGCATGGCCGCCGCCGATCACGATGACGTCGTAGCGATAGAAAGAGTCGGACATGGGCGTGGAGACCAGGAGCAGAAGGAAGTTGGCGGCTGCGAAAGTATCGGCTGAAGGGCGAGCAAGGTCACTTGCCGGGCAAAATGTGACGTAAATCACATTATCGGATACTGACCCTCAAGTTGGCATGTTTTGTGCGGATATCCCTACCGCACCCGTCGCGGCATTGCGACATGGGCGCAAAGGCTGGAATTGGAACAGGGGCCAGCCGCGCGTGCGACGGGGTAGCGTAAGGGTCGGTAGTCGGGGGACTGCCGACCCTTATTTTTTCTGCGTCAGTGGGCTGCTGACAGAGGATCCAGGCCTGCAGCGTCATCTCGCGCCGCCAAGCCAGCGCCAAAAACATAAAGCCCCGGCATGCCGGGGCTTTATGCATTGCAGGCGCCGATATCCGACAGGACCGGAACAGGGGGGATCCAGATTTCCCTGTCGGACATCGACATAAGTCGGTCAGTGGGCCGGGCCGGGTCAGAAGATGACGTGGCAGGTCACACAGAGCACCTAGCTTGCGACCAAGTGCCGGCTGAACGCAAGCCCCCAATGTTGCCATTTGTGGGGCCTGTCGCAGTCAGCTTGTTACGGAATCTGCTCGCGCGTGTTCCGTGGCGCGGTCTGCCGCTGGATTTCGCGGATCACGCGCGGCGGTGCGCCAATGCGGGCCGGGGGCCGTGACGGCGGAGCGCCGGTTGCCGGCGGGCGATTGGGTCGCTGCGGGCGCGGCCCGTTCGGACGGGGACCGTTGTTGAACGAACCATTGGGACGCGGCGGACGGTACTGCGGGCGACGATCATTGGGGCGGTAGTAATACCCGCCGCCACGATAGACCGGGTAGACCGGGTAGTCGTACAGCCCGATACCGCCCGCGCCATACGGCACGCCATAAGGACCGCCGTAGTAGGGCGAATATCCCGGCGGATAGCGATACTGCACGGCGGGCGCGCCACGGTAGTAGCCGCCTGACCCGCCTCCGGTGTAGTCGTAGGTCGCACAGCCGCCCAGGGCCAGGAGCCCGGCGGCGAAGATCAGACGGAATTTCATGGATGGTGCCCTCCTGCAACCATGATGGCACTTTCGAGCCGATGCATTGAATCGGTCCTTAACTGTGCCGCAATGTGGCGCTTTGTCATCGATCCAGCATGCGCGGGCAGTGTGCGTGCGAGCCGTGAAGGGCAGGGCGATACGTTAATCTTGCAGGCATGATCGACACGGTTCCTCTTGCCCATTCCGATGTCCTGCAGGCCGCCGCGCGCATTGCCGCGCACTGCGCGCCGACACCGTTGCTGACCTCGCACAGCCTGGATGCGCTCTGTGGCGCGCAGCTGTTCTTCAAGGCCGAGCATCTGCAGCGTGGCGGCGCCTTCAAGTTTCGCGGGGCCTGCAACGCGGTGTGGTCGCTGCCGGACGCGCTGGCCCCGCGCGGCGTGGTGACCCATTCGTCAGGCAACCACGGCGCGGCGCTGGCCTTGGCGGCGCGTACCCGCGGCATCGGCTGCCATGTGGTGGTGCCCGAGGGCGCGGTGGCCGCCAAATTGGCCAATATTTCCCGGCACGGCGCCACGCTGTGGCGCTGTGCGCCGACCATCGCCGCGCGCGAGCAGCTGTGTGCCCAGGTGCAGGCCAGTGTCGGAGCGACCCTCGTGCATCCGTACACCGATCCGGCGGTGATCGCCGGGCAGGGCACGGCCACGCTGGAGTTGCTGCACCAGAGCGGTGGGCTGGATGTGGTGCTGGCGCCGGTCGGTGGCGGCGGGCTGGCTGCCGGGGCGGCCCTGGCGCTGCAGGCCGCCCCCGGATGCGCGCTGGTGCTGGCCGAGCCCAGCGGCGCGGCCGACACCGCGCGCTCGCTGGCGGCCGGGCAGCGCCTGGTCGACTTCGTCCCCGACACCGTCTGCGACGGTCTGCGCGGCACCCTGGGCACGCCGAATTTCGCGCTGCTGCAGGCGGCTGGCGCGCAGGTGATCACCGTGGACGATGCCGCCGTGGTGCAGGCGATGCGGCTGATCTGGCAGGTGCTCAAGCAGGTGGTGGAGCCGTCGTCGGCGATCACGCTGGCGGCGCTGCTGGCCGACCCGGCGCGGTTTGCCGGCAAGCGGGTGGGGGTGATCCTGTCCGGCGGCAACGTCGACCTGGACGCAGTGCCCTGGGCCGCCGCGTGAGCAGGCGTCGGCGCGGGCTCGGCCTGTGGGGCTGGGGCTGGCGGTTATGCATGCTGGCAGTGATCTGGCTGGTGGCGGTGGCCGGGTGGATCGTGTGGGTGGGCGACCGCGACCAGGCCGCACCGGCCGATGTGATCATCGTGCTGGGTGCGGCCGCCTACGACGCACGTCCTTCACCGGTGTTCGAAGAACGCATCCGGCATGCGCTGGACCTGTACGCCCAAGGGTATGCGCCGCGCCTGTTGTTTACCGGCGGCTTCGGCAACGGCGCGCGCTTTGCCGAGTCGCAGGTGGCGCGCCGTTACGCGCTGCGTCACGGTGTGCCGCCGGAAGCGATCGTGATCGAAACCGCATCGCGCACCACCCGTCAGAATCTGGAACAGGCGCGCACGCTGATGGAGCGGCACGGCATGCATCGGGCGATCATCGTCAGCGACCCGCTGCACATGGCGCGCGCGCTGCGGCTCAGTCAGGAACTGGGCGTGGATGCGCTGGCCTCGTCCACGCCCAGCACGCGCTTTCGCAGCTTCCACACCAGCTGGCGCTTTCTGCTGCAGGAGGTCTATTACTTCCATCGCGATCTGGTGGTGCAAGGTCCGTGACTGCGAGCCTATGATGCGCCTTTCCCAGCGGCAGGTTCGAGCATGAGCGAGAGCAATCGGCAACGCGCCACCGGCCTGGTCCAGGCCTATTACGAAGCATTCAACCGCGGCGATTGGGACGGCATGTTGGCGTTTTTGGCCGACGATGTCGCGCATGACCTCAACCAGGGCCCACGCGAGATCGGACGTGCGGACTTTGCCGCCTTCCTGCAGCGGATGAACGACAGTTACCGCGAGCAGCTGCGCGATGTCGTGATCACCGCCAGCGACGACGGCACGCGCGTGGGGGCCGAATACGTGGTGCACGGGGTCTACCACACCACCGACGAAGGCCTGCCGGAAGCCAACGGGCAGACCTACGTACTGCCGGGCGGGGCCTTTTTCGAGGTGCGCGAGGGCAAGATCACCCGTGTCACCAACTACTACAACCTGCAGGAATGGATCGCGCAGGTGTCGCGCTGAGTGCCGACTAGCGCTGCGTAGGAGCGCACCTGGGCGCGATGAGGCGTTACCGGCGATGCGGGTCGCGCCCGGGTGCGCTCCTACGCGGGTGGTCCGGTTTACAGCAACACGATCCCGACCACCACCAGGATGAAGATGCTCCACTTGAGCACCTGGTAGAGCGGGTTGTTGCGTTCCTTCAGCGCCTTGGCCTTCAGCCGCGCGGCGTAGAAATACCGGAACACGCGGTTGATGCCGCCGGTCTTGTCGCCTTCCTGATTGGGTGAGGCACCGGCCGAGAGCAGGCTGCGGCCGACGAAGCGGTTCACTGCCGCCGCCCAGCGCCAGCGCATCGGGCGCTCGATGTCGCAGAACAGGATGATGCGGTCCTGGTCGGTGTCGTTGCGCGCGTAGTGGATATAGGTCTCGTCGAACATGGTCCACTCCCCATCGCGCCAGCTGTGGCGCTGGCCGTCGACGTCGATGAAGCAGCGGTCGTCGTTGGGCGTGGCCAGGCCAAGATGCAACCGCATGGAGCCTGCGAACGGGTCGCGGTGCGGGCGCAGTTCGCTGCCCGGCGGCAGCTCGGCGAACATCGCCGCCTTGACCGTGGGGATGGATTTGAGCAACGCGGTGGTCTGCGGGCACAGCTCGGCTGCCGACGGGTGCGCAGTGCCGTACCACTTCAGATAGAAGCGCTTCCAGCCGCGGCGGAAAAACGAATTGAAGCCGATGTCGGTATAGCCGTCGGCGGCGCGGATCTTCTGCATCTGCTGCAGCGCCACCGCTTCATCGCGGATCACCGGCCAGTGGGCGCGCAGCGGCGCCAGCTCGGGAAACTCCTTGCCCGGGTCGATGAACGGCGTGGTCGGCACGCGCGAACACAGATACATCAGCGTGTTGATCGGCGCCATGAAGGTGGAATGGTCCAGCAGCTGCCGGCTGAGCCGGTGCCGCACGCGACCGCGGTAATGGATGTACAGCGCCGATGCGATGAACAGCGCGATGATGAGCCACTTCAACATGGGGAACGCCAATGGGGGCGGGGGGCCGCAACAGAGGGGAAGGCCGCCGGCGGGCAACGCCGGGCAGGGGAAGCCTTTAGCGGATGAATTCTACCGGGTGTGGCGGCTGCGCCCGGCCACTGCACAGCGGCGCCGGCGCAATACTGTGTGTCACCGGAACCGGCGCGCGGGCGCGGCCACTGTGCACCGCCTCAATCGCGGCGGCGGCGGATCGGAATCGAGGCCACCGGCACGCTGGCGACGTCATGCCCCTGTTCGCGGATGGGGGCGCCCGGCGCCGGAGCCCAGGCATGGGCATAGATCACTTCCCAGGAGCTGGGCAGGGTGCCGTCGGGCCGGCGCAGCGGTTCGTAGGCGGCACTGGCGGCGGCAAAGCGGCCGCGTCCGGTCAGCGTGGCGCGGCGATTGCTGAGCGCGTTGGTGGCGCCCATCGCCCGCAGCTCGCGCATCAGGGCGGGCAGGTCGTTGTAGGTGAGCGTGAACAGGTCGCGGTCCAGCACCGGGTCGCGGAAGCCCGACATCAGCAGGGCATCGCCGAACTGCGCGATCGGCGGGAAGCGGCTGACATGCGGGGCGGGGTCGGCCTGGGCGAAGGCATCGCGCAGCTCGATCAGGGTCTCCGGGCCGAAGGTCGAGCACAGCAGCAGGCCGCCCGGCCGCAGGGCGCGACGGAAGCCGGCGAACACCGCCGGCAGGTCTTCCACCCATTGCAGGCACAGATTGCTGAAGATCACATCCACGCTGCCGTCGGCCACCGGGAGTGCGCGCGCATCGGCGCAGACCTGCGCAAACGGCTTCCACCACCCGGCCGCCTTGCGCGCCTGGCGCAGCATCGGCATGGCCTGGTCGAGCGCGATCACCTGCGCCTTGGGCCAGCGTTTCTTGATCGCAGCGCTGGCATGGCCGGGGCCGGCGCCGACATCCAGCACCACCTTGGGTACCTGTTCACCCAGGTAATCGAGCGATTCGAGCAGGCGCGTTTCCACTTCGCGTTGCAGCGCGGCGGAGGCGGCATAACTGCTGGCGGCACGCGCAAACGCGCGCCGGACGTGGCGGGGGTCGAAAGTGCTGTTCATTGCGGGGCTATTGTCGCCTCTGGGCGAGGCGGAGGGAATCGATGGATGGGGCCGGGCGCGGCGCTAGAACGTGCCCGGATAACTGCCGCCATCGATGAGCAGGTTCTGCCCGGTGATGTAGCCGGCCTGCGCGGCGCACAGGAATGCGCAGGCCGCGCCGAATTCGTCCGGCTCGCCAAATCGCGCCGCCGGGATACCCGCACGCTTGCGCTCGGCGACTTCTTCGAGCGTGCTGCCCTGCTGCTGCGCGATGGTGGCGAAGTTGCCCCGCAGGCGGTCGGTGGCGAACTGGCCGGGCAGCAGGTTGTTGATGGTGACGTTGTCGGCCACGGTGCTGCGCGCCAGCCCGGCAACGAAGCCGGTGAGGCCGGCACGTGCGCCGTTGGACAGGCCCAGGATGTCGATCGGCGCCTTCACCGCACTGGAGGTGATGTTGACGATGCGGCCGAAGCGGCGCGCACGCATGCCGTCGACGGTGGCGCGGATCAGTTCGATCGGGGCGAGCATGTTGGCGTCCAGCGCGCGTAGCCAATCGTCGCGTTCCCAGTGGCGGAAATCGCCTGGCGGCGGGCCGCCGGCGTTGTTGATCAGGATGTCCACCTGCGGGCAGGTAGCGAGCGCGGCGCTGCGTCCTTGCGGCGTTGCGATATCGGCGACCACGCTGCGCACCTCGCCAGCGCCGGGAACCGCGCGCACTGCCTCGGCCGCATGCTCCAGCGCGTCGCGGCCGCGCGCGACGATGACCACGTTGACGCCTTCGCCGGCCAGGGCGCGTGCACAACCCAGCCCCAGTCCCTTGCTGGCGGCGCAGACCAGGGCCCAGCGGCCGGCGATTCCCAGATCCATGCGGTATGTCCTCGATCAGCGATGTTGCATGATCGGCGATCCGCTCACGGCACGGACGCAACGAAGCGTTGCAGTGCCTCGCTCACTTGATCGGCGTGACCGAGGAAGGGGGCGTGGCCACCGCCGGCAATGGTGAGCGCCTGCGCATGCGGGGTGAGCGCGGCGGCGGCATGCATGCCGGCGGCAGGCACCAGGCGATCGCGCTGGCCGGCGATCCACAGGCTGGGGCGTGCAAGCTGCGGCAAGGCGCGGCGCAGGTCGGTGCGTTCGAGCAGGGTGAGCCCCTGCTGCAAGGCCTCGGGCGCCGGTTCGCCACGTGCGGTGAGCGTTTCGCGCAGGCTGCGCAGTTCGCTGCGTGCATGCGCCGAGCCGAGTGTGTCCAGCGCAATAAACCGCTCCAACGTGCCGCGGTAATCGCGCGTCAACTCTTTGCCGAATTGCACGAACACGTCGCGCTCGACTGCGTCCGGCCAGTCGCTGCCCCGCACGAAACGCGGCGTGGCCGCGATCATCGCCAGCCCGCGCACCTGCGGTTGGGTGGCGGCGGCATGCAGCGCAAACAGCCCGCCCAGCGACCAGCCCAGCCACACCGCAGGCGGGGTGGCGGCGGCAATGGCCGCGACCACATACGGCAAGGCCAGTGGCGTGCTGTCGTCGCGACTGAAGCCGTGCCCGGGCAGGTCGACCAGATGCAGTTGATAGTGCGGTGACAGGCGCTCGACCAGCGGCGCGAACACTCCGCCGTGCAGTGCCCAGCCGTGCAGGAGAACCAGCGCAGGCCCATGGCCGATGACATCGATATGCATGGGCGCATTGTCGCCGATTGTTGGGTGCCGATACGCGTTGATCGCGGCGCGTTGGTGCTGCGACAGGGCTCAGAAATACCGGATGGTGGCGGCCTTGTCGCCGATTGCAGTTTGCCGATTGGCGCCTGGGTGTTTAGGTACGGCGCTGCTGCTGCGCGTCGGCGTCAGTGCGAGACGGCTGCACGCAGCGCGCCGATCTTCGGGGCCAGCAACGCCCACTGCGCGCGCGCGTAGCCGCGCCAGCACCAACGCGCCGGCCAGCGCCAGCGCCGTGCACGCCGCGCCTGGATCGTGGCCGCCAACCACTCGGGATCGAATCGGTTCCAGACGCCGGCCACGCTGCGCAGATTGCCGATCAGGACCGGATGCACCTCGTGCAACAGCATCGTGCGTAACTGTTCCAGGGTGAATGGTGAGACGGCTAAAACGTGCGCAATGCTGTCGTCGTCGCGACTGTCGGTGTCCAGATACAGCAGCGACAAGGCTTCCCACACACGGCGCTCCGCCGCTGCGGCTGTGCCAGGCGTCGCCCGCGGCATGTCAGTGAAACGAGGCCATCGATGGCGAACACGCAAACGCTGCATCACCGGTGCCATGCATGTTGGGCCGGTTGCAACGGGGAATCGGCGCGCGCTTGCCGTCCGCCGCGCGCGCCTGGTGCACGCGATGCATTGGTCGGGTAGCCCCTACTGCTTCCAGCGCAGGCCGTGCAGGAACTGCGGCTCGCCTCAGGCCGAGGCACGCAGCGGTTGCCGGCTGACCACGTCGCGCGCCTGCACGATTGCCTCGATCAGCGCCTGCACCTGCTGCGGGGTATGCAGGGCCGACAGGGTCACCCGCAGGCGTGCCTTGCCCTCGGGCACCGTGGGTGGGCGGATTGCGCCGACCATGAACCCGGCCTGCTCGAGTGCGGCCGACATCGCCATCACCGTGGCTTCTTCGCCGCACAGCAGCGGCTGGATCGGGGTATCGGAGGCCATCAGTTCGAACCCATGGCGGCGCGCGCCCTCGCGGAAGCTGCCGATCAGTTCAACCAGGCGTGCACGCCGCCAGTCGTCGCGACGCGCCAGGCGCACTGCGGCCAGGGTCGCGGCGACCTGCGCCGGCGGCAGGGCCGTGGTGTAGATGTAGGGGCGCGCGGTTTCGGCCAGGTGACGGATGAGTGCCTCCTCGCCGACCACCACGGCGCCATAGCCGCCCAGCGCCTTGCCCAGCGTCACCAGCTGCAGCGGCACTTCGGCCACGCCCAGCCCGGCATCGGCCACGCAGCCGCGCCCCTGCGGGCCCAGCACGCCAACTCCGTGCGCATCGTCGACGTAGAACAAGGCCTCCTGCATGCGGGCCACCAGGCTCAACGCGCGCAACGGCGCCACATCGCCATCCATGCTGAAGACGCCATCGCTGGCCAGCATCGCCGCGCCTTCGGGGGCACCCTTGAGCTGGCGCATCGCGCCTTCCACATCCAGGTGCGGATAGCGCCGCAGCCGGCAGCCGGCCAGGCGCGTGGCATCGAGCAGGCTGGCGTGATTGAGCCGGTCCTGCACGCAGACATCGTCTTCTTCGCTGAGCAAGGCCTGTTGCACGGCCAGGTTGGCGATGAAGCCGCTGCCGAACAGCAGCGCCGACGGATACCCCAGCCACTGCGCGATTTCGCGCTCCAGCGTCTCGTGTGCGGTGTGGTGGCCGCAGATCAGGTGCGAGGCGGTGGCGCCGGCACCATCGCGCGCGGCCGCGTCCTGCAAGGCGGCCACCACTTCGAACTGCTGCGCCAGGCCCAGATAGTCGTTGGAGCAGAACCCGGTCAGCCAGCGGCCATCGATCTCCAGGCGCACGCCATCGCGGCGACCGACCTGGCGGCGTACCCGTACCCGTTCCTGGGCGAGGCGCAACTTGCGCAGCGACGAAATCCGTTCGTGCAGATCGGGGCGAGCCATGGTGGAGTCGACATCGAAAAAGGTCCGCTAGCGTAGCGTGCCGCGGTCACCTCGCCCAGCCGACACCGACAGCCGGTGCAGTGTGATGGCCCGTGGCGTCGGGGTGCTGGAAAGCGCGTGCAAGCCCGGCGGCGGTTGCCGGAGGCCTCGCGCATTAAGGCGGTCCGTGACCGATCAAGGCCACGACAGCGGCAACGGCGAACCGGCAGGGCGCAGCGCGATGGGGTGATCGATTGCGTCGCGCTGTCCGCAGCGCGTTTCTGCCACGGTCCGGATGATCGGGTGGTAGTGCTTGTAACCGGCTCCGGGCATGCGCTGGCTGAGGGCCGGTCCTGCACCCGGTGCCATCGCGGATTGGCGATGGCCCGATCAGGCGCTGCCGCAGGATCGGCTGCAGGTAGGCGCTGTCTCCAACGCAACGCCTGCCGCAGGCCCCGCCCATCGCCGCAGGACGGCTCAGGCGCGGTGCGGGCTCATCCGACAATGCGGCGCTGCGCGGTCATGCCGCGCGTTCGCAGGCCTGGCCGCAGGTGATATCCGCATGCACGGTGCCCGGGTGGTCGTGGTCGGCGGCATCGACAGTGATCTGCATCGGGCGCAGGCCCAGGCGCTGGAACAGGGCCTGGTCGCGCTCGGTGTCCGGGTTGCCGGTGGTGAGCAGTTTTTCGCCGTAGAAGATCGAGTTGGCGCCGGCCAGGAAACACAGCGCCTGCAGCTCGTCGCTCATCGCTTCGCGGCCGGCGGACAGGCGCACCATCGATTTGGGCATGGTGATGCGGGCCACGGCGATCATCCGCACGAACTCGAACGGATCCAGTTGCTGGGTACCATGCAGCGGCGTGCCGGCGACCTGCACCAGCTGGTTGATCGGCACCGAATCCGGGTGCGCCGGCAGCGTGGCCAGTGCCAGCAGCAGGCCGATGCGCTGGTCGCGGGTTTCGCCCATGCCGACGATGCCGCCGCAGCAGGTCTTCAGGCCCACGTCGCGCACGTGCTCCAGGGTGTTGAGCCGGTCCTGGTATTGGCGGGTGTGGATGATCGAGTCGTAGTAATCCGGCGCGGTGTCCAGATTGTGGTTGTAGTAGTCCAGCCCGGCGTCCTTCAGCGCGCGCGCCTGGCCGGCGTCGAGCATGCCCAGCGTGGCGCAGGTCTCCAGGCCCATGGCCTTGACCTCGCGGATCATTGCGGCCACCTTGGGGATGTCGCGCTCCTTGGGCGAGCGCCAGGCGGCGCCCATGCAGAAGCGCGAGGCGCCGGCCGCCTTGGCCTGGCGCGCCTTGGCCACGACCTCTTCGGTCTCCATCAGCTTCTGTGCGGTCACGCCGGTGTCGTAGCGCTGCGCCTGCGGGCAGTACGCGCAATCTTCCGGGCAGCCGCCGGTCTTGACCGACAACAGCGTAGAGACCTGCACCTGCGCCGGATCGAAATGCGCGCGGTGGACGCTGGCTGCACGATGCAGCAACTCGGGGAACGGCAGATCGAACAGCGCCTGCAGCTCTTTGCGATCCCAGTCATGGCGGACGACAACAGACATCGGAGTTTCCTGACAGTCAGCGGCTTGGAAGCCAGGCAGTCTGGTGAGCATGGAAGAGGCTGTCAACTTCAATGGGGTGGGCTCGGTTTACAGGTGGCCGCAGCGGGTGTTGCGGTTTCTGCTGCCGAGCCTGTGCCTGGTCTGTGCCGAGGCGGGCATGGCCGACTGCGATCTATGCCCGTCCTGCCGCGCCGCGCTGCCCGAGCACGGCCGTGCCTGCCTGTGCTGCGCCAGCCCGCTGTTCGCGTCCGATGGCGTGGCATTGTGCGGGCAGTGCCTGCAGCAACCCCCGCCACTGCAGCGCGTGCATGCCTGCTTTACCTACCGCTGGCCGGTGGATGGCCTGCTGCGGCGCTTCAAGTTCCACCAGGACCTGGCGGCGGGGCGTCTGCTCAGCGAGCTGATGGCCAGGCGCTGCGCCAGCCTGCCGCGGCCGCAGGCGTTGGTGCCGGTGAGCCTACACCGCCAGCGCTTGCGTCAGCGCGGTTACGACCAGGCGCTTGAGTTGGCCAGGCCGCTGGGCCGCGCGCTGCGCCTGCCGTGTCTGCCGTTGCTGCGGCGTGTGCGTGCAACTGCGCCGCAATCCGAGCTGGACGCAATCGAGCGGCAGCGCAATGTGCGCGACGCATTCGTGGCGCGTGGCGCATTACCGGCGCATGTGGCGCTGGTGGACGACGTGATGACCACCGGCGCCACGCTGCATGCGGCGGCCAGGGCCTTGCGTCGCGCGGGCGTGCAGCGGGTGGATGCATGGGTGTGTGCGCGGGTGCCGTGATGGATGCGATTTCTGTTTGACATGGCTTTGGAAGAAAAGCGCAAAGACACGTCAGTGGGGTGCTGCAGGCGTTGCGTGGTCCCGTAGCCTCACCCCAACCCCGCTCCCGCGAGAGGGGCTTGCTGCCTGCGGAGTGGTGCCCTGCGGCGCAGGCTTCACGTTGGATCGGTCAACGCTTGTCTTGAGCGAAGCACATCATTTAACGGGCCCTTGTCTTTCGAACGCTGCCGCCTGCCAATCCCAGATTCCAGATTCCAGATTCCAGATCCCCAGACCCCGGACCCCAATTCCCGATTCCCGATTCCCGATTCCCGATTCCCAATTCCCAATTCCCAATTCCCAATTCCCAATTCCCAATTCCCAATTCCCAATTCCCAATTCCCAATTCCCAATTC
Source organism: Xanthomonas sp. WHRI 6106 (assembly GCF_040202405.1). Lineage (NCBI taxonomy): Bacteria > Pseudomonadati > Pseudomonadota > Gammaproteobacteria > Lysobacterales > Lysobacteraceae > Xanthomonas > Xanthomonas sp. WHRI 6106. Next base: position 275,363 of record NZ_JBEGFC010000004.1, on the reverse strand, counting down.
CCGCTGCTAACGTGCTGCCACCGCGATCGCGATCCCCAGGAAGATCGCCAGGCCCACCCAGTTGTTGTGCAGGAAGGCGCGGAAGCACGGGCCGCGTTCGCGGTGGCGGGCAATGCGGAATTCGTAGACCACCAGCAGCGCCGCCACGCCCAGGCCTGCCCAATAGGCAGCGCCGAGCGCGGCACGCAGGCCAACCGCCGCCAGGGTGGCGAACATCAGCGCATACAGCACGCCTTGCGCCAGCAGATCGTACTTGCCGAACAGGATGGCGGTGGACTTGCTGCCCATGCGGATGTCGTCGTCGCGGTCGACCATGGCGTACCAGGTGTCGTAGGCGGTGGCCCACAGGATATTGGCCGCATACAGCAGCCAGCCCAGCAACGGCACGCTGCCCTGGACGGCTGCAAAGCCCATCGGAATGCCCCAGCCGAACGCCATGCCCAGGTAGACCTGCGGCAGGTGGGTATGGCGTTTCAGATAGGGATAGCTCGCAGCCAGAAACACGCCCGGCACGCTCAGCGCCACGGTCAGCCAGTTGAGGCTGAGCACCAGTGCGAACGCCACCAGCATCAGCGCCACGAACACCCACAACGCCTCACGTCCGGACACCGCACCGGTGGCCAGTGGGCGGGTCTTGGTACGCTCGACATGCGGGTCCAGCCAACGGTCGGCGTAGTCGTTGATGACGCAGCCGGCCGAGCGGGTCAGCCAGACCCCGGCGGTGAACACGAACAACGTCCACAACGGCGGCAGGCCGTCCGCGGCCAGCCACAGTGCCCACCAGGTGGGCCACAGCAGCAGCAGGCTGCCGATCGGGCGGTCGCCACGCACCAGCTTCCAGTACTGCCCCAACCGTTCGGACCACGTCAGCGCGGGCGCTGCCGCAGCCTGTTCAAACCCATGCTTGCTCATGCCGCAAAGGGTAGCAGCGTGGCCCAGCCCCGGCCATGCGGAGATTGGCGCGCCGCGCATTGCGCAGGGCAGCAGGCATCAGGTGGAACAGGAGGAACAAGCCAACAAGGGAACAGGAGCAGCAGGGAACCGGACGGGCTTGGGTTCGGTGTGCATGACCTCGGACGAGCACGGCAAACGGCAGTAGGGCATACGGGCGCCCAGCGCTGGCGGGTGGAGGCCATCGCATGGCTGGCCTGGAGCGAGCTGCTTCTGCTTCTGCTGCCGAGGCCGGTTCACGTGGTCGCCGGCGTCGGCTCACCCAAGCGCCTTGCCGGGAACTGCCGGACATCGCGCGGCTGGCGCCGGTCTGGCATAATGCCGGGCCAGGCGCTCGTAGCTCAGCCGGATAGAGTAGTGGCTTCCGAAGCCATTGGTCGGGGGTTCGAATCCCTCCGGGCGCACCAGATGAACCCTCCGGGGACATCCCAGAAAGTCCAGAACCCCCGAGAGATCGGGGGTTTTTTGTTGCCTGCACGTCTACCCGGCCTACTTTGAGCCACTGACCTCCAGCCTGAGTGGGCACGGAGGAGCGTCGGCCCCGCTGCGCGAAGATGCCGTGCCGTCCGGGCCTGCCTAGCGATGCAGGCGGGCGCTTGCGTTGGCGTCGTGTCGACCCGACCTGGATCAGTCAGCTTGACTCGGCCAGGAACTGCTCACGCTATTGCACAGCTTCCCAGGACATGTCGTTCGCTTGGTATCCAGGCACGTGACGCATGACAGAGCGGCTGAGCCTGAAACGATCAGTTGGCACATGAGTCTCGCTTGCCTGGCGCACCCACGCGTTCACCTCTGCACGCTGCGCTTGCGGGGCGCGCGGCCGTCGCAATAGGTGTGATCTCTCGGTTCGATTGACTGGAGCATCACCAGACACAGCCCGTACGTCTGGCCGGGAATTGCTTGAGCATCCGATTTCTGAATCCGTTTCGGGTCGTCGCAACGGAGCTATGCTTTTTGCTAGGCAAGGTATTCAGCCGCTCAATAGCCAGTCGATATAGACGGAGCACAGGCACTGCACACGTGGTGCATGCCTGCCTCTTTCCATACTTCTGGTCGAACCTACTGATGAACACGTTCTTGCAGCGCTACAACGTTGGCCGCCGACTGGGGATGGCCTTCGGTATTCTCATTCTGTTGTCGGGCTTGCTGGTGGCCACGGGCCTCAGCACCATGGCCAGCGCCCGTACCGAGATGGACACCATCGTCAAGGTCAACGTCGCCAAGATGCAGCTGAGCAACGCCATGCGCGATGCCAACTCCAATATCTTCATTGCGCTTGGAACGCTGGCGATGGTGACGTCCGACGAGTTGAATCAGCAGGCCGCGGAAACTATCAAAGAGCAACGTCAGCGCTACGCAGACGAGCGAAAGGCGTTGGAGACGTATCCTGCGACCGATGCGGGCCTCAAGCTCCGCGCCGAAATCGATGCCGCGCGTGAGGTTTCGCGTGGTTTGAATGATCAGGTCATCGTGCTCGCGTCGGCGAACAAGAACGATGAGGCGCAGCTGTTTCTGAGCGAGAAGGCGCGCCCGGCGATGCTCGTCTGGCAGGCCAAGATCGCCGAGAACGTCAAGCTGCAGGAAAAGCAGACTGCGCAATCCTACGACGATGCGGTTGCCGCGATGACCCGGGGCAAGACCCTGCTCATCATCGGTGGCGTGGCGGTGGTGTTCATCAGCAGCCTGCTTGCCTTCACCATCACCCGCAGCTTGACGCTACCCCTGAGCCGGGCCACGCGTGCCGCCGAGGCGATTGCAGGCGGCAATCTGGATAACGATGTGGACACGCAGGCCAGGGATGAAAGCGGGCGCCTGCTCAACGCGATGAGCAAGATGCAACTGCAGCTGCAGAATCTGCTTGCTGCGCAGGCCGACATGGCAAAACGTCACGACGACGGGCAGACCAGTTTCCGCATCGACGCATCGGCGTTTCCGGGCAATTACGGGCGTATGGCGCACGACACCAATGACCTGGTGGCCTCGCACATTGCGGTCACGGCGAAGCTTGCGCAGATCATGGGGCGCTATGCGATCGGCGACCTCAGCCAAGACATGGACAAGCTGCCCGGCGAGAAGGCCGTGCTCACCGATACCATGGTGCAGGTCAAGCAGAACCTTGGCGCGATGAATAGCGAGATCAAGCATCTCGCGCTGGCCGCTGCCGATGGCGATTTCACTGCCCGCGGCGATGCGGACCGTTTTCAATATGACTTCCGCGTCATGGTGGAGAGCCTCAACACCTTGATGTCCACCGCCGACGGCAACCTGCAGTCGCTGTCCGGTCTGTTGCAGTCCATTGCCGCAGGCGACCTCACCGCGCGCATGAGCGGCGAGTTCCGCGGTGTCTTCGCACAGATGCGCGACGATGCCAACGCCACTGCCATGCAGCTTGCCGAGATCGTCACCGGCATCAAGACCTCTGCCATTTCGATCAAGGGCGCGGCCAGCGAGATCGCTGCGGGCAACCAGGATCTGTCGCAGCGCACCGAGCAGCAGGCCGCCAACCTGGAAGAAACCGCCGCCTCGATGGAAGAGCTCACCTCGACCGTCAGGCAGAATGCCGAGGGCGCACGCCAGGCCAACCAGCTCGCCATCGGCGCGGCCAGCGTCGCCGCACAGGGTGGGCAGGTGGTGAGCAAGGTGGTCGAGACCATGGCAGGAATCGAGGCCTCGTCCAAGAAGATCGCCGACATCATTTCCGTCATCGATGGCATCGCCTTCCAGACCAATATCCTGGCCTTGAACGCAGCAGTGGAAGCTGCACGTGCAGGCGACCAGGGGCGCGGCTTTGCGGTGGTGGCAAGCGAGGTGCGCACGCTCGCGCAGCGCTCCTCCGGCGCTGCCAAGGAAATCAAGAGTTTGATCGATGATTCGGTACAGCGTGTCGCCGAGGGTTCGGCGCTGGTGCATAGCGCCGGCACGACGATGACCGAAGTGGTTGCCAGCGTGCAGCGCGTCACCGACATCATGGGCGAGATCTCCGCTGCGTCGCAGGAACAGTCGGCAGGGATCGAGCAGGTCAATCAGACGGTCACCCAGATGGACGAGACCACGCAGCAGAACGCCGCGTTGGTGGAGGAGGCAACGGCAGCAGCGCGCTCGCTGGAAGAGCAGGCCGTCCATCTCACCGACGCCGTTGCGGTGTTCAAGACCGATGCAGCCGGTGGTGCGGCCGTCACCGCGCTGCTGTCCAGCCTTTCGGTTGCAAACACGGCAAAGCCGAAGCCGGCCGTCGTTGGCCGTAGCACCCCTGCGACGCCGCGGCCGGCACTGGCTGCGGTCGGCAACGAGACCAGTTGGCAGGAGTTCTGAGACTCGCTCGCCCGCGTGCGGCGCCCACCCGGCGCCGCGGCGCATCACCGCGTGACGCCGCGCGGTCATCGCTCGGCACACGTCGCGACGTTGTGGCATGCGCCCCGTCGACCCGCAAGAACCTGCGTCGGGCCGCTGGCATCCGGTATGCAGGCGCGCAGCCGCGCGGTGCACCTTGCGAACTCATCTGCACGGCGCGTGGACGAGCGCCTCGTCACCATGGAGCTCTTGTGACCGAGGTGGTGCATGGCAAAGCCGACGCTGTTTTTTCTGCACGCCCTCGGGGGCAGCCGCAAGGAATGGAATGCTGTCATCCAGCAGCTGGCGGAGCGTTTCGAGTGTGTGGCATTGGACATTCCCGGCTTCGGCGATGCGGAGCCGCTGGACGATGCAGGTGTGGGCGCACAGGTGGCCTGGTTCGTCGACCAGGTCGTCGAGCGCCAGCCCACGCGCTGGTGTGTCATCGGGCACAGCATGGGCGGGAAGATCGCCACGCTGGCCGCAGCGCAGGCGCGCGATGGCGTTGCCGGTCTTGCCGGACTTGCCGGTGTCGTGCTCGTCGCCGCATCGCCTCCCGCGCCGGAGCCGATGGATGAAGTGCGGCGACAGACCATGCTTGGCTGGTTCGAGAACGGGCGCCCTGCGCAGGCCGAGGCGGAGCAGTTCGTCGATGACAATTGCGCGCTGCCGCTTCCGCCAGCACTCAGACAATGCGCGGTCGACGACGTGCTGCGAACCAGCGCCAAGGCCTGGTTGGCCTGGCTGACCCATGGCAGCCGGGAAGACTGCCGTGAGCCGGCCGGTTGCATCGACGTTCCGGCGTTGATCGTGGCCGGTGGTGAAGACGGCGACCTCGGCGAACCCGCGCAAAGACGGCTGAACCTGCCGCACTACGCGCATGCCCGTTGTGTGGTTGTCGACGGCGCAGCCCACCAGATCCCGTATGAGCGTCCGCAGGAGCTGGCGCAGCACATCGCTGCCCATGTGGAGCACTGCGTGCAGCAATGCCTGCCTGAAGCGTTTGTGGCCTTGCTCAATGCCGGCCGGGTGGCACCGCGGATGCGCAAGGTGCTGCTCGCGCGCCATGCGGGCCCGCCAGCGGCGGCAACAGGCATCCTGCGCCCGCATCAGCTGGAGATCCTGACGGCAGTGGTCGCGCGCGTGCTGGATGGCGCACGCGACGCACGGCAGATCGCACGGCGCATCGATGTGCAGCTCGCCCGGGGCGCAGGCGACGGGTGGCGGCACGCCGACCTGCCGGCCGATGCCGCGGCGCTGCCACTGGGCCTGGAGACGCTCGATGCCCTGGCGCACGGCTTTGTCGGGTTGGCCGCCGAGGACCAGGACCGCTGGTTGCACAGCATTGCCGCTTGCGCAGCGGGCGACACGTCGGCCAATGGCCTGGATGCCACCCAGCTCGCCCACTGGTTCGAGGACGTGCGTGCCGAGGCGATCCGGACCTGGACCAGCCTTCCCGCCACGCTGGCGCTGCTGGGCTACGATGGATTTGCCGTGGGTGGTGCGGGCCTGGACAGCCCGGGCTATGAAATCACCACCGCCAACCGGCACGAGCAGTGGCAGCGTTGCGCACCGGGTGCGCGGTGAGGCCCGAGTGCAGTCCCGACATCGTCGATGCGGTGGTGATCGGCAGCGGTGCCGGTGGCGGCCCGGTGGCGGCAAGGCTGGCGCAGGCCGGGGTCTCGGTGGTGGTGCTGGAGGCGGGCGCGGCGTTCACCCCTGACGCGCATCTTCCCGACGAGCTCACCACCGGCATCTACTGGATGGACGAGCGGTTGAGCGGCGGGCAGACCCCCACCGCGTTCGGGCCGAACAACTCCGGGTCCGGCCTGGGCGGCTCGACGCTGCACTGGGGCGCGTTCTGTCCACGGCCGGACGCACGCGATCTCGCGCTGCGCACGCAGACCGGTGAGGGCGCCGATTGGCCGATCGCGTATCCGGAGCTGCTGTCGTATGTCCGCCGGGTCGAGGAGTTCATCGGCGTTTCCGGGCCCGCGCATTATCCGTGGGACCCGGAGCGCAGCTATCGCTATCAGCCGGCACAACGCAATGCGTCGGCCGAGGCGATGGAGCGCGGCTGCCGCGCGCTGGGTGTGACGGCGACCGATGCGCCTGCGGCGTTGGTGACCACGCCGCATCATCAGCCGCACTGGGGCCGGCGAGCGGCCTGCAACAACTGCGGCGCGTGTCACCAGGGGTGCAGCAACGGCGCCAAGGTGAGTGTCGATACCACCTGGCTCCCGTTGGCCGCAGCCCACGGCGCTCAGCTGCGTGCCGACAGTCGGGTGATCGACATCGAGCGCGATGCGCGTGGAATGATCAGTGGGGTGGTCTATCAGCACCATGGGCGGAGCCTGCGCCAACGCTGCCGTGCCGTGTTCCTGTGCGCCGGCGGCGTGGAGACGCCCCGCCTGCTGCTGAATCTGGAGCTGGCCAACTCCAGCGGGCAGGTCGGGCGCAATTTCATGGCGCACGTGGCCACGCAGGTGTGGGGGGAGTTCGATGCGCAGATGCGCATGAACCGCGGCTATCCGTCGTCGCTGATCACCGAAGACATGCTGCGTCCGCCCGGTGCCGATTTCATTGGCGGCTACCTGGTGCAGAGCCTGGGCGTCCAGCCGGTGACGCTGGCCAACACGCTGGCGCGCGGCGCAGGAATGTGGGGCAACACCTTGATGACCACCCTGCAGCGCTACAACCGCCTGGCCGGCATCGGCATCAACGGCGAGTGCCTGCCGTACGACCGCAACCAATTGACCTTGTCCGACGAGCGCGATGCCTTCGGTCATCGCAAGGCGCGGATCGACTTCAGCTACGGCCCCAACGAGCAGGCACTGGATGCGCATGCGCGGCGCTTCCTGCAGGCGGTGTGGGAGGCTGCAGGGGCCCGGAACATCTTCGCCGCGGCCCGCTCCGCACACACCCTGGGCACCTGCAGGATGGGCCGCGACCGGCAAACGGCCGTGGTCGATCCGGACGGCCGCTCGTTCGACATCCCCAATCTCTACCTCTGTGACAACTCCGTGTTTCCCAGCGCGTTGGCGGCCAACCCGGCCCTGACCCAGATGGCACTGGGCCTGCGCACGGCCGAACGGTTTCTTGCGCGCGAGTGACGCGTACACCACACCCTCTTTCAACTACCAGGAGCTCACCATGGATCTCGGAATAGCCGGTCGCGTCGCCCTCGTCAGTGGCGGCGATTCGGGAATGGGCAAGGAGACTGCACGCCAGCTCCTCGAAGCCGGCGCACGCGTGGCCATCACCGATCTGCCGGGCGGCACGCTGGCGCAGGCGAAGGCGGAGCTGTCGGACCTGGGGCAGATCATCGCCATCGAGGGAGACGTCACCCGCGAGCACGACGTCACCGCTCTCTGGGCACAGGTGCGGGAACAACTGGGCGACCCGGACATCTACGTCAACGCGGCCGGTGTCACCGGTGCAACCGGCGACTTCCTGGAAGTCGACGATGCGGGCTGGCTCGAGACCCTGGACATCAACCTGATGGGCGCGGTGCGCATGTGTCGCCAGGCCATCCCCGCCATGCGGCGCAAGCAGTGGGGGCGGATCGTGTTGTTCGCGTCCGAGGACGCCGTGCAGCCCTATGTGGACGAGCTGCCGTACTGCGCCTCGAAGGCGGCCATTCTCAGCCTGGCCAAGGGGCTGTCCAAGGCCTATGGCGGCGACAATGTGCTGGTCAATACGGTGTCGCCGGCCTTCATCGCAACACCGATGACCGACAAGATGATGGAAAAACGCGCGCGCGAGAACGGCACCACGTTCGAGCAGGCGGTTGCATCGTTTCTGGACGAAGAGCGGCCCGGAATGGTGCTCAAGCGCCGCGGCCGCCCCGAAGAAGTGGCATCGGTGGTTGCGTTCCTGTGTTCGGAGCGCGCCAGTTTCATCAACGGCGCCGGCGTGCGCGTGGATTCGGGTTCGGTCTTCACGATTGCCGGGTGAGGTGACCGGCAGCGCGGTGGTGCGTGCAGTTGTGTGGACGTGGGGCATCACGCACTGCCTGCGTGAGCGCAACGGACGGATGCCTCACCGACGCATGCCTGCGTCACGTTGCGGTGCATGTGGATCGATCCGATGGCGGGCACTGGAAGCAGACGAAGATGCATGCAGGCTCACACACGGTTGACTGATGAGCTTCTAGATTCGGCCGATGCTTCCTTCAGTCACCGCGTTTGATCACGCACGTCATGAAAGCCGAAGGCCGCACCGCGGCAGTGTTTCGTCGCGTGTGCTAGACCATGTGCGCGCGGTTCCCGATCTACCGTGGCCGGGCGCTGGGCAGACCCGTGCGCGCTGGCGTGCATTGAGCGCGCTGGGAGCCGAGAGCCTGCCACTGGCAAAAGTGCTGGAAGCGCATTACGACGCGCTTGCCATCCTGTCCGAGGCGGGCGAGCCGGCGCCACCGGCCGGCACCCTCTGGGCGGTGTGGGCAGCGGGCGGCCCGGACGATACCGTGACCTACGACCACCGTCTGGGTGCGTTGTCCGGCACCAAGCCGTGGTGCAGTGTGGACGATGTGGTGACTCACGCCCTGGTGACCGTCAAAGATGGCGAGAAGCGTCCTCTTGCCGCCGTGGGGTTGGGTGCGGGCAGTTTCGAGCTGGATGCCGGCCAGTGGCACGGCCCGGGCATGGTGGGTATTCCTACCGGGATCGGCCATTTCGCCAGTGCGCCTGCCCGCCTGGTGGCCGATGCCGACTTCTATCTCCAGCGGCCCGGGTTCTGGCACGGCGGTGCCGGCATCGCGGCTTGCTGGTATGGCGCGGCAACGGCCATCGCCGAGCAGGTGCGGCGTTCTTCCCGGATCGTGGGCAATCCGTTTGCTGCAGTGCATGTGGCGGTCATCGATGAGCAGCTCCATGTCGCCAAGCTTGCGCTGTGCGAGCTGGCCGCGCAGATCGACGATGCGCCGGGCACCGACCATCGTCATGCGGTGACGCGCCTGCGGTGCCTGATGGACCGCGTGTGTCGCGACGTGCTGGAACGCGCGGCCCTGGCGCTTGGCCCGGTGTCGCTGTGCTGCGACGCCGAGCATGCACAACGCTGCGCAGACCTGGCCGCGTTCATCCGCCAGTGTCACGCAGAGAAGGACGAGCAGTGGCTGGGAGAACAGCTGCATGCCTGCGAGCACACTCCATGGGCTCTCTGAGGGGCGGGCACATCGAAGGGCAGGGCATCAGCGAAGCACGCTGGCTTGCCTCGCGCACACTGGCGACATTGCCGCGCATCCGTCTGGACCAACTCATTGGCAGCGCTGCCAGGCTGGTCGTGGTTTCCCCGCATCCTGATGACGAGGTGCTGGGATGCGGCGGGCTGCTGGCCATGGCCGCAGCCGACGGGATGGACATCGTGATCGTTTCAGTGACCGACGGAGAGGCGGCCTATCCTGGCGAGGCGGCGTGGCCGCCGCCACGGCTCGCCGCGGCGCGCCGCGAGGAGCTGCATGAGGCGCTGGCCTGTCTTGGCATCGATCCGGCAAACGTGGTGCGCATCGCGGTTGGCGATGGGCAGGTGCAGGCGCATGGCGACGTGCTGGCTGCCCGACTCGCTGCGTTGATCAGGCCAACGGATGCGGTCTTTGTGACCTATGCAGGCGATGGGCATCCGGATCATGAAGCCTGCGCCGATGCGGCGATCAGCGTGGCGGCCGCGTGTGGCGCACGGCTCGTTCAATACCCGGTGTGGGCATGGCACTGGGACGACCCGGAGAACAGCACGATGCTGGCATCGGCCACGCGCCTTGCACTGACCGACACCGCGCGTGCAGCCAAGGCGACGGCGCTTGCCGCGTTCAAGACACAGACCGGCGAGGTCGTCCCCCGGTTGGCCGGGCCCATCCTCCCGGCCTGGGCGTTGGCCCGTTTCCAGCGAGATTTCGAGGTCTATATTGCATGAACGCGCAGACCAACGCGGATTACTTCGACGGCATCTATCAACGCCCGGACCCATTCGGCTACGGCACGCGCTGGTACGAATCGCGGAAGCGCGACATCCTGCTGTCCACCCTGCCGAGGGCGCAGTTCGCACGCGGCTGGGAGCTGGGCTGTTCCAATGGCGAGGCCACGCGCGGGCTTGCGGCGCGCTGCGACAGCCTGCTGGCAACGGACATGTCTGCGGGCGCGGTGGCGCAAGCCAGGCAGCGCGTGGGCGAACGCAGCAACGTGGAGATCCTGCAGGCATGCCACCCGCAGCAGTGGCCTGTGGGCAGTTTCGATCTGATCGTGCTGAGTGAAATCGGCTACTACCTGGAGCCACAGGAACTCGATGACCTGGTCACGCGGGCTCAGCGCTCGCTGACTGCGGAGGGGCTGTTCGTTGCCTGTCATTGGAAGCATCCATTCGATCAGGCCCGTCAGGACGGCGTGTCGGTGCATGCCTGCATCGCACGTCTGCTCACGCTTGCGCTGGCCTACCGCTACGAGGACAGCGACTTCCTGCTCGAAGCGTGGGCGGTGCAGCCGGTATCGGTTGCCCAGCAGGAAGGCCTGCGATGATCGCCGTGCTCATTCCCGCCCATAACGAGGCCGACGATATCGTTGGGTGCCTGACCGCGGTCTTTGTCGCCGCTTCGCATCCGGATCTGCGCGAACCTGTGGATGTCATCGTGGCGGTGGACCGATGCACCGATGCGACCGCGAAGATCGCCTCGCTGATGGGGGCCAGGGTGGTCGATGTGGCCAGCCCGTGGGGCGTGGGCGTGGCGCGCGCGGCGGCCGCCTCTGCGGCGATCGACCTCGGTGCCGATTGGCTCGCCATGACCGATGCCGACTCGCGCGTTCCCGCTGACTGGCTGATCGAACAGCGCCGTATAGGTGCCGGGGTCTTCTGCGGGATCGTGGAAGTGGCCGACTGGTCGGGCTATGCGGACGAGGTTCGCAGCGCCTTCGAACAGACCCAGCCCAGGGGCGAAGGCCACGGGCGGATCCATGGCGCCAATCTGGGCGTCAGCGCCGAGCTGTATCGACGCTGTGGTGGCTTCCCCTCGCTGGCCTGCAGTGAGGATGTGGCGCTGGTGCGCGCGCTGCAGCGCATCGGTGCCCCAATCCGCTGGTCCCCGCGTGCTGTGGTCATCACCAGCGCGCGTCGGCAGGCGCGTGCGACCGGCGGGTTTTCGGACTTCCTGAAACAGCTGGAGGCGTGCCCGCCAGTGGAAGAGCGCGCGGTGGCCGTCCCTACGCTGTGACCAGATCTACGTCTCATCCACTCGCAAGCGCGTCGATAGCAGGATCCCTGGCGCAGGTCATTGCGCTGTGGCAAGCGACTAGCGTCCACCCTGAAATCGAAAGCTGAAGCGAGCCGCCCGTGCGGACGCTCCAGCGATGGGCACAGGCGTGGCATTTATCAGGGTCAGCATGCCATCGGCCACGGGGACCGGGATGCCCAGTGTGAGATCAAGCTGCTTCGACCAGCCGCCGCCCATTACCGTGGCCCTGACGATCAGCCGCCCGGCGTGAATGCACTGAACATCGGCCGGGCAGCGGCTGTCTTCGATCACCCGGTCGGGACGTACCTTGGGTCCATCGACTGCCGCAATGTCGCCCAGACGGACGGGGCCTTCGATCGGCGCATCGGCGGTGGCACTCGTCGCTGCACACCCGGCTAGCGAGACGGCCCAGAGCACGATGGGTACAAGAGTGCGCAAGAGCGGGCCAGTTGTGTGGCGTTGACGCATGATCATCCGGTTCCAGGTTCGATCCTGCTGGGTACCGGCCACATGGCTCGTCTGGTGTGATGGCATCGGTTTCGGAGCTGGCCACGTGACTTCCGGGCGTGCGTTGCACATTGGCATCACAACGCACTTGCGGGCCACGTGCTGCGAGGCATTACTTGATCAATTCAGACGCGCGACGCCAGTACAGCGCTCCAGGTGCTACAGCGGGCTATCACTGAAAGGCGTCCGTGCGTCTCGACATTGCGGCAACCACCAGACGCAGCCACTTCATGCAATCGGCGTGCGTGGTCGATCCTGCCGAGTGGCTCACGCATTTGTGAAGCGCCCCGACGCCACGCATTCAACGTCGGCGTCGGGGCGGCTGGGCCATGACCAAGGCGGTGCGCGGTAAAGCGCCCGCCGCGACTTAGAGGCTATCCGGCGCCGGTGCGGTGGCCTTGGCGTGCTGCTTGCCGCGTGCATGCTCGATCGCGGTGCGCAGCTTGCGGGCAGCGCCGGTCACGGCCGAAGCCGTGGTCTCGGCGCTGTTGGTGGCCGCAATCGGCGGCAGGCCGGCGACGTGGGCTTCGATACTGCAGGTACGATCCGCTGCGCCGCCGCGCTGGCCGTTTTCGTCGCGCAAATGCACGTCGACGCGGGTGATGTCATTGGCAAAATGCGCCAGCTGGGCGGTGCAGGTCTTCTCGACATGCTGCACGACAGAGGGGTCATGCGGCACGTGCTTGTCGGTCTGGATCTGAATCTGCATAGATGTCTCCTTCGCGGTCATCCGCTGCGTCTGCCGTAGCGGTAGCTTGATTCTGCGGCAGCGCGGTGTTGCCGCAAGGTGACAAACCGCCGCATGTTCATGCACGGGTTGGCTGTGGCTTGCGGCTGAGGCCGGCTGTTGCAGCGCATGAGGTTCGGAGACATGGCCAAGTGCATGCGCACGACCCGCTGGCAGGTGAGCCGCTGTTGCGAAGCAGCAGCCCTGTGTTGAAGCACTCGCGTCTGGGTCGTTATGTAGTCGGCAGCCGGGCGGCGGGTTGCATGAATCGTCCCCGCGGTGACGCTCGGCGCGACCGGGGTGGTGGCTTAAGATGCCCGCACCGCGCGGTGCTGCGCCTGTCCGATACCTGCCTGTGTCCGAGCTTCGATCCGCCCTGAGTGCCCGTTCGCGCGTGTTGCGGCATGTGTTGGTGTGCTGTGTGATGTGGTTGGTCTGCGCCGGCGCGGTGCTCGCGCAGGACGAAGACGCCCTGCTTGAGACGGCACAGAAACAGTTGGACGGCACGCAAAAGGTGCTGGATCAAGCGGATGTCGGACTGGAAAAGGCAGACGACGAACAGCTGCGCACGCTGATCGACCAGGTGACGGCGGCGCAACGGCAGGTACAGGATCTGGCACGTCAGCTGGATCCGCCGCTCAAGCAGGTGAGCTCTCAGCTTGCGGGGCTGGGTGAGGCGCAGAACGGCGAGGCCACCGATCTCAAGAAACAGCGCGCATCATTGAAGAAAGAACAGAGCGCGCTGGATGCGGAATTCAAGCGGGCCAATCTGCTGGAGTCCAAAGCCCGCGACCTCGCTGATCGCCTCGAGCAGAAGCGCGCTCAACTGTTCAGCGTGCAGATGACGACCCGCGTTGCCTCGCCCTTGTCGCCGGCGCTCTGGAACGACATTGCGCAACACTGGCCGGACGACCGCACGCGGCTGCAGCGCCTCTACGACGAGGCCGCCCAGCTGCTGCGTACCGGTATCGCCGCCAACGGCGTCGGCGGCCTGGTGACCGGTGGACTGATTGCGCTGCTGCTGGCGTTTCCGCTGCGGATGTTTCTGCGACACCTGGGGCGACGCTATGCAGCCTCGCGCGCGCCCGGCGGTCGCTTGCGGCGCTCCGGGCTGGCGTTGTGGTTTCTGTTGGTCGGCATGCTGAGCCTGGGCATGGCGGCATGGGTGCTGGCCGAAACCGTGCGTGCGATGGCCCAGGTACCGGCCGACCTGGACGAGCTGCTCAGTGCATTCGTCATCATCAGCTTCGTTGCGGCCTTCGTGGGTTCGCTCAGCGCCAGCTTGCTGATGAAACATCAGCCGACCTGGCGGCTGTTTCCGCTGGATGACGCCACCGTCGATCGCCTGCGCGTGCATTGCCTGGCCACCGCTGCGGTGATCTGGTTCAGCGGCATGGCGATCAAGCTCAACGAGGTGGTGCAAACCAGCAGCGCGGCCACCACCGCCACCGACGCGGTGGCGGCATTGGTGTACGCCGGGCTGATCCTGTCTGCGCTGGCCGGGCTGAGCCTGTCGTTGCGCGCGCGTGCGGCCAGCGCCGGGGCGGCCAGTGCCGACAGCACCGAGCCACCACCGGTGGTCTCGCGGGGGGGCGGCGTCATCGTGCTGATCCGTCTGCTCGGGCATGTGGCGGTCATTGTGGCCCTGCTGTCAGCGCTGTTCGGCTATCTCAACCTCGGCTTGTTCATCGCGCGACAGATCATCTGGATCACCTTGATCTGCAGCTTGCTGGGGCTGCTGGTGGTCTTTGCCGACGACCTGTTGAGCTGGGTCTTCAAGCCGGACGGGCGCTTCAATCGTGCGCTGTCGCATGCCTCCGGCGTCGGCAGCGGGCGGCTGGTGCAGCTGGGCCTGTTGCTGTCGGCCCTGGTGCGCGTGGTGCTGATCCTGCTGGGCATCGCCGCACTGGTGACGCCGTACGGCGCCAATCTCTCCGCCGTGACCGGCTGGGTCGAGAACGTGTCGCACGGTATCCCGATCGGCAAGGAACTCACCATCACGCCGGCGGCAGTGGTGCGCGCGCTGCTGGTGTGTGTGCTGGGGCTGGGCGTGGTGCATATAGTGCAGCAGTGGTTGCTCAACACCTACCTGCCCAAGACCGAACTGGATGCCGGGGCGCGCAATTCGATCAGCACCGTGGCGCGCTATCTGGGTTGGCTGGTGGTCGTGGTGTGGGGCCTGACCGCGTTGGGCCTGGATCTGAAGCGGCTGGCGTTGGTGTTGAGCGCGTTGTCGGTGGGTATCGGTTTCGGTCTGCAGGCGATCACGCAGAACTTCGTGTCGGGCCTGATCCTGCTTGCCGAGCGGCCGGTCAAGATCGGCGACTGGGTGCGCATCGGCGATCAGGAAGGCGACGTGCGACGGATCAGCGTGCGTGCGACCGAGATCCAGGTGGGCGACCGCTCCACGTTGATCGTGCCCAACTCGGAGCTGATCACCAAGAGTGTGCGCAACATGACGCTGTCCAATCCGATGGGACGGGTGCAGCTGCAGTTCTCGGTGCCGTTGGAAACCGATGTGGCGAAGGTGCGCGACATGTTGCTGGCACTGTTTGCCGAGCATGCCAAGGTGCTGGCCGAGCCGGCGCCATCGGTGTTCATCGATTCGCTGGCGGGCGGTCACGTCAACTTCAATTCATTCGCCTACGTCAGTAGTCCGCGCGACTCGTATGGGGTGCGCAGCGAGTTGTTCTTCGCCCTGTTGCAGCGGATGGAGGCGGTGGGTATTGCACTGCAGTCGCCACAGGAAATCCGCTTCAGTCGCGCAGGTGCAGCGGCGGCGCGTGATGCAGGGGATGGCACGCCTGTCTCGGAACACTGAGCCCGTGCGCCCTGCATGGCCACGTCGCAGTCACTCGTTGCTGCAACACTGTGCCGAGGCGGCCGTACCTGGCCTTCGCCGCCGCTGAATCCACGCTCAAGCCAAATACGTGCAGCAGCTCGACTCAGGAGCGGTCCGCCACCGGGGTGTCCTTGACCAAGGCCAGATCGTCCACGCTGACGTCTTCGGTGTAGTCCAGCCAGGCGCGAATTTCCAGGTCTTCCACCGCATGTTCCAGACCGACCGGCATGCGGATGCGTCCGGCGGCGTCGGGTACCACCCACTGCTGGGCCAGCACCACCTTGCGTTCGGACGACACCGCTTCGACCCAGAACGCGCGGGTAGGGCGACGCTTGGCATAGAGCTCCAGCATGTAACTGCCGGCATCGGTCTTGCGTGCGGCCTGGGTGAGCATGATGGGCTGACGCACACGGGGGCGCGGGCCTTGCTGCGTTGCCTCCAACGGCGCATCGACGGTGATGCCGCGGGTCAGGTCCGGGTCGCGGTACAACTTCATGTTCTGCTGGCGATCGACCACCAGCGCGCACCAGTCGCCGTCGGCCGAGCCGTCTTCGAACGCAGTGCAGCGGTCCACGTAGGCCAGCGTGCCATCGGAGTGGCTGCGGTCGAACTGGCGCGAGGTGTTTTCCAGATACACCGTTTTCAGTTCGGTGTCCTGGTCGTATTCCAGCAGCACCGGCGGGCGCACCTGCTGCACGCCCACCACCACATCGCCATTGCCGTTGACGCGCAGCATGCGCGTACTGCGCCCCGTCCAGAGCGTGCGGGCGTAGGCAAGATAACGGGGATACTCCTTGCCGCTGTCGCGACTGGCGGCCACGCTGGCGCTGGGCGGCGCATCGCTGGCGAGCAGCGAGCGGCCGAACCCCAGCGTGCGCATGCCCGGTTCCAGCAACTGCAGCAGCGTGGCGCCGGAATCGAGCGTGCTGCCCGCACGCGTGACCACCTGCTGCGGCGCGATGCCCTTGCCGAGGAACAACAGCAGGTTCTCGCGCTTCTGGTGTGCAAGCACGTCGCTGAGATCGTTCGGCATGGCCAGGTGATCGGAGGCGATCACGATGATGGTGTTGTTGGCATAGCGGCTGTTGCGGATGCGCGCGACCAGCTCGCCGATCAGGCGGTCGCTGCATTTGATGGCGTGCAGCAGGCCGATGTCGCCCAGCGCGCTGTCGTAGTGCTGGCCCTTGCAGGCCAGCGGCAGGTGGCCGGCCGGGTGATGGGTGTCCATGGTCAGGGTGGTCAGCATGAATGGCTGGCCTGCGCGCGACAGCGTCTGAAAGCTTTCCCAGGCATCGTCCAGCAGCACGTCATCGTGCACGCCCCAGGCCGAAAAGTGCTGGGGCGCCACGCCCTTGTCGCGGAAGTGGTGAACGTCGTGCACCACGTCGAAGCCATGGCTGGACAGAAAACTGCCCTTGCCGGCGAAGCTGGCATCGGCACCGCCGACGTAATGGTTGCGGTAGCCCTGGTCCTTGAGATAGTCGCCCAGACAGCGTGCTTCGGGCAGGAACAGGCCCATGCGGTCCATGCTGTTTTCATCGCCGGGCGCGGTGGTGAGTGGCACCCCGCACATCGAGGCCACCATGCCGGCGATGGTCCAGCCGCTGCCTTCGGTGGAAGTGAGATTGCGCACATCCACCGCCTCGCTGGCGAGCGCGCGCAGGTTGGGCGTCAGGCCGGGAAACACCGATTCGTCGAAGTAGGTGCGCTCCAGACTTTCGCCATAGATCCAGACGATGTTCTTGCGCTTTTGCAGCGGTTGCTGCGGGACCTGGTATTCCGGCACCACGGTGGCGTAATCGACCGGACGCCACTGGTAGTACAGGCGCTTGCCGTCGCGATACAACGGGCTGACCGCGATGCTGACCAGCAGCATCGCCACGAATCCGCCGAATACCGCCGCGCCACCGCGGGGGCGTCGGAAGCGGCGCACCCTGACCAGCAGCAATGGGCTGAGCGAGAGCAGCAGCATGCCGACGAAGACGGCGATATAGCCGGAAAAATCGCTGACGCCGGCGCCATCCATGTCTGCACGCAAGTGATAGAGCGTTGCGGCGTTGATGCCGTCGCCGCTGAGCCGGTCGATCAGTCCCCAGGCGCTGAGCAGCAGCAGAAACAGCGATAGCAGGCCAGCCTTGAGCCACGCCAGACGCGGCGAGGCGACCAACAACCACAGCAACAGCAACAACGAGAACAACAACATCCAGTGCATGCGCAGCGTCCGTGGGGGAATGGTGCGAGCGCGTACCGGACGCCTTGCTCGCCATGTCCGGTGTCATCTGCAATGTGACACCTGGATGACGGACTATGCCGCGCTGAAGCTGACTGAAATGTTTGCTGGAGCCCAGCGCCCGCCGCAACGCGGCACAGCGCGCGCGCCGACGATCATCTGGTCGCCGTCGCGCTCGCTGGCGGGTGGCAGTCCTTGCATTCCGCACCGGGCGTGCTTCCCGCGCCTGGGCGACATATGGATGCCGCCATGTCGCCCGGTCCACGTTACGCGGCGGTCTTGGCAGGCGAAGCGGGGTGAAACCCTGTCGCGCCCGGGTGCGCTCCTACGCGGAAGTGTGGTCTGTTGAAGTGCTAGCGATGCCCGCGTTCTTCGCGTGCACGCACGCGGCGGTCGAACAGCAGTGCGCTGAGCACGATGCCAAGGCCCAGCACCACGCCGAGCAGGAACAGCACCATCGCAATGGCCGGGTAGCCCCACAGCTTGAAGCCGGTCTCGATGCGCATCATCTGGGCCGAGGCCATGATCAGCGCGGCGGTGACGATGCCGGCCGCCACGCGGTTGGCGATCTTCTGCAGGCTTTCCATCAGATGCGATTCTTCCAGCCCGGTCACGCGCATCTGCAGCCGATTCTCTGCGGCCAGCGACAGGATCTCGGACATGCGGCGCGGGCCTTCGCGCACCAGATGCTGCAGTTCCATTGCCTCGCTGGCCAGGTTGGCCGCAGACAAGGATTTCTTCAGGCGCGCGCGCATCACGTGCTGCAGGTGGCGCTCGACGATGCGGCGGGTGTCCAGCGCGGGCGACAGCGCGCGGCACACGCCTTCCAGGTTCAACAAGGTCTTGCCGAGCAGGCTCAGCTCCGGCGGCGTACGCAGCCCGGTGGAGGTGGCGATCCGCACCAGATCCAGCACCACGCGGCCCTCGGAGGTGGTGTCGTGCGCAGCGTAGCGCGCGATCATCTGCCCGGTTTCGCGCTGGTAACGGTCTTCGTCGTAGTCCTCCAGGCGCGTGCTCAACGCAATGGTCTCTTCGGCGACTTCTTCGCCCCGCCCATCGACGGCGGCAAACAACAGCTTGAGCAGGCGCTCGCGCAGGCGGGGTGGCACATGCGCCACCATGCCCAGGTCGAAGATGGCCAGGCGTCCGTCCTGCAGCACGCGCAGGTTGCCCGGGTGCGGGTCGGCATGGATTTCGCCATGCACGAACATCTGGTCCAGATATCCCTTCACCAGCTCGGCGGCCAGGTTGTCCATCGGCTGCTCGGTGCGGCGCAGGCCGGAGATCTTGTCCACGCGCACGCCTTCGGCCAGCTGCATGGTCAGCACCTTGCGGCTGCTCAGGTCCCAGATCGGCCGCGGCACCCACAACAACGGGAACGGCTCCAGGTGCTTGCCAAAGCGCACCAGGGTCTCGGCTTCGTCCTCGTAATTGAGCTCGGCGCGCAGGGTCTTGCCGAATTCGCCCAGCCAGTCGGCAAAGCGCACGCGCCGGCCGATGCCGGTCAGCCGGTCGGCGGCGGTGGCAAAGCTCTTGAGCACGTCCAGGTCCGAGCGCACCTGCGCGGCCACTTCAGGCTTCTGCACCTTGACCGCCACCGGCGTGCCGTCGCGCAACGCGGCGCGGTGCACCTGTGCCAGCGACGCGCAGCCCAGCGGCACCGGGTCGAAGTGCGAGAAGGCCTTGTTGACCGACACGCCGAGTTCTTCCTCGATGATCTGGCGGATGCGCTCCACCGGCACCGAGCTGGTGTTCTCCTGCATGCGTTCCAGCGCGGTGGCGAACTCCGGTGGCACGATGTCCGGGCGCGTGGACAGCATCTGGCCCAGTTTGACGAAGGTGGGGCCGAGCGATTCCAGGTCCGAGACGAACTGGTCCGGGGTGCCTTCGGCAGGCACTTCGTACTCGTTGATGGCACCCGGGTCCAGGTTCATGCCGGCAAACACACCCGACCCGCGATAGCGCAGCAACAGACGCAGGATCTGCGTGCGCCGGCTCATGCCGCCCACCACGGCGTGTTCGGCCGGGGTCGCGGCCGAGGCCGGTGTGCGGTGCGGGTCGTTGGGACTCAAGGCCATCTCCGGTGCGTCATGCAAGCGGCGAGTGTGGCCAGCGCCGGGTCGTCAGGTGGTGAATCCGGGCCCGCCCGCAGCCGTGGTGCGAGCGCTGCCGGCGGCCGCCGCAGGATGCGCCTGCGATGCAGACCGATGCCGGCATCGGCCGCGCAACGGCGCGCAACGATCGCGCAATGGTCTGCCATCACCCCACGCGCGGGCGGGATCGGCGAGAATTCACGCCCACCCACGCACGACCACCCCCAAGGACCTCCGCATGGCCGGTGCCAGCCTGTTCACCCTGCTCGACGACATCGCCACGTTGCTGGACGACGTTTCCATCCTGACCAAGGTCGCGGCCAAGAAGACCGCCGGCGTGCTGGGCGACGATCTGGCGCTCAACGCGCAGCAGGTGACCGGAGTCACCGCCGACCGCGAGCTGCCGGTGGTGTGGGCGGTGGCCAAGGGCTCGCTGGTCAACAAGGTGATCCTGGTGCCGGCGGCGCTGGCGATCAGCGCGCTGGAGGCCTGGCTGCGCGGGCGCGGCTACAACATTCCGCTGGTGATGCCGCTGATGATGATCGGCGGTGCCTATCTGTGCTTCGAGGGCGTGGAGAAGCTGGCGCACAAGTTCCTGCACGACGAAGAGGAAGAAGCGCAGCGGCATGCCGAGCGCACCCGCGCCCTGGCCGATGAGCAGGTCGATGTGGTGGCGCTGGAAAAGGACAAGGTCAAGGGCGCGATCCGCACCGACTTCATCCTGTCGGCCGAGATCATCGTGCTCACGCTTGGCTCGGTACAAGACGCGCCTTTTGAACAGCAGGTTTTGACCGTGATGGCGATCGCATTGGTCATGACCGTCGGTGTATACGGCTTAGTCGCCGCCATCGTAAAGCTGGACGACCTAGGCTTGTATCTCAGCAAGAAGGGCGCGGCGTTGGCTGCGTTTGGCCGCGGCATCTTGATTGGTGCGCCATGGCTGATGAAGTTTCTATCGGTGGCTGGCACGGTTGCGATGTTTTTAGTGGGAGGCCACATCTTGGTAAAGGACATTCCCATCCTTCACCACACGGTGACGGACCTGGCCACGTCGGCCGGTGGCCTGGGCTGGCTGGTCGAAGCGCTGGGCAACATGCTGGTCGGCGTGGTCGCCGGCGCGGTGGTGCTGGCGGCAGTCACCGGGTTCCAGAAGCTGCGCGGGACCAAGGCGGCCCATTGATGCCTGGCGCCGGCGTCGGTCGGGCGCCGCAGCGGCGACCTGACCAATGCCGTATCGCCCGGGCCGGCCTGGTCACCGCGCCGGGGATTCGCACTTGAACGCGCCCGGCCTGCCTCGCCAGCGATGCACACGCCGGGCGCTGAGCATCAGTCGGCGCTGATCACCCGGTTCTTGCCCGCGGCCTTGGCGTCGTACATGGCGCGGTCGGCGCGGCGGACCAGGTCGTCCTGGGTTTCGTCGGTGTGCCGCAGCGCCACGCCGGCGCTGAAGCTGACAAAGATCCGCACGTCCTCGTGCAGCAGCGAGCGTTGGGCCAGGGCGCGCTGGAGCCGGATGACCGCCGCGCTGGCTTCGAAGATGGTGGAGTCCGGTAACAGCAGCACGAATTCCTCGCCCCCGAACCGGGCGATGGCGTCGGTGGTGCGCAACACCGCCTTGGCCACGTCCACGGTGTGGCGTAGCGCGGCATCGCCGCCAGCGTGGCCGTGGGCCTCGTTGAGCCGGCGGAAGTCGTCCAGGTCCAGCAGCGCAACGCACAGCGGCTGCCCGCCACGTTGGGTGCGGGCGGCCTCGCGCTGGAACAGTTCTTCGAAACCGCGCCGGTTGAGCGCCCCGGTGAGCTGGTCCTCGCGCACCAGCCCGGCGACGGCATTGAGCTCCTGTTCGAGCGAGGCGATGCGCTGTTCGGCGTCTTCCACCTGGCGGCGTGCCGACAGCAGTTCGTCGCGTGCAGCCAGCGCCTGCGCCTGGACGCCAGCAGTGTCCTGCAGCACATCCTGCAACAGGCGATTGAGGTCGGGAATGCTGCGAGCGTCGCCGATCGCCTGCGAATAGCCGGCAACGCGGTCGTGATATTCGCCGGTGCTGGTGGCCATGCCGTCGAGCCGGTCGACGAAGGACACCATCATCTCGCGCATGGCGGTCTTGGAATCGGCAATGCCCTGCTTGAGCAGGCCCTGCTTGTAGATCACCTCGCGCAAGGTGCCACGCGCCTGCTCGATCGACTCCCCGTCCAGCGGGCCGGCCAGCAGCTGCCGTACCACCGAGATCTGGCCCTGCAACCAGCTGCGATCGTCCAGGAGTTCGCCGACGTTCTCCAGCAAGAGGTCGAATAACCCCAGCAACAGGTTCTGCTGTTCGCTGGCATCTTCGGCGCGCAGGCCGATCTGGTGGCTGAGCTCGCGCAGGCGCTGCTCCAGCGTGATCAGCTCGTGTCCGGGGCGCCAATGGCGTAGCGCCGAGGCCAGCGTCTGCGCTTCCTCGGCCAGCTCCGGGCTGCGTTGCAGCAGGGTGGCCAGGGCATTGCCTAGGGCGTGCCGGAGCAGGTCGCGCAGCTGTTCGGCTTCGGTGCGGCCTTCGGCCAGCGAATCGCCGATGTCGATGGTGCGGATGTACTTGTCGATCAACTGCCGCAGCGTGCGGCCGTAGCCCAGCCAGTCGCCGGCCGCGTAGGCCGCACTCAGGCGCACGCCCATGTCGCCGAGCTCGCCGTGCAGGCTGGCAATGCCTTCGGCAAACGCCAGCAGCAGGGCCTCCGGATGCGCAGCATGCGAGAACAGCCGGATCAGCATGGCGGTGGCGGCCGCCGGGTCGGGCGCGCCCGACTTGGCCTTGGCCGGCACCAACTGATGGGCTGCCAGCCCATGCCCGCCATGCGTGCTGCCGCGCACGCTGGGAAGCGCGGCAGCCGTACGCGCGCTGTCGGTGCCGCCCCACGGCAACAGACGGCGCAGCCCGCCACGCGGGCGGCTTGGAAGTTCAGGCTGGTCAGCCATGCCAGGTCTCGAAGGTCGACGTGCTATGGCGGGTTATCGGCCCGCGCGCGGGTCGCTTGAGCGGGCTCAGGCCCTGTCGCGGCGTGATTGAGCACTCGTTCGGTCAGGAATCGCGAGCGCGTCACGCCTTGACTGCGCCTGAGCCGACGCGCATGAACCGGTTACGCGGATGACGGCGAACGCGGCCATGCGCTCCCGCATTCGGTGCGTTGCAGTGCAGATGCACCGATACGGGGATCTCATGGCCCTGCAATGCATCGCTTATGCCGGCAGACATGCGCAACCGTACGTAACGGAATGTGGGCTGTCGCAGAAAAGTCAGCACATGTTCACGCATATTTTATTTGGACGGGGTGTAGATTCATCAGCAAGGACGACGTGGAGTACGCGCGTCGGCCCCGCTCCTCATTCGCAGCAGGTCGTCTGGCCAGATCGGCAGACGATGGTTTTCGCTTCGCCGTTTTCCGTCTCCACCCACTTTACGACGGACGTTTAGATGGTTGCCATGATGCCGCTTCACGCCACTACTGCACGCTTGGATCGCAGCACGTTGCTCCCCACGCTGAAAAAGAGCGGGCGGCCACGCGATGCGCGCGGGCGATTCATCCGTCATCACGAGCGTCTGCCGGTGTCCCTGGCCGATACCCGTGGGGCGCTGTTCGTGGTGTCGGAGATGGCGGACTTCATCAAGGCCGGTGGCTTGGGCGATGTGGCGGCCGCGCTGCCGCGCGCGCTGCGTCACCGCTACGACGTGCGCGTGCTGATCCCCGGCTACCGCGCGGTGCTCGAGCGTGCCGGCAAGGTCGAGATCGTGGGCCGCGTGCTGGCGCATGCCGCGCTGCCGGCCTGCGACATCGGCCGCATCGTGCAGTCCGACGGGCTGCCCATCTACATCCTGCTGTCCAAGGAACTGTTCGAACGCGATGGCTCGCCGTATGTGAGCACCAGCGGCTCGGAATTCGAAGACAACGCCATCCGCTTCGCTACCCTGTCGCATGCCGCCGCGCAGATCGCTGCCGGCCATGCCGGGCTGGGCTGGAAGCCGCGCCTGCTGCATCTGAACGACTGGCCGTGCGCGTTGGCGGCCGGCTATGTGCGCTGGTCCGGCGGCACCACGCCCTGCCTGCTGACCATCCATAACCTGGCCTACCAGGGCCTGGTGCCGTATTCGATGGCTGCCGCACTGGGCATCCCGGCCGAGCGTGTGGCCGAGCTGGAGTTCTATGGGCAGATGTCGTTCCTGCGCGGGGGCATCGTCAATGCCGACCACGTCAATACGGTCAGCGTCAGCTACGCCAAGCAGATCACCGGCCCGGCCCAGGGCTGCGGGCTGGACCGGCTGCTGGCCGGCCGCGCGGCCAAGGGCGCGCTGACCGGCATCGTCAACGGGATCGACGCCAGCTGGGACCCGCGGACCGACGCTCACCTGGATTCGCATTTCAGCGTGAACCAGTGGCAGGGTCGCCAGGCCAATGCGGCCCAGGTACGCAAGGCGTTTGGCCTGCGCGAGAGCACCGGCCCGCTGTTTGCGGTGGTCTCGCGGCTGGTGCACCAGAAGGGCCTGGACCTGATCTGCGAGGTGGCCCCGCAGATCGTGGCGGCCGGCGGCCAGATCGCGGTGATCGGTGGTGGCGAGCCGGAGATCGAACACCAGGTGGCCGAACTGACCCGCCGGTATCCCGGCCAGGTCGGTGCTTTCATCGGTTTTGAAGAAGGCTTGGCGCGGCGCATGTTTGCCGGTGCCGACTTCCTGCTGATGCCGTCGCGCTTCGAGCCGTGCGGCCTGAGCCAGATGTACGCGCAGCGCTTCGGCTGCCTGCCGATCGCCCATGCCACCGGCGGGCTGATCGACACCGTGGACGATGGCGTGACCGGCTTCCTGTTCCAGCACGCCAGCGTGGAGGCCCTGCGTCGCTGCCTGGAGCGCGCGTTCCGCACCTTCCGCCTGCCCAGCCTGCTGTCGGCGATGCGCCGCGCGGCGATGCTGCGGCCCAGCGGCTGGGATGTGGCCGGCAAGAAATATCTTTCCCTCTACGAACACACCGCTGCAACCGCGCCTGCGCTTGCGACGGTGTCATGAGCGAACGGCAGGGCGTGCAGGGGCAACACACGGAAGACGGTGTGACCATGGAAGGGATGTCTGACGTCATGCACGCCTTGCAGGCCCTGGCCGACGGCGCGCCGGCCGATGCATTTGCCGTGTTGGGCCCACACCTGCAGGCCGATGGCCGCCGCCGGGTTCGTGTGCTGGCACCGGGCGCCGAGGCAATGGGCCTGATCGATCCGCGTGGCAAATTGCTTGCACGCATGCAGCCGGGCGCGTTCGACGGCGTGTTCGAAGGCGAGCTGGCGGTCGAGGGACCGTACCGGCTGCGCATCGTCTGGCCGGAGGCGGTGCAGGAGATCGAAGACCCGTACGCGTTTGGCCCGACCCTGGACGAATCGATGCTGCTGCAGATCGCCGCCGGCGACGGGCAGGCGCTGCGCGGCGACTTGGGCGCCCGGCACCTGCAGTGCGGCGATGTGCCCGGAGTGCGCTTTGCGGTATGGGCGCCGCATGCACAGCGCGTGGCCGTGGTGGGCGACTTCAACGGCTGGGACGCGCGGCGGCATCCCATGCGGCAGCGGATCGGCGGCTTCTGGGAACTGTTCCTGCCGCGCGTGGAAGCCGGTGCCCGCTACAAATATGCGATTACCGCTGCCGATGGCCGGGTCGTGCTCAAGGCCGATCCGGTCGCGCGCCAGAGCGAGCTGCCGCCGGCCACCGCCTCGGTGGTGCCGGGTGCCGCCGCGTTTGCGTGGACCGATGCCGACTGGATGGGCAAGCGCCATGCGCAGGCGATGCCGGCGCCGCTGTCCATCTACGAGGTGCACGCTGCGTCGTGGCGCCGCGATGGGCACAACCAGCCACTGGACTGGCCCAGCCTGGCCGCGCAGCTGATCCCGTACGTGCAGGAGCTGGGCTTCACCCATATCGAGCTGCTGCCGATCACCGAACACCCGTTCGGGGGCTCCTGGGGCTATCAGCCGTTGGGGCTGTATGCACCCACTGCGCGTCACGGCAGCCCGGACGGCTTTGCGCAGTTCGTCGATGCCTGCCACCGTGCCGGCATCGGCGTGATCCTGGACTGGGTCAGCGCGCATTTTCCCGATGACGCCCACGGCCTGGCGCAGTTCGATGGCGCCGCGCTGTACGAGCATGCCGACCCGCGCGAAGGCATGCACCGCGACTGGAATACGCTGATCTACAACTACGGCCGGCCCGAAGTGACCGCCTATTTGCTGGGCAGCGCGCTGGAGTGGGTCGACCACTACCATCTGGATGGCCTGCGCGTGGATGCGGTGGCCTCGATGCTGTATCGCGACTACGGCCGTGCCGAAGGCGAGTGGGTGCCCAACGCCCATGGCGGCCGCGAGAACCTGGAGGCGGTGACCTTCCTGCGCCAGCTCAACCGCGAGATCGCCGCGCGCCATCCCGGCGTGCTGACCATCGCCGAAGAATCCACCGCCTGGCCGGGGGTGACCGCGCCGATCAGCGACGGCGGGCTGGGGTTCACCCACAAGTGGAACATGGGCTGGATGCACGACACGCTGAGCTACATGCAGCGCGATCCGGCCGACCGTGCGCAACACCACAGCCAGCTCACCTTCGGCCTGGTGTACGCCTTCGACGAACGCTTCGTGCTGCCGTTGTCGCATGACGAAGTGGTGCATGGGAGCGGCGGCCTACTCGGGCAGATGCCCGGCGACGACTGGCGCCGCTTCGCCAACCTGCGCGCCTACCTGGCGCTGATGTGGGCGCACCCCGGCGACAAACTGGTGTTCATGGGCGCCGAATTCGGCCAGTGGGCGGACTGGAACCACGATCAGTCGCTGGACTGGCATCTGCTCGACGGTGCGCCACATCGCGGCGTGCAGCGACTGGTGGGCGACCTCAACGCCACCTTGCGCCGGGTGCCCGCGCTGTATCGCGGCACCCATCGCACTGACGGGTTCGACTGGAGCGTGGCAGATGACGCACGCAACAGCGTGCTCGCCTTCATCCGTCACGACCCCGACGGCGGTGCGCCGCCCCTGCTGGCAGTGAGCAACCTCACTCCGCAGCCGCTTCACGACTATCGCGTGGGGGTGCCGCGTGCCGGCCTCTGGCGCGAGATCCTCAACACCGACAGTGCCCATTACGGCGGCAGCAACCTCGGCAACAGCGGTCGCCTGGCGACCGAACCGATGGGCATGCATGGGCATGCGCAATCCCTGCGCCTGACCCTGCCGCCGCTGGCCACGCTCTATCTGCAAGCGGAGAAATAACGATGAACCAGCGCAACGACACCACCCCGGCCTGGGGCGCATGGCCAGCGGGTGAGGGACAGGTGCGCTTCGCGCTCTGGGCACCGGACGCCACGCGCGTGGAGGTGGTCTTCGACGATGGCACCCGCCACGCGCTGCAGGCCGGAGCGGACGGCTTTTTTAGCGCCAGGTTCGCCTGCGCGGCGGATGCGCGGTATCGCTACAGCGTGGACGGCGGCGAGCCGGTGCCGGACCCGGCTTCGCGCTGGCAGCCCGAAGGCGTGCA
This sequence comes from Xanthomonas sp. WHRI 6106, assembly GCF_040202405.1. NCBI lineage: Bacteria > Pseudomonadati > Pseudomonadota > Gammaproteobacteria > Lysobacterales > Lysobacteraceae > Xanthomonas > Xanthomonas sp. WHRI 6106. The sequence goes on along the minus strand of NZ_JBEGFC010000004.1, from coordinate 247,936 downwards.
CGGCCCCAGCGCGGTCCAGCCCACCAACGGCTACGCCTGGCAGAACACCCAGTGGCAGGGACGGCCATGGGACGAGGCGGTGATCTACGAGCTGCACGTGGGCACCTGTGGCGGTTATGCGGGAGTGCAGGCGCAGTTGCCGCACCTGGCGGCGATGGGCATCACCGCCATCGAGCTGATGCCATTGAGCGCGTTTCCAGGTGCGCATAACTGGGGCTACGACGGCGTGCTGCCGTATGCGCCGGCCGACGCCTACGGCACCCCGGACGCGCTCAAGGCGCTGATCGATGCCGCGCACGGACACGGCCTGATGGTGTTGCTGGATGTGGTCTACAACCACTTTGGCCCGGACGGCAATTACCTGCACAGTTATGCCGGCCCGTTCTTCAACGAAGACAAGCCCACCCCGTGGGGTGCCGCGATCGACTTCCGCAAGCCGCCGGTGCAGCGCTACTTCCTCGACAACGCACTGATGTGGCTGCACGAATACCGCTTCGACGGGCTACGCCTGGATGCGGTGCATGCGATCACCCCGAATGCGTTCCTGGACACCTTGCGCGAGACCGTGGAGACCAGCCTGCCGGCGGGGCGCCACGTGCACCTGGTGCTGGAAAACGAGGCCAACCAGGCCTCGCAGCTGCAACGCGGCTACACCGCGCAGTGGGACGACGACTTCCACAACGCCCTGCATGTGCTGCTGACCGACGAAGAAGAAGGCTATTACGCCGCATTCGCCGACAAGCCGACTGAGCATCTTGCGCGTGTGCTGGGCGAAGGCTTTGCCTACCAGGGCGAGCCCGACCCGCGTGGGCATGTGCGCGGCGAGCCCAGCGGTGCATTGCCGCCGCATAAATTTGTGGTGTTTGCGCAGAACCACGACCAGATCGGCAACCGTGCCCGCGGCGAACGGCTGAGCGTGCTGGTGGCGCCCAAACGCTTGCGTGCCGCATTGGCGCTGACCGCGTTGACGCCGATGATCCCGCTGTTCTTCATGGGCGAGCCGTGGGGCGCTACGCAGCCGTTCCTGTTCTTCACCGACTTCGGCCCGCCGCTGGACGATGCGGTGCGCGAAGGCCGCCGCAAGGAGTTTGCGCACTTTGCCGCGTTTGCCGACGAGGCGCAGCGCGCCACCATTCCCGATCCCAACAGCCATGCCACGTTCGAAGCGTCGCGATCGCCGATCGACGATGCCGCGCACGGCGATGGTGCGCGCTGGACGGCGTGGTTCACCGCGTTGCTGGGCGTGCGGCGTCAGTGGCTGGTACCGGGACTGGCCGAAGCGCGCGCGCTGCGCGCCAGCGTGCTGGCCGAGGGCGCGCTGACCGCGACCTGGGAGTTGCCGGATGGGCTGTGGCATGTCGCCTTCAACGTCGGCGCCGCTGCAGTGCCACTGCCGCCACTGCGCGGACGCGTGGCGTATGCCGAGAATGTCGATGCCGATGCGCAGCAGTTGCCGGTCGATGGCTTCATCGCCTGGCACGAGGACCGCACATGAGCACGAACCCCTTGCACACCCTGGCCGCCGCGGCCGGGGTGATGGTGGATTGGGTGGATGCCAGCGACCAGCCGCGGCAGGTATCCGAGGCATCGGTACAGGCGGTGCTCACCGCGCTGGACCTGCCTGCCGCCACCGCCAGTCAGCGCGAAGACAGTCTGCGCCGCTGCAAGGCGCAGTCCGACGAAGTGGCGCCGCTGCTCACCGTGCAGGTGGGCGAGCCGCTGGCGTTGCGGGTGGCCGCCAATGCCAGCGGCCGCTGGACCGATGAGGCGGGTGGCAGCGAAGACGCGCGTGCCGACGCACAAGGGCAGCTGCGCGCACCGCAGCGCTTCGGTTACTGGACGCTGCAGATCGGCGGGTTGACCCAGCAGGTGGCCGTCGCCCCGCAACGCTGCTTCAGCGTGGCCGACGCCTGCGGCCAGCCGGCGCCGCGTGCCTGGGGCATGGCCTTGCAGGTGTATTCGGCCTGCAGTCTCGATGATGGCGGCATCGGCGATGCCGCCGGTACAGTGGAATGGTTGCGGCATGCGGCACTGGCCGGCGCCGATGCACTGGCCCTGAGTCCAGTGCATGCCTCGCGCCCGGTCACCGGCGGTTACAGCCCGTATTCGCCCAGCGACCGGCGCTTTTTCGACCCGCTGCATGCCGCGCCGGTACGCGTGCTGGGCGAACTGGCGCTGCAGGCGATCGACGAGGTCGACGGCCTGCGCCAGCGTTTCGACACGCTGCACGCCAATGGCTTGATCGACTGGCCGGCCTCGGCCCAGGCCAAGTGGGAACTGCTGCGCCACCTGCATACGCGGGTGGCGCCGGACCACCCCGATCTGCTCGCGTTCCGCAACGCGGGCGGGCAGGCACTGGAGGGCTTCGCACGCTTCGCCGCGCAGGACTTTGGCGACAACGACCCGCAGCTGCATGTGTTCACCCAGTGGCTGGCCGCGCGCAGTTGGTCCGATGCGCAACGCGAAGCGCACGAGCGCGGCATGAAGATCGGCCTGATCGCCGACCTGGCCGTGGGCTTCGACCCCAACGGTGCCGAAGCCGCGGCCGCTGCAGACACCGTGTTGCGTGGCCTGGTGCTGGGCGCGCCGCCGGATGCCTTCAATGCCGATGGCCAGCATTGGGGCATCGGTGCGTATTCGCCCACGGCGCTGCGGCGCAGTGGTTTTGCACCGTATATCGCGCTGTTGCGCGCGGTGTTGCGCGACCGCGGCGGGATCCGTATCGATCACATTCTTGGCCTGATGCGGCTGTGGGTGGTACCCGATGGCGCCGGCTCCAACGAAGGCGCGTATCTGGCTTACCCGCTGCACGATCTGCTCAATCTGCTGGCGCTGGAATCGTGGCGGCATCGCGCCATCGTGATCGGCGAGGACCTGGGCGTGGTGCCGCCGGGCATCCGCGAGGAACTTTCGCAGCGTGGGGTGATGGGCATCGATGTATTGATGTTCACCCGCGACAAGGACGGCGCATTTGTCGCGCCGTCTTTGTGGCGGCCCGATGCCATTGCCACCACCACCACGCATGATCTGCCCACGCTCACCGGCTGGCGTGCGGGCCGCGACATCGAATGGCGCCGCACGCTGGAATTGATCGCGCCTGCGCAGGCAGACGGCGACACCAACGATCGCAGCAAGGACGTCGCGCGGCTGGACGCGGCGGTCGAACACGCCGGCTTGGCTGCTGCGGGCGACCCGCTGCTGGGCGCGCTGCGCTTTACCGCCACCAGCGTCTCGCCACTGGCCTTGCTGCCGGTGGAGGACGCGCTGGCGCTGGAAGAACAACCCAATCTGCCGGGTACCGTCGAGGTCCATCCCAACTGGCGTCGACGCCTGCCCGATCCCTTGCCGCATGCGCGCCTGAGCACGGCGCTGCAGGGCTTTGCCGAGGCGCGTCGCGTCGCGGCCGTTACGGAACCGCACCCATGATCGACCTTCGCGCCACCGCCCGCCTGCAGCTGCATGCCGGGTTCACCCTGCACGACGCGCTCGCGCAGGTGCCGTACTACGCCGGCCTTGGCATCAGCCATCTGTATCTGTCGCCGATCGGCACCGCTGTGCCGGGCTCCACGCATGGCTACGACAACATCGACCCGACCGTGGTCAACCCCGAGCTCGGCGGCGAAGACGCGTTGATCGCGCTCTCGCAAGCCGCACGCGAACACGGCATGGGCCTGATCGCCGACATCGTGCCCAACCACATGGCCACGCACGCGCAAAACGCCTGGTGGTGGGACGTGTTGCACAACGGCCGCAGCGCCAAGCATGCCGACTGGTTCGACATCGACTGGCGCGCACCGGGCCGCGACGGCAAGTTATGGCTGGCGGTGCTGGATCGCCCGTATGCCACCGCGCTGGCCGAAGGTCTGATCACTCTGGTGATCGAAGACGATGGCAGCCCCGCGCTGGCACATTACGACCAGCGCTACCCGATCCGGGCGCAAACGCTGGAGGTGCCGGACAAAGCGGCACGCGCGCAGTGGCTGCGCGACTACAACGATGGCGCCAAGCGCGGCGATGGCCGGCTGCACAAGTTGATCGAGCGCCAACCGTATCGCTTGAACTGGTGGCGCGTGGGCAACGACATGCTCAACTACCGCCGCTTCTTCGACATCACCTCGCTGGTGGCGTTGCGGGTGGAACTGCCGGCCGTGTTCGACGCAGTGCATGCGCTGCCGCTGCGGCTGGTGGCCGAAGGCCATCTGGATGGGCTGCGCATCGATCATGTGGACGGGCTCACCGATCCCACCGGGTATGTGCGCAAGTTGCGCAGCCGGCTGGATGCGGCCGGGCGTACGCGCGGGCTCAAGCCCGGCACGCTGGGGCTGTATCTGGAAAAGATCCTCGCCCCCGGCGAGCACTTACCGGCCGACTGGCCCTGCGATGGCACCACCGGCTACGACTTCATGGACCAGGTCGGCGGCGTGCTGCACGACGCAGCCGGCTTCAAGCCGCTGGCGCGTGCCTGGCAGCGGGTGAGCGGACGCAGCGGCGATTTCGCGCAGGAAGAGCGCGCTGCACGCGACGAGATGCTGCGTGGCCCGCTACAGACCGAATTCAATCGCGCGGTCGGTGCGCTGTCGGCCCTGGCGCGGCTGGACCCGCCCACGCGCGAGTTCAGCCCGCAGATGCTGGCGCGCGGTTTATGCGTGCTGCTGCGCTGGTTTCCGGTGTACCGCACCTACGCCGGTGCCAAGGGCATCGTCGGCAGCGAGGCAGAGCGGCTGAGTGCCACCGCTGCGCAGGCGCGCGAGGGCATGCCCGAGTCGATCGTGGCGGCCGTGGATGCGATCGAGCGCTGGCTGCTCGACGATAGCGGTGCCGACCGTGCGCAGATCGCGCTGCGACGCATCCTGCGCCGGCGTGTGGAGCAGCTGTCTGCGCCGCTCAATGCCAAGGCGGTGGAAGACACCGCGTTCTACCGGCATGGCGTGCTGCTCTCGCGTAACGAGGTGGGCAGCCATCCGACCCATTTCGCCAACGAGGCCGCCGAGTTCCACGCGCAGAATGCCGAGCGTGCCAAGCATTACCCGCGCGCGCTGCTGGCCACCGCCACGCATGATCACAAGCGCGGCGAAGACCTGCGCATGCGGCTGGCGGTGCTGTCCGAACAGCCGCGGTGGTGGGTCGAGCAGAGCACCCAGTTCGATGCCCTGGCCGAAGCGCTGGAATCGCCCGCGCTGGCCGGCGGCGACCAGCAGATGCTGTGGCAGACCCTGGTGGCCGCATGGCCGATCGGGTTGGGCGCCGACCAGGCCGAGCCGCTGGCCGAGTACGCCGAGCGCGTGGCGCAGTGGCTGCTCAAGGCGGTGCGCGAAGCCAAGCTGCATACCAGCTGGACCGACGGTTCGGCCGCCTACGAACAGGCCGTGCAGGCCACCGTGGAGCAGGTGCTGACCAGCCGCGCCGGGTTGCCGCTGCGTCGCGCCTTGCTGCGCGCCAGCAATCACATCGCCGCGGCCGGCGCCCGCAATGCGCTGGTGCAAACCACGCTGCGTCTGACCGTGCCCGGCGTGCCCGATCTGTACCAGGGCACCGAAGGCTGGGATCTGTCGCTGGTGGACCCGGACAACCGCCGCCCGGTCGATTACGCGCAACGCCAGCAGTGGCTGGAGCAGGCGCGCGACTTCAATACCTTGCTGCGCGGCTGGCGCGATGGCGCGGTCAAGGCGCGGCTCACCGCGCTGCTGTTGCAGCTGCGTGGCGAACATCCGGCGCTGTTTGCGAAGGGCGACTATCAGCCGTTGAACGTGGCTGTCAGTGGCGATGCGCAGGTGCTGGCGTTCCGTCGTCAGTATCGCGGGCAGGCGCTAGTGGTCGCAGTCACCCTGTTGGGCGCCGGTGATCAACACGAGGGCGATCTGCCGTTGCTGGTGCCGCCGGCGACCTGGGGTCAGGCGTCGTTGGCATTGGCCGAGGGCACATACCGTAATGTGCTCGATGGCAGCACGCTGCAGCCGCAACGCGGCCGTGTGGCACTGTCCACGCTGTTTGCACGCTCGCCAGTGGCAGTGTTGTTGACCTCCCAGTAATCGACATCGAGAGAAACGTACGCAATGAACGACATGGAACGGCAGGCGCGGCTTCGCCAGTTGGCACAGGAGATCTGGGAGGCCGAAGGCCGTCCCGATGGGCATGCGGACCGCCACTGGGCCATGGCCGAGCGGTTGGTGGATGCCGAAGAACGCGCCGCCGAGCAGGCCGCCGAGTCTGCGGCCACACCCATCGCTGCACGCCAGTAACGTGGTCCCGGGCACCTTGCACGGGGCGCCAGGTGGCGCGCCGTGCGGGTGGACCCGCCGGCAATCGCAATCGCACACCGTCTTGAGTTCACCGTTCTAAGGAGTCACCGATGGCCACTCGCAAGTTCACCCAGCGCTCGCGCATCCGCGAAGGCCGTCCCAACCCGCTCGGCGCCACCTGGGATGGCCTGGGTGTCAATTTCGCGCTGTATTCGCGCAATGCCACCCGCGTGGAGCTGTGCCTGTTCGACGAACGTGGCCGCGAGCAGGAGCGCATCGCACTGCCCGAATACACCGACGAGGTCTGGCACGGCTACCTGCCCGACGCCCGCCCCGGGCAGTTGTACGGCTACCGTGTGCACGGTCCTTACGCCCCTGACGCGGGGCATCGCTTCAACCACAATAAATTGCTGCTGGACCCCTACGCCAAGCAGATCGTCGGCGAACTCAAATGGGCGCCGCACCTGTTCGGTTACACGATCGGCCACCGCGACAAGGACCTGAGTTTCGATCGCCGTGACAGCGCGGCGTTCATGCCCAAATCCGCGGTGATCGACCCGGCGTTCACCTGGGGCCAGGACCGCCCGCCGCAGACGCCCTGGAACCGCACGGTGATCTATGAAGCGCACGTACGCGGCCTGAGCATGCTGCATCCGGCGGTGCCGCTGGACGAACGCGGTACCTTCTCCGCCTTGAAGACCGATGAGCTCATCGACCACATCAGCTCACTCGGTGTGACCGCGGTGGAACTGCTGCCGGTGCACGCCTTCGTCGACGATCAATACCTGCTGGAAAAAGGCCTGCGCAACTACTGGGGCTACAACACGCTGGGCTTCTTCGCGCCGCAGGCGCGTTACATGTCCACGCGCACCGTGGCCGAGTTCAAGCAGATGGTGGCGCGCCTGCATCACGCCGGGCTGGAGGTGTTGCTGGACGTGGTCTACAACCACACCGCCGAGGGCAACGAGCTGGGGCCCACGCTCTCGTTCAAGGGCATCGACAATGCCAGCTATTACCGCCTGGCCGACGATCGCCGCTTCTACATCAACGACACCGGCACCGGTAACACCTTCGACCTGACCAATGTCGGCGCGCTGCGCATGGTGATGGATTCGCTGCGGTACTGGGTGCAGGAAATGCACGTGGACGGCTTCCGCTTCGACCTGGCCAGCATCCTCGGCCGCGAACGCTATGGCTTCGATCCCTCCGGCAGTTTCCTGGACGCGGTGCGCCAGGACCCGGTGCTGAGCCAGACCAAGTTGATCGCCGAGCCGTGGGATATCGGCCCGGGCGGGTACCAGGTGGGCAATTTTCCGCCCGGCTGGGTGGAATGGAACGACAAATTCCGCGACAACGTGCGTGCGTTCTGGCGCGGCGACGGCGGTCAGCTGGCCGAGCTGGCCACGCGCCTCACCGGCTCTGCGGACCTGTTCAACCACAGCGGCCGCCGCCCGACCGCCTCGGTCAACTTCGTCACCGCGCACGACGGCTTCACCCTGCGCGATCTGGTCAGCTACGAAGGCAAGCACAACATGGCCAACGGCGAGGACGGCCGTGACGGCAGCGACCACAACATCTCCGCCAACTACGGCGTGGAAGGCGACACCAACGACCCGGCGATCAAGCAGCTGCGCCGGCAGCAGATGCGCAACCTGCTGGCCACCTTGCTGCTGTCGCAGGGCACGCCGATGCTGCTGGCCGGCGATGAGTTCGGGCACAGCCAGAACGGCAACAACAATGCGTATTGCCAGGACAACGAGTTGACCTGGATCGACTGGACCGCCGCCACCAAGGCCGCGGCGGCCGATCAGGCCGCCTTCGTGCGCCGCCTGATCCGCATCCGTCAGCGTTACCCGCTGCTGCATCGCGCACGCTTTTTCGACGGCAAATTCGACGAAGCGCTGGGTCTGAAGGATCTCACCTGGCTGGCGCCCAACGGTACCGAGATGGACGAAGCCGCCTGGCACGATCCCGAGGCACGCGCCCTGATGCTGCGCCTGGACGGCCGCTCGCCGACCACCGGCCTGCGCGAGATCGCCGCCAACGTCACCTTGCTGATGCTGATCAATGCCGCCTCCACCAGCGTGTCGTTCATCCTGCCGGCCATGCATGACGAACACTGGCGCGTGCTGGTCGATACCGCGCGTCACGGCAGCCGCGTGGTGGCCGGTGGCAGCGAATGGAAGGCGCCCGCCCATTCGCTCACCCTGCTGGCGGTGGAGCGTGATCGCGTGATCAGCAGTGCACGCATCGTTTCCGAAGGTGCGCGCTGATGGATGTGTTATTGACGGGGGCGACCGGCCTGGTCGGCAAGCAGGTCCTGCAGCAGTTGCTCGCCGATACGCGTTGCACCGGCGTGGTGGCGTTGACGCGGCGGCCGCTGACGCAGATCCATCCCAAGCTGCGCAACCAGGTGATCGACTTCGAACGCCTGGAGCACTGGACCGCCCCGCGCATGGAAGCGGCGATCTGCGCGCTGGGCAGCACCATGAAACAGGCCGGCTCGCGCGAGGCGTTCTACCGCATCGATCATGATTACCCGATGGCGCTGGCACGCGCCGCGTGCGCGCAGGGCACCTCGGTGTTCGTGCTGAATTCGGCGGCCGGTGCCGATGCGCACTCGCGCATCTTCTATAACCGCGTCAAGGGCGAACTGGAACGCGATCTGCGGACGATTGGCTTCCCGTCGCTGACCTTCGTCCGCCCGGGACTGATCGGCGGCGAGCGCGACGAACGCCGCACCGGCGAACACCTTGGCGGCCTCGTGCTGGGTGCACTCGGCCCGCTCCTGCCACGCCGCTTCCGCATCAACCCGGCCGAGCGGATTGCCGCCGCGATGGTGGGCGCTGCGTTATCGCCAGCACGCGGCGAGCATCGTGTTGAGGCGGCGGAGTTGGTGTAGCAGCTGCGTTGATTGCATGGCTTGTGTGGGAGCGCGCTTGCGCGCGATGGGGCGTCATCGGGAACGCTTCATCGCGCGCAAGCGCGCTCCTACAGACCTATCGCGCTACCCGCTCACACCCCCAGCGACTGCCCGCCATCCACTGCCAGCACTTGGCCGGTGATCCAGCGCGCCTGCGGCGAGGCAAGGAACAGTGCGGCGTCGGCGATGTGCTGCACCTGCCCGAAGCCACCGAATGGGATGCTGTCGCGGATGCGTGCATAGAGCTCCGGCTCCTCGCGACTGCGCTTGTCCCACAGGCCATCCGCAAATTCGATCGAGCCCGGTGCGATGGCGTTGACGCGGATGCGCTCGCGCGCCAGCTCTGCGGCCAGCGTGGTGGTGTAGTAATTGAGCGCGGCCTTGGCGGTGGAATAGGCGATGGCACGTGGGGTGGGGCGTTGTGCGTTGATCGAGCTGATGTTGAGGATCACTGCTGCATCGCTGCTGCGCAAATACGGCAACGCGGCGCGATTGCAGCGCACCGCGGCCATCAGGTCGACATCCAGTCCGGCCTGCCAACTCGCATCGTCGTTGCCATGCCCGTAGCCGGAGGCGTTGTTGATCACCACGTCCAGCCCGCCCAGTGCCTGCGCGGCGGCCTGCACATAGGCATCGATCTGGGTGGTGTCTGCCAGGTCGCAGGGCAGTGTGTGCACCGGCGCGCCATGCGCCGCCAGTGCGCTTGCAGCCTGTGCAAGGCCAGTGGCAGTGCGTGCGCAGATCGAGACCTGCGCGCCGTGACGCACGAATGCCTCGGCGATCGCCAGGCCGATGCCACGGCTACCACCAGCGATCAGCACACGTTGCGGGCGAACAGCGGGAGTGGACATGACGGGGGCTCGGATCGGAAAGCTGCATTATCAGACAGCCGGGCGACACGGTCGCCTCATGCACGGTCAGCCAGCCACGCCCAACGACGCCCGTCCGTCCTTGAACTGCACCAGCACGTTCGCCACGACAGACGCGGCTGACGTTGCGCAGCGCCGCAGCAAACAGCCGCGTGCAGCCGCTGCCGACACCACCGCGTGCAGTGGCGGCCGCTGTCATGTCCGACAGCCGTTGCCTGCGCCACAAGCCTCATCACCGCTGGCGATGTGCTCATGCCGTTTTGGCCGCGCGTCGCTAACCAAACGTTTACACACTGGCGCCGCGCTGCGGGCACAACGTGCGGGTCATTCAGTGGGAGTTGCACATGGAAACCCATATCACCGTCATCGGGGCCGGCTTCTGCGGCACCGCGCTGGTCCGTGCACTGGCGCAGACGGCCGATGCGCAGGTACGCATCACCCTGGTGGGCGTGGCCGAGACCTTCGGCAGCGGCATCGCCTATGGCGCGGCGCGGCCGGAGCATCTGCTCAACGTGCGTGCCAAGGATCTGGGCATCGATGCACAGGCGCCCGGCGCCTTTGCCGACACCTTGCATCTGGGTGAGAGCGGGCGGCTGGAGTTCCTGCCGCGCCTGGCCTACGGCGATTATCTGCGCAGCGAGCTGGATGCGGCGGTGAGCGGCGCGCAGGCCTCGGTCGTGCGGCTGTCGCAGGAGGCGGTGGCGGTGGAGCGCGTGCGCAAGGGCTTTCGCGTCTTCCTTGCCAATGGCGATGCGTTCCAGAGCGACCGCGTGGTGCTGGCGGTGGGCGCGTTGCAGCCGCAGGCGTTGGCGGGCATTGGCCCGCGCCTGAGCGTGCACCCGCGCTACATCGGCTGGCCGTGGCAGGGCGATGCGTTGTCGCGGCTGGCGCCCGACGACGACGTGCTGATCGTGGGTACCGGGCTGACCATGGTGGATGTGGCCCTGACCCTGCATACGCGCGGACACCGCGGGCGCATGTTGGCGATTTCGCGGCGTGGGCTGGCACCGCAGGCGCATCTGCGCCAGCCCGGCGCAGCGCTGGAGTTGCCGCCGCATCTGCAACGTGCACTCAAGGATGCCGACCTGCGTGGCCTGCTGCGCGGGGTGCGCCAGCTGAGTGCGGTGGTCGACGACTGGCGTCGCGTGGTGGATGCCTTGCGCCCGCATCTGCAACCGCTGTGGCAGCGGCTGGACCTTGCCCAGCGTGCGCGCTTCCTGCGGCATCTGCGCCCGTATTGGGAAGTGGCGCGGCATCGGGTGGCGCCGGGTGCGGCCGAACAGTTGGCGCAGCTGCAGGCATCCGGACAGCTGCAGGTGGCGGCAGCGCGGCTGCTGCGCGCACGCTGGGTGCCGGACGGGGTGGAGGCGGTGATCCGCCCGCGCGGCGCTGCCGATGCACAGACGGGCCATTACGACGCGGTGATTCGCGCTACGGGTCTGGATACCGATATCGACCGCACTAGCGACCCGTTGATCGCCGGCATGCGCGAAGCGGGCCTGTTGCGTGCCGATCCGTTGGGTCTTGGGGTGGACACCGATGCGCAGCTGCGCGTGCGCGATGGCGCCGGGCAGATCGTGCCGGGGCTGTATTGCGTGGGTCCGCTGCTGCGTGGGCGTTACTGGGAAATCACCGCCGTCCCCGAATTGCGTGTGGCCACGCGCGCGCTCGCCGAGCGCTTGTTGCTGGGGGCAACACCGGCGTTACAGCCGGAACCGGAACAGGTGCCGCGCGAGGTCAATGCGCGGTTGTAGGTGCGTGCCGGGCCTTCTTTCCTCGGGTCAGCAGCCGTGACAACAGCCTCTGCGCAGGAAGGCATAACCAAACTGTGCGCCGTGCCCGCGCGTTGTCGCGCAGCGCAAACATGCCGCGCAATGCGTAGCGCGGCGCGCGGCGGCGCGCGGCGGCGGGCGCGACTGGCGCATGGTGTCCGCCCTGGGCTGACCAACGTCCAGGGCACTTGTTTCCCTCCTCTGCCTGGAGTTCGCCATGTCCCGACGTATCCCCGCTGTGGTTGCCGCTGTACTGTGCGCCAGTGCATTGCCTGCATTGGCCAGCGAATCGCTGAAGACGCGAGCCGACGTCATTGCCGCATTGGAATCCGGTTACGACGTCAGCCTGACGACTGATCTCAGTCGCTGCACACCCGAGCAAGGCACGCCGATCAGCAGGACCCGCGGTGGTCGCCATATCGATGCCTATCGCATCACCGACGATGGCACCGCCGCATTCTCTGGCTCGCATTTCACCGTGGCCAACGATGGCAAGCCGATCCAGCAGTTCATGCGTTACCAGCTGCGCCCGGATGGCAGCGTGCGTTTCACCACCTACATGTACGACCTGCCGGCACTGCAGCAGCGCGGGCCGGTGCTGGCGTATCAATGCGCGATCAATGAGGGCATTCGGTTTCATGCCGATTGATTGCGGTCAACGCGTTACGCGCTACGTGCATTGGACGCTCGGAGTTGTGCATCGAAGTTGCACGCATCGATGTTGTACGTTCGGACTTGCGATGGTGTAGCGAGACGCGGCACGGCGACGCTCCTGGGGTAATGAAAAGGTGCGCAAGCAATCCAGGCTTCGCACGTACCCTCATCCGCCCCTGCGGGGCACCTTCTCCTCCATGAAGGAGGAGAAGGTGCCCCGGCGGGAGAAGGGATGTCTTTTCACTGTGCGGCGCAGTGCACGCAGCCGGAGCCCCTCTCCTGCGGGAGAGGGGTTGGGGTGAGGGTACGGGGTGAAGCCACACGCGCTCTACCGCTATTGCTATTGCCGCTGCACCGCCACCGCCGCATTGCCTCCGGTCTGCCAGCCACCACCCAATGCCCTGAACGTCGCCACCGCACTGCGCGCAGCCTCGGTGCGCGCCTGCACCTGCGCATCGGACGCGCGCAGCAGGCTGTCGTCGGCGTTGAGCACTTCGATCAGGCTGACGGTGCCTTTTTCGTAGGCCAGCGCCGAGGCGCCACGCGCCTTGCCCAACGCCTCCACACCCTGCGTCAGCACGTTGGCCTGCTGCTCGCGTTTGACCAGCGCGGTGAAGGCGTTTTCCACATCTTCGGTGGCGCGCAGGACAGCCAGGCGGTACGCAGCCAATTGCTCGGCTTCCTGGCCCTTGGCCTGCGCGATCTGCGCGTTGATGCGGCCGAAATCGAACAGCCGCCAGCGCAGCCCCAGCACGCCGGACGACTGCGCGGCATCGCCGGTGAACAGATTGCCGCCGGAGATGGCGGTGGCGCTGCCAAGCAGGCCGCTCAGCGAGAACTTGGGGTAGTACTCGGCCATCGCCACGCCGATGCGCGCATTGGCCGCGGCCAGCCGGCGCTCGGCCACGATCAGGTCGGGACGGCGGCGCAGCAGGTCGGCCGGCGTGCCGCTGTCGGCGATCTGCGGCGCAGCCGGGATGGGTTTGCTGGCCGCCAGCTCCGCGCGGTGGGTGCCGGGCGCCACGCCCAGCATCACATCCAGCGCGTTCATGGCCGCCACCAGCCCGGCCTCCAGCCCGGGCACCGTGGCCTGGGCCTGGGCCAGTGCACCCTGGGCCTGCTGCAGTTGCAGTTCGGCCGCCAGGCCCTTGCCGTGCAGCAGCGTCACCATCGACACCAGGCCCTGCTGGGTGGCGACCTGGCGTTGGGCCACGTCCAGCCGCGCCTGCAGGCCGCGGATGCTGATGTAGATGTCGGCGGTCTGCGCGGCGACCGCCAGGCGCGTGGCTGCCGCGCCGGCGTCGGTGGCCTGGTAGTCGGCCAGCGCGGCCTGGCGCCCGCGGCGCAGGCCGCCGAACAGATCCAGCTCCCAGCTGGCGCCCAGATTGGCCTCGTAGATACTCGCGTAGCGATCGAAGTTGGGAAGGCTGTTCAGCACCTGGCCCTGCGGCGTCTCCAGCGACTGGTAGGCGCGCGTCGCGCTGCCGTTGATGTTGCCGGAAGGCAGCAGCGCGGCGGTGGCGGCGGTCAGCCCGGCACGGGCCTGGGTCACCCGCGCGGTGGCCTGCGCGAGGTCCAGGTTCTGCGCCAGTGCGGCGGTGACGTAGCGGCTCAGGTCCGGGTCGTTGAAGCCGACCCACCAGCTGTCCAGATCGGCCTGTGCGCTGGCCTGGCGTTCAGCCACGGCGGCCTGACCGAGATAGTGCTCGGGCAGGGGAGCATCCGGACGAGCATAGTTGGGGCCCACCGCACAGCCTGCGGCGAGGCTGGCGGCGATAAGCGCTGCAAGGGTGCGGAGTAACGGCATGACGGGACCAGGGTGACGGGACGGTGAGTGACTGTAATACGAAATGGTCACTTTTGTAAGTCGGGGGCGACGGAGCTAAGCTGTCGAAATGAACAAAGCATCCAGTTACCCAGTTTCCGGCCGGGGCCCGGTCGATCACGACGTGCGCGACCAGATCGTCGTCGCCGCCACCGACCACTTCAGCCGCTATGGCTATGAAAAGACCTCTGTCTCGGACCTGGCCAAGGCGATCGGGTTTTCCAAGGCCTACATCTACAAGTTCTTCGAGTCCAAGCAGGCCATCGGCGAGTCGATCTGCACCAACTGCATGCGCCAGATCGAGACCGAGGTCTGCGCCGCAATGGACGAAACCGACCAGGCACCGGAGAAAATCCGTCGACTTTTCAAGGTGATTACCGAGGCCAGCCTGCGGCTGTGCTTCCAGGACCGCAAGCTGTATGAGATTGCCGCGTCGGCCGCCACCGAGCGCTGGCAGTCGGTCGTGGCCTACGAGGTCCGCATGCAGAAGCTGGTGCACGACGTGCTGCAGCAGGGCCGTCTGAATGGCGATTTCGAGCGCAAGACACCGCTGGACGAGGCCGCCCAGGCCGTCTACGCGGTGCTGCGCCCGTACATGAATCCGGCGATGCTCCAGTACAACCTGGAGCAGGTCGAAGACATGCCGGTGCTGCTGTCGGGTCTGGTGCTACGCAGCCTGTCGCCATAAATTTCGTTGTGACTATTGACTGATTTGGTCACAAGTCCCAGGATGCGAACCTTCATCAGATCGCTTCGGGATTCCCATGCTTCGGCGCCGCCTCGTTACCTCCACCGTCCTGTGTGTCCTGCCGCTGGCACTGAGTGCCTGCGGCGGAAAGGCACAGCCTGATCCACGCACTGCCACCCCGCTGGTCCGGGTAGCCACGGTGGGCGACGCCAGCAGTGCGGCGCGCAGCTTTTCCGGCACCGTCGCGGCGCGGGTCCAGAGCGACCTGGGCTTCCGGGTGGCCGGCAAGGTGTCCGCACGGCTGGTCGATGCCGGCCAGAGCGTCAAGCGCGGGCAGCCGTTGATGCGCATCGACCCGGTGGATCTGCAGCTGGCTGCCCGTGCGCAGCAGGACGCGGTCGCCGCCGCGCGTGCCCGCGCCCAGCAGGCCACCGACGACGAGGCCCGCTACCGCGACCTGCGCGGCACCGGTGCCATCTCGGCCTCGGCCTACGACCAGATCAAGGCCGCCGCCGATGCGGCCAAGGCGCAGCTGAGCGCCGCCCAGGCCCAGGCCGACGTGGCGCGCAACGCCAACCGTTACTCCGACCTGCTGGCCGATGCCGATGGCGTGGTGATGGAGACCCTGGTCGAGCCGGGCCAGGTGGTCGCGGCCGGGCAGCCGGTGGTGCGGCTGGCGCATGCCGGCCCGCGCGAGGCGGTGATCCAGCTGCCGGAAACCCTGCGCCCTCAGGTCGGCTCGGTGGCCCAGGCCACGCTGTTCGGCAACGCCGCCGTCAGCGTGCCGGCCACCTTGCGCCAGCTGTCCGAGAGTGCCGACCGGCTCACGCGCACCTTCGAGGCCCGCTACGTGCTCGACGGCGCGCTGGCGCAGGCGCCGCTTGGCACCACGGTCAGCGTGCGCGTTCCCGGCACCACCACAGCCGGCACCCAGGCCGGCCTGCAGGTACCGCTGGCCGCGCTGTTCGATGCCGGCAAGGGCCCGGGCGTGTGGGTAATTGCGGGCAACCCGACCAAGGTGAGCTGGCGGCCGGTGACGGTGCTGGGGCTGGACGATGACCATGCCAATGTCGCCGGCACGCTGGCGCGCGGCGAGCGCATCGTGGCGTTGGGAGCACACCTGCTGCGCGACGGTGCGCAGGTACGCATCGCCGGTGCCGGTGCTGCCGGCAGCACTGCCGCCACCGCTGGCAACACCGCCAAGGCGGCAGGAGCGCAGCCGTGAGCGAGGGCCGGTTCAATCTCTCGGCGCTCGCCGTGCGCGAGCGCTCCATCACGCTGTTTCTGATCTTCCTGATTTCGCTGGCCGGCCTGGTGGCGTTTCTCAAGCTCGGGCGTGCCGAAGACCCGGCATTCACCATCAAGGTGATGACGATCGTGACCGCCTGGCCGGGCGCCACGCCGCAGGAAATGCAGGACCAGGTGGCCGAAAAACTCGAAAAGCGCATGCAGGAATTGCGCTGGTACGACCGTACCGAAACCTACACGCGCCCCGGTCTTGCGTTCACGACGCTGACCTTGATGGACAGCACCCCGCCCGGTGAGGTGCAGGAGCAGTTCTACCAGGCGCGCAAGAAAGCCGGCGATGAAGTGGCCAACCTGCCGGCCGGGGTGATCGGGCCGCTGATCAACGACGAATATGCCGACGTCACCTTTGCGCTGTTCGCGCTCAAGGCCAAGGGCGAGCCGCAGCGGTTGCTGGCACGCGATGCCGAGACCCTGCGCCAGCGCATCCTGCACGTGCCGGGCGTCAAGAAGGTCAATATCATCGGCGAGCAGCCCGAGCGCATCTTTGTCGAGTTCTCGCATGAGCGTCTGGCCACGCTGGGTGTCAGTCCGCAGGACGTGTTTGCCGCACTCAACGCACAGAACGCCTTGAATGCCGCCGGGTCGGTGGAAACGCGCGGGCCGCAGGTATTCATTCGCCTGGATGGCGCGCTGGACAGCCTGCAGAAGATCCGCGACACCCCGTTGGTGGTACAGGGCCGCACGCTGAAATTGTCCGATATCGCCACCGTCAAACGCGGTTACGAAGATCCGTCCACCTTCATGATCCGCAGCGGCGGCGAACCGGCGTTGCTGCTGGGCATCATCATGCGCGATGGCTGGAACGGCCTGGATCTGGGCAAATCGCTGGACAGCGAAGTCAGCGCAATCAATGCCGAGCTGCCGCTGGGCATGAGCCTGAGCAAGGTCACCGACCAGGCGGTCAACATCGACGCGTCGGTCGGCGAGTTCATGACCAAGTTCTTCGTCGCGCTGCTGGTGGTGATGCTGGTGTGCTTCGTCAGCATGGGCTGGCGGGTGGGCATCGTGGTGGCGGCAGCCGTGCCGCTGACGCTGGCGGCGGTGTTCGTGGTGATGCTTGCCACCGGCAAGAATTTCGACCGCATCACGCTGGGCTCGCTGATCCTGGCGCTGGGCTTGCTGGTGGACGACGCCATCATCGCGATCGAGATGATGGTGGTGAAGATGGAAGAAGGCTATGGCCGCGTCGCCGCATCGGCGTACGCGTGGAGCCACACCGCTGCGCCGATGTTGTCCGGCACCCTGGTCACGGCAGTCGGCTTCATGCCGAACGGATTTGCTGCCTCCACGGCCGGCGAATACACCAGCAACATGTTCTGGATCGTGGGTATCGCGTTGATCGTGTCGTGGGTGGTGGCGGTGGTGTTCACGCCCTACCTGGGCGTGAAGATGCTGCCCGACCTGAAGAAGGTCGAAGGCGGGCACGCGGCGATGTACGACACGCCGCGCTACAACCGCTTTCGCGATGCGCTGGGCCGCGTGATTGCGCGCAAGTGGCTGGTGGCCGGTTCGGTGGTGGGACTGTTCGTGCTGGCGATCGTCGGCATGGGCATCGTCAAGAAGCAGTTCTTCCCGATCTCCGACCGCCCCGAAGTGCTGGTGGAAGTGCAGCTGCCGTACGGCACTGCGATCACCCAGACCAGTGCGGCGGCCGCCAAGGTGGAAGCCTGGCTGTCCAGGCAGAAGGAAGCGAAGATCGTGACCGCGTACATCGGTCAGGGTGCGCCGCGCTTCTTCCTGGCGATGGGCCCGGAACTGCCGGACCCTTCGTTCGCCAAGATCGTGGTGCGTACCGACGACCAGCACGAGCGCGATGCGCTGAAGCTGCGCTTGCGTGAGGCGATCGCGCAAGGCCTGGCACCGGAAGCGCGCGTGCGCGTGACGCAACTGACCTTCGGCCCGTACTCGCAGTTTCCGGTGGCCTACCGGGTAAGCGGTCCCGACCCGCAGGTGCTGCGTGGCATTGCCGCGCAGGTCAAGCAGGTCATGCAGGACAGCCCGATGCTGCGCACCGTCAATACCGACTGGGGCGTGCGCACACCGACGCTGCATTTCAGCCTGGACCAGGACCGCCTGCAGGCAGTGGGCTTGACCTCGACCGCGGTTGCCCAGCAGCTGCAGTTCCTGCTGTCCGGCGTGCCGATCACGCTGGTGCGCGAGGATATCCGCAGCGTGCAGGTAGTGGCGCGGTCGGCCGGCGACACGCGCTTCGACCCGGCCCGCATCGCCGACTTCACCCTGGCCGGTGGCAATGGCCAGCGCGTGCCGCTGTCGCAGGTGGGCAAGGTGGATGTGCGCATGGAAGAGCCGGTCATGCGTCGCCGTGATCGGGTGCCGACGATCACCGTGGGTGGCGATGTCGACGACCAGCTGCAGCCGCCGGATGTCTCGGCAGCGATCACCAAGCAGCTGCAGCCGATCATCGACAAATTGCCTGGCGGGTATCAGATCAAGGAGGCTGGCTCCATCGAGGAATCCGGCAAGGCCACAACCGCGATGCTGCCGTTGTTCCCGATCATGCTGGCGGCCACCTTACTCATCATCATCCTGCAGGTGCGCTCGATCTCGGCGATGGTGATGGTGTTCCTGACCAGCCCGCTCGGCCTGATCGGCGTGGTGCCGACCTTGATCCTGTTCCAGCAGCCGTTCGGCATCAATGCGCTGGTGGGGTTGATTGCGCTGTCGGGCATCCTGATGCGCAACACGCTGATCCTGATCGGGCAGATCCATCACAACGAAGCCGAAGGACTGGACCCGTTCCATGCCTTGGTGGAAGCCACCGTGCAGCGTGCGCGGCCGGTGATCCTGACCGCGCTGGCGGCGATCCTGGCGTTCATCCCGCTCACCCATTCGGTGTTCTGGGGCACGCTGGCCTACACGCTGATCGGCGGCACCCTGGCCGGCACCATCCTGACCCTGGTGTTCCTGCCGGCAATGTATTCGATCTGGTTCAAGATCCGGCCCGACACCACCGGCAGTAAGCCTGCGGTGGCACAGCACGCGTAAGGCGCCGGGGCGGCGGCAGCGGTGTTGCCGTCGCCCAGGCGTGTGGTCCTTGCATCTCTTTCGAACCGCGGCGCTCGCGTCGGCCTTGCTGCGTAAGCGCACGCTGTTCTCCTTTCTTTCGAGGAACCTGCAATGCAACAACAGACTGTGGTGCTGATCACCGGCGTCTCGTCCGGGATCGGGCGCGTGGCCGCCGCGCGTTTTGCCGCGCGTGGCTGCATCGTCTACGGCACGGTGCGCAATCGCGCTGGCGCAACACCGCTGCCGAACGTGGAGCTGGTCGAGATGGATATCCGCGATGCAGCGTCCATCAAACGGGTCGTCGACGGCATCGTTGGGCACAGCGGCCGCATCGATGTGCTGGTCAACAATGCCGGCGCCAACCTGGTCGGCGCGGTGGAGGAAACCAGTGTCGAAGAGGCCGCCGCGCTGTTGGATACCAATGTGCTGGGCATCCTGCGCACTCTCCAGGCGGTGCTGCCGCACATGCGTGCACAACGCGCGGGACGCATCGTCAACGTCAGCTCGGTACTGGGATTTCTGCCGGCGCCGTACATGGGCGTGTACGCCGCCTCCAAGCACGCGGTGGAAGGGCTGTCCGAATCGCTGGACCATGAGCTGCGCCAGTTCGGTATCCGGGTGACATTGGTGGAGCCGGCGTATACCAAGACCAGCCTGGGCAGCAATTCGCCGGTGGCGCAGACCCCGATTGCCGAGTACGACCGCGAACGCGGCGTGGTCAGCCGTGCGGTCACCGGCCATATCGACAACGCACCGGAACCGCAGGACGTAGCCAGCACCGTGGTGGACGCCGCGCTAGGTGCATGGCACATGCGTCGCACGCCCCCGGGGCAGGCATCGCTGCTGCGCAAGCTGCGCCGCTTCATGCCCGCCGGTGCGGTGGATGGCAGCCTGCGCAAGCAACTCGGGTTGGGCTGACGCCGTAAAGCGGCGCGTCCCCATGCAGCCGGGATCCGGCTGCATGCAGTGGTCGAGCACCCGTTACACCTGATCGGTCGGCACCACATACACCTCGGCAATGTTGACGTTCGCCGGTGCCTGCGCCGCGAACAGGATGGTGTCGGCAATGTCCATCGGATCCAGCATCCGCACCGTGCCGGCGAAACCGGCCATCATGGCCTGATATTCTGCGCTGGTGGTCTGTGCCGGAAGCTCGGTTGCGACAATGCCCGGTTGAATGCTGGTGACACGGATGTTGTGCTTCTTGCCGACTTCCATCCGCAGGCCTTCGGTGAAGGCGGTTACTGCAAACTTGCTTGCCGAGTACACCGCAAATCCCTGACCAAAGACCTTGCGCCCGGCGATCGAGGATGTGTTGAAGACGTGGCCGGAATGTTGCTTGATCATCTGCGGCAGTACCGCTGCGGCCACATTGAGCACGCCTTTCACATTGACGTCGATCATCTGTTCCCATTCGTTGGTATGGAAATCGTCGATGCTGGACAGCGGCATGATGCCGGCATTGTTGACCAGCACGTCGATTGCGCCATAAGCCGCGATCAGTGCTGCCACGCCTGCGTTGACCGAGTCCTTGTTGGCAACATCCATTTCCAGCACCAGCGCTTGGCCGCCTGCCTGCTCGATGTCCGACTTCAACGCCTGCAGCCGTTCGGTGCGCCGCGCCGCAAGGCCGACCTTCATGCCGGCCGCTGCGAGTTTCTTTGCCGTTGCGTTGCCGATGCCGCTGGAGGCGCCGGTAATCAAGGCCACTTTGCCGTGGAGCTCATTCGTTGACATGGACAGTCTCTCGTTGGTTGTCGATGCGGGATTGGACGCGGCCACGCCCCGTCGAATCGGTGTTCAGTGCCAGCGAGATGATATCCATCCTATACTTAGTTTCAATTACGCACCTATAGGTAACTAGATATGGCCGAGGAAACCACTGCGCCCTGCGATCTCTATCGCATTGCGGACATCCGCACGGTGCTGGAGCCGATCGCCAACAAGTGGTCGGTCATGATCATGACGGTGCTATGCAATGGGCCGACGCGCTTCAACCAGATCAAACGGCAACTGGATGGCGTGACGCACAAATCGTTGACCGAAGCGCTGCGGCGCCTGGAACGGATCGGGTTGATCAGCAGGGAAGTGATTTCCTCCTCGCCGGTGGCCGTGCAATACCGGCGCACGCCGTTGGGCGACACTCTGGAAGCGCCGCTGATCGCGCTGCTGCACTGGTGCCAGGACCACGCCGATGAGGTGATTGCGGCCGAGCAGGCGTTTGTAGCGAGTCCTCCGGCTGCGGCGCTGGAATCGGCATCTGCCGCTCTGCAGTGACCTGGGAGCGGCCGATGTTTACAGTCGCGCGCCATGCGTGGATCGGTGCTGGGTGGGGCGCGCCGGCCCGGCGACTGCATGCCCCGATCAGTCTGCGAGCCTGCTGATCGATCCACCGGAACGCCGACGATTCCCCCACAACGGCCACGTGGCCTCACAATAGGCGGCCAGTTCCGGAACGATGTCGCCATGCGCAAGACCTACCAGCTCAACCTTGAAGGCAAGAACCGCGATCGTCTGCTGGAGTCCAGCAAGCACGATATCCGCAAGTACATCCGTCGCGAGCGCCGCAAGGAGTTGCCGGAAGGTGCGGACTACTGGGACTTCGACATGCGCTTTGGCGTGGACGAAGCCAGTGCGCAGCCGCTGCCGCCGGCAGAGCTGATCCGCGCGATCAACACGCTCACCAGCGAAGGTGGCGACCAGTTCTTCGTGGAAATCCTGCGCAAGCCCGCCAAGCGTACCCCGCGCACCGACGGCGATGCGCTGGCCGGCGGTGAGCTGGATTTCGAGCAGGACTGAGCGCCGCTCTCATGACGACTGCGCCGCCACCATGACGGCGCGGCCGGTGCACTGGACCGGCATCTAACACGCGTGCAGCGCAGTGCCCTTGCAGCGTCCACTCCTAGCTGTTGGCTGCTGTCGTGCGCTTGAAGCGCGGCTTTCATCGCGGTTGCGCAGCGGCCGGGCAGGCGATGCTGCAGGCCGGAAAACGGCTGCACCCTGCAGGCGCTGAGGTTGCGCTGCGGCGTCCGTAGCTAACGGATGCGGATCGCCAGGTTGTACGCCAGCTTCGTCGCGCTCCGCATAAGGCGGCATTTGTCGCCATGTGGTTAGCGGCGAACTGGACCTGCGCGGCTGTACTGCGGCAACGGGGTCCTGTCACCGCGCGTCGCCCGCGGATCGAGGTGCCTGCGCAACGCGATGTGCCGCGCTGCTGGCGCGTCAGTCCGGTTTGGCCGCAGCCTGCGCAGCCGCGCGCAACTTGTCCTTCTTGCTGGGCCGCTTGCCCTTGATGCCGCCGTTGTCGTCGGCTGCGCGGATGGGCGAGCCCGCAGCGGGCTCGCCGGGCGTCGGTTCGAAGCCGGGGACGATCTCGGGGGCGACACGCAGCGCCTGGCGTTTTTCGATCAGCCGCCATTGCTGGGCGTTGTCGGCGGTGACGAAGCTGATTGCCACGCCGCTGGCGCCGGCGCGTGCGGTGCGCCCGATGCGGTGGGTGTAGTCGACGGTGGAGCGGGGCAGGTCGTAATTGAGCACCGCCGGTAGCGCGTCGATGTCGATGCCGCGCCCGGCCAGATCGGTGGCCACCAGCACTTGCACCTCGTGCTGCTTGAACGCGCGCAGCGTGCGTTCGCGGCGGCCCTGGCTCAGGTCGCCATGCAGCGGCTGGACCGTGATGCCGGTCTTGCCCAGTTTTTCGGCGACCTTCTCGGCGGTGTGGCGGCTGGCGACGAACACCAGCAGCTGCGGCCATGCGTGTTCCTGCAGCAGATGACGCAGCAACTGCGTGCGTTGGCCGGCATCCACCGTGATCGCGCGCTGTGCGATTGCCGGTGCCTGCTCCGGCGTGGCCTCGATGGTGATGCGCAGCGGGTCGCGCAGGCGGCGTTTTGCCAGCGCGGCGATGGCCGGCGGATAGGTGGCCGAAAACAGCACGCTCTGCCGCTGCGCAGGCAGCAACGCCAGGATGCGATCGAGCTCGGCGCCGAAGCCCAGCTCCAGCAGGCGGTCGGCTTCGTCCAGCACCAGCGTGGCTACCTCGCTCAGGCGCAGCGCGTTGTGTTCGACCAGATCCAGCAGCCGGCCGGGCGTGGCCACCACGATGTCGGCGCCACCGCGCAACGCCAGCAACTGCGGATTGATCGAACTGCCGCCGGTGGCGAGCACCGTCTTCAGGCGCCGCGGCAGATGCGCCGCCAGCTGGCGCAGCGTGTCGTCCACCTGTGCAGCCAGCTCGCGGGTGGGCACCAGTACCAGCGCGCCGAGCACGCGCGGTGCGCTCTCCGGCGCCAGCATGCGTTGCTGCAGCAGCGGCAACGCATAGGCCAGGGTCTTGCCCGAACCAGTCTGCGCCATGGCAATCAGATCGCGTCCGGCCAGCATCGGCCCGATGGCCCGTTGCTGAATCGGTGTGGGCGTGCGCACGCCGGCCTTGGCCAGCGCGGTGTCGAAGAACGGCTGCAGCTGCGGCGACAGCGAGAGATTGGAAAATGACATGCGCCGATTATCCAGGCATTGCACTGCAATCGCTTGGTCGCCCCTCACTCGGGGTGTCCGGCGAACACTGCGTCGGTCCGCAGCGGCCTTGCAGGCAGGCCGCAGATCGCCGCTCGACAACCCTGCCGCGCGACAATCCAGGCTCGCAACCGCCGAATCGCTGGCCTGCGGATGGCAGCCGCCAGGCCAGCCGCGCCCATCCAGCGATGGGCGAGGCCAGTTGCCCGCTGCGCCTCAGCTGGCCAGCGCCAGATCGTCCAGCATCGCGCGCAGGAAGCGTGCGGCTTCGCCGCCGGTGGCGGCGCGGTGATCGAAGGTCAGCGACAGCGGCATGACCTTGTGGGTTTCCACCCCGCCCATGACCGGGGTGAGCTGATAGCGCGCACGGCCGGCAGCCACGATCGCCACGCACGGCGGCACCACCACCGGTGTGGCGTAGCGGCCGGCGAACATGCCGAAGTTGGACAGCGAGATGGTGTAACCGCTCAGTTCCGAGGCGGCGATGCTGCGGCTTTCCACCTGCTGGCGCAGGCGGTTGACGCCCTCGCGGATGCCGTGCGCATCCAGCATGTCGGCATTGCGCAGCGCGGGCACGAACAGGCCTTCTTCGGTGTCCACCGCGATGCCGACATCGACCTGATGGTGCAGGGTGCGGCTGAGTGCATCGCCATCGAACCAGGCATTGAGCGCGGGCACTGCCTGGCACGCGCGCACGATGGCGCGCACCAGGCGCACGGTGACGTCGTTACCGGGCTGCCAGGCATGCAGGTCGGCGTCGTCGTTGAGCGTGGTCGGCACCACCTTGCTGTGCGCATCGGCCATCACGCGCGCCATGTTGCGGCGCACGCCCTTGAGCTGTTCGGGCTGGCCCTTGGCGCTGATGCCGGGCGATTGGGTGCGCATCGGCTTGCCGCTGGCTGAGAGCGGCGAGCGGGCAGAGCTGCCCTCATCCGCCCTGCGGGCACCTTCTCCCGCAGGCGGGAGAAGGGTCGCCGCTCTGCCGTCGGCAGCGATCCCAGCGGCTCTCCTACCGTCAGCGATTGCACCACCTCTCCCGCCTGCGGGAGAGGTCGGCGCGCCAAGCGCGCCGGGTGAGGGCTGCGCGGTGCCGGCGGCGGCTGCCTGCTTCACATCTGCCAGCGTGACCGTGCCGTCCGGTCCGGTGGCGCGCACCTGCGCCAGATCCACGCGCAGCTTGCGCGCCAGCGCCCGCACCACCGGCATCGCGCGCACGCCGCCGACGGCGATGGCCTGCTCGCTCTGCACGGTGTCGGAGCTTTGCATCGCGCCCACCACGGTACCGGCGTCGTCGCGCTGCCCGGTGCCGGCGTCGGCATCGGCAATTTCGCCGCCGTCATCGGAGGCCACCACGCGCTCGGTGGGGCCGGCCGCGCTCTGGCCGGTGCTCGGTGTCGTGGCCTGGGCGGCGCCGTGACCATGCCCGTGGCCGGTGTCCTGGCCATCGGCGCGCTGCGGCTGCGAGGCGTCCAGCGCAAACTGCGCCAGCATGGAACCGGTCACGATCACATCGCCGGCCGCGCCGGCCAGCTTGACCACGGTGCCGGAGAACGGCGAGGGCACGTCGACCACCGCCTTGGCGGTTTCCATCGACACCAGTGGCTCGTCCAGGCGCACGCTGTCGCCCTCCTTGACGAACCATTCGACGATGGTGGCATCCGGCAGGCCTTCGCCCAGGTCCGGCAGATGAAACGTCTTGCTTTCGCTCATGGCAGATTCTCTTGCGCCGCAGGCACGTGCGGCGTGGTGTCGTCGAGGAGTTCCAGATCGGCCGCCGGCAGCCAGCCCTGCGCGCCATCGGCACGCTCGGACCACCACCAGCCACCATGTTCGTGGTGCAGCAACACGTCCTCGCCGGTGTCGGCAGTGAGTTCGCGTGCGTCGTAATCGTGTAGCGCTTCGGCCATGCCGTCGCCCAACGGGCGCAGCCAGGCCAGCGGCGCCCAGCCGGCACGGCCGTCGTCGGTGGTGACCCAGGCGAACGCCGGCCATTCTTCATCGCGTACACCCACGCTGACCCGCTGGCCCGCCTGGAAGCGGACCGGGTTGGCGTAGGCGGCGCGGTGCGTGCAGAGCAGACGGGCGCGCATGTCAGCCGGCAGCCACGGCGCGCCGTGCGGCAGTGACGATGCGCTCCACGCTGGGCAGATACTTCATTTCCAGCCGGAACAGCGGGATATGCGTGTCGTAGCCGGTGACGCGTTCGACCGGAGCGCGCAGGTCGTACATGGATTTTTCGGCCAGCTGCGCGGCGATTTCCGCACCGAAGCCGGCAGTGCGCGGGGCTTCCTGCACGATCACGCAGCGGCCAGTCTTTGCCACCGATTCGGCAATGGTGTCGAAGTCCAGCGGGCGCAGCGTGGCCACGTCGATCACTTCGGCGCTGATGCCTTCGCCGGCGAGTGCGTCGGCCGCTTCCAGCGCTTCCTTGACCTGCGCGCCCCAGGTGACCAGGGTGACGTCGGTGCCATCGCGCAGCACGAAGCACACATCCAGCGGCAGCGCCTCGCCGTCGTTGGCCACCACTTCCTTGTACTGGCGGTAGATGCGCTTGGGCTCCATGTAGATCACCGGGTCCGGGTCGCGGATGGCGGCCAGCAACAGGCCGTAGGCGCGCTGCGGCGAGGACGGCAACACCACGCGCAAACCGGGCACGTTGGTGAAGATGGCCTCATTGGCTTCGCTGTGGTGTTCCGGTGCGCGGATGCCGCCGCCCCACGGCACGCGCAGCACCATCGGGCAATGCAGACGGCCACGGGTGCGGTTGCGCAGGCGCGCGGCGTGACAGATCAGATGATCGACCATGGGATACACGAAGCCATCGAACTGCGCTTCGGCCACCGGCTTCATGCCCTGCGCGGCCAGGCCCACGCTCAGGCCGGCGATGGTGGTTTCGTCCAGCGGCGTGTCCAGCACGCGTTCGCTGCCGAAGCGCTGCTGCAGGCCGGCAGTGGCGCGGAACACGCCGCCGTTGACGCCGACATCCTCGCCCAGCACCAGCACCGCGGGGTCGTGTTCCAGCTCCCAGGACAGCGCCTGGGTGATGGCTTCGATCAGGGTGATGGGCGAACTCATGGCAATTTCTCCGCGCGTTGCAGCGGCGTTGTAAGGGGCATTGGCGTGCTGCGACGTGTCGGCGGGCGCATGCTTGAGCTCATCCATGACGCGTCTCCAGGGCCATCACCTCGGCGCGCTGTGCCAGCAATGCGGCCGGCGGGTCGCCATAGAGGTAATCGAACATCGCCTCCACCGGTTGCACCGGCGTGTTCAGGTACGCGTTGACCTCTTCGTCGATGCGCGCGCCGCATTCGGCTTTCCACGCGTCTTCCTGCGCCTGGTCCCACAGGCCCTGCGCGGTGAGATAGCGGCGCAGGCGCAGCAGCGGCTCGCGGGTCCAGGCCTGTTTGACCTCGTCTTCGCCACGATAGCGGCGCGCGTCGTCGGCCGTGGTGTGATCGGTGAGGCGGTAGGTCATGAACTCGATCACCGTGCCGCCGTCGCCGGCCAGCGCACGCACGCGCGCCTGGCGCATGGCTTCGAGCACCGCAATCAGGTCGTTGCCGTCCACCTGCAGGCAATGCAGGCCGCCGGCCAGGCCTTTTTGCGCCAGGGTCTGCGCGCCGGTCTGCGCCGAACGCGGCACCGAGATCGCCCAGCCGTTGTTGATCACGCACAGGATCAGCGGCAGCTTGTAGGCGCCGGCCGAATTCAGTGCGGCATAGAAGTCGGTCTTGGAGCTGCCGCCGTCGCCGCAGCAAGCGACCGCCACCTGTGGCTTGTTCTGCAGCTTGAACGACAGCGCCGAGCCGGCTGCATGCAGGCACTGGGTGGAGATGGGCACGCAGATCGGGAAGTCGATGGCCGCATCGGCGTCGCGCGGATAGTCGCTGCCGCGCTCGTCGCCACCCCAGTACAGCAGCACATCGCGCGGGCGCACACCGCGCTCGAACATGGTGCCGTACTCGCGATAGCTGGGCGCGAACACATCGCCGCTGCGCATCGATGCACCGATGCCCACGTGGGTGGCTTCGTGGCCAAGGCTGGCCGCGTAGGTGCCGAGCTTGCCGGTGCGCTGCAGGGCCACCGACTTGGTGTCGAAGGTGCGCACGAACAGCATGCGCTTGAACAGGGCGAGCAGGGTCTGCGGATTGGCGGCGTCGGCCGGCAGGTCGTCGCGGACGAGGTTGCCGTCCGCATCCATGTATTGCAGATAGTCGATCTGGAACTGCGCGGCTACGCTCATTGCGGCGACACCTTCATCAAGAAGTTTCAAATGATATGAGTTGCCATGTTAAGGACGGCGGAGCAAAACGCTGTCCTGCACCGCAGCACACAATGATGCTGGGATGCACAAAAAAAAGGGCGCGGACCAGGCCGCGCCCTTTGTCGCAGTAACCCACTGCGACGTGTTGCAGTGCGATCAGCGGCGGCTGTTGCCTCCGCCGATCGGGGTGACGATCAGCGCCGTGTTGTCGGCCGGATTGGCATCGGGCGAGCTGGAGCTGGCCGTGGCCTGCACCCGCACCGCGCCTTCGGCCGGGAGTGGCTTGGTTGCCACGGTCAGCTGGAAGGCGGCCTGCGCGCCGGGCAATACCACCGCCGCAGTGCTGCAGACGAAGCGGGCGCTGCGCAGCGATTGCACCTGCTTGTCGCAGCGCCAGCCCTGCGGCGGCACCAGCTGCGACAACGCCGACACCGTATTGCCTTCGATTACCAGGCTGGGGCGTTGCGCCGGTGCGGCGCCGATGTTGCTCAACAGCACGCGGTAGCTGGCATTGAAGGCGGTGGTCGGCAGACTGGTGGGGCCCTCGAAACGCACCGCCAAGTCACTGCGGGGTTGCGGCCGTGCCTGCACCGAGACCGTCGCGGTGTCGGTGTTGTTGTCCGGCTGCGGGTCGGGAGACTGCGAGGCGACCGACCCGGCCAGCATCACGGTGCGGCCTGCCAGTTCCGCGCCAGTATCGAGTTGCACCGCAAAGCTCTGCATGGCGCCGGGGTTCAATGCGGGCAGATTGCAGGTGAACGTGGTCTGCGTGGCATTGGTCTGGTTCTGGCAAATCCAACCCGTCGGAGCCGTGATACGTGCCCGCACCGGCAGGTCGAACACCAGCGCCAGTGCTGTGAACGGTGCCCGATCCGGCCCACGGTTTTCCACATCCACGGTGTAGTCGATGCGCTCGCCTTCGGTGACCTGCGCGCGTGCGGCCGTGACTGCCACGCCCAGGTCCGCATTGACCTGCTTGGTCATCCGCAACAGCACCACGGTGGGATCGTGATCGGACAGGCGCGTGGGCGTATTGGCATCGTTGCGCGCAGTGCCGGGGAAGTCGGCATTGATGCGGGCGTGGCCGACCGAGAGCGAGGCGATCTGCGGCGTGCGCATCAGGGCGTCGTTGGCCAGGATGTGATCCAGCGACTGCACGTTGCCGTCGAAGGCGTACGAGTAGCTCTGGTCGGGCGTGTTGAACCAGGTCAGGTCGGTGTAATCCGGGTTGACCAGATCGGCACCATCGCCGCCCACCACGGTCTGCGCATCCGGCGCCGGTTTGCCGGTGACCGTGCCCATCGCATCCACATAGCCGTCGTTGAATTCGAAGGCGTTGAAGTCGCCCATCACCAGCACTTTCTCGTCAGGGTTCAGCTGCTGACGCGTCTGCAGCAGGCGCGCCAGATACTCGGCCTGGGCCTGGCGTTTGGCGCGGATGCGGGTGCCGGCCGCGTCGTCGGTGTCGGCGCCGTTGAGCGAGCGCTGATGCACCACGATGGCGGTCAGCGGCAGCGTGCGGCCATCGGCCTGATGCACGTTGGCGCTGAGCACCAGTGGCGGGCGGTCGTTGAGCAGGCTCACGCCGCCGGCCGGTTCGGTCCAGGTGGCGGTCTTGCCTTCCTGCGCGATGGAGAGCACTTCTACACGCGGCACGCCGCCGGCGACCCAGGCGGTCTTGACCAGGAAGCCGACGTCGATACCGCCGACGTCGTTACCTTCCTGCAGGTAGGCCACGTATTGCGGATTGGACTGCCCGCCGGCCACTGCGTCGGCATTGATGCGCGCCGCCAACGCCTGCAATACGCTCAGGCTTTCCACTTCCACCGTGCCCAGGATATCGGGCAGATGCAGATAACGGCGGATCGCCAGCGAGGCCTTGTTGAGGCGGGCCTGGAACGCGGCCGGCGTGAGTACCGGTTCGCCGATCGCCGGGTCGTTCTGGTCGTCGAAGAAACGCTCCATGTTGTAGGTCGCCACGGCCACATCGTCGGGCTGCGGCAGCGGTGCCGGACGCGGTTTATCCGCATCGTTGCAGCTCACCTGCGGGGTACGTTCCGGGTATAGCGTGTAGCGGCGGAAGCTGTAATCCAGCGGGCCGACCACATTGAACACCAGGCAGCCGGAGGCCAGATCCAGCCGCTCGCCACCCACGCCGGCACTGCCGACCGCGATCACTTCCGGGTTGGTGTTCCAGCGCGGCACCCCGGCTGGCGAACCGGCCGGCAGCGGGTCGGGCAACTGCACGCCCGGCTCGCGGAAGGCACGCGGCACGCCGGTAACCACCGCATGGAACACGCCATTGCTGGTGGCCGTGGCATTGGTCTCGTTGACGCTGCCGCCGGTGGGCGCATTGACGGTGAGGCTGGCGGCGGCCACGCGCATGCCTTCCAGCGCTTCGAGCTGGTCATAGGCGCCGTTGGGGTTGGGGAAGTCCGGGCGCAGGATTATCGGCGACGGCAACGGGTTGCCGGTGGAATCGGCCAGCACGGTGACGCTGCCGCCGATTTCGGTCAGCGGTGGCTGGGTCGGGTCGGCGGTGGGCACGTATTCGATCACCGTGCCCTGCACGCGCACCCGGTTGCCGATGGCGGCCGCTTCCGGCGGTGCGCTGCCGGTGTAGACGTAGACGCCTTCGGAGGTGGCCGGGTCGCCATCGGCTTCGGTATCCGGCGCCTGCAGGAAGAACCCGGCGCTACGGCGTGCGGTGACGATGCCCGAGGTGGCGACGACCTGGCCGTCCAGCGGCGAGCGGGCACCCTTGCCCTGGATGGCGTGGATCGGCAGCAGGCTGAAGTCGTCGTTGAGGATAGTGCCGGTGGCACTGAGCGTGGCCGGCAGCGCGCCGGTAACCGCGCTGATCTGCAGGCGGAAGCTTTCATCCGGCTCGGCGATGGTGTCGCCTACCGCGTCCACCGCAATGCTGGCAGTGCGTTCGCCAGCGGCGATGCGCAGGGCAGTGGCGGGCAGGGCGACGTAGTCGCTGCCGGCGGTGGCGGTGCCATCGACGGTGGCAGCGGTGAAGCTCACCCCGCCCGCGCCGGCCGGCTGGCTCAGGCTCAGCGTGAACACGACGCTGCGGGTGCCGGTATTGCCCTCGGCCTGGCTGACATCGGCCAGCGTAGCGATCGGTTGGCCGCCGCCGCTGCACAGGCGCGCACCGCTGGCGCTATTGCGCGGTGCCGGCGCACCGGTGGCGAAATCGGCTGCGTTGTTGTCGGTGTCGGTGCAGCCTTCATTGCCGCGCAGCACCGCCAGCGTGTTGCTGGGCGCCGCCGTGGGTGCGTTGCCTTCGGCGCAGCTGGCATTGCTGCCGTAGCCGACCAGATCCGCGTAACCGGTGGGGCAGGTGCCGCTCAGCGCGGAGGCGCTATTGCTCAGCGCCACCTTGCCGGCGGTGCCGCTCATGGCCAGCGTGCCGGTGGCATCGGGCGTGGGCAGCGCCACGCTGCCGCCGCTGCCATCGGCCTGCTTGACCAGGTAGTAGCCGCCGGCCGGCACGCTGCCTGCCAACGGGGTGACCTGCCAGCTGCTACCGGCAGCCGAGGCGTACTGCACCGACCAGCCGTCCAGGCTGACTGTGCTGCTGCCGATGTTGTGCAGCTCGATGAAATCGCTGCGGAGGGTGGCGCCGCTATTGCCGCCACCGCCGTAAACCTGGCTGATGACGACCTGGGCATTGGCATGGCCGGCTAGCGCCAGCCCACACAAAAGTAAGGCTGCACGACACTGCAACACTGGCATGAGATGAGAGTCCCCTGGATCCTTGAGACGTGAAACGCTCCCCTGGTCCGGCCACGTCCCTGGCCGGCAGCGCCGTTCGATTCTGCATGAATTTGCAGACCTAGGTTGACGATAGGGTGACAGCGGCGCAGTGGATGCGACTGCGCCGGACCCCTGCTGAGTGGTTCAGAGGTGAAAGAAGCGGCCTCGACGCGGAGGGCTGGGTGTGCCACTCGTGCGTATGGGTTTTCTACGAGGTACCTGCGCAGGTATCTCGCTGGCCCCGATCCCCTCAGGGAAGCCCGCCGGGGCTGCAAGCAGCCAAGCCAAGGCCGGCATGGCCATGGCCGAATACTCCCCGCCATCCGCCATCCGCCATCCGCCATCCGCCATTCCCCATTCCCCATTCCCCATTCCCGAATCCCGAATCCCGAATCCCCGCCGCTGCGCTACCCTGCGTGGCCCGATCTTCAGCGCTGCGCCATGCCCGTCGACAAGAACCTGCGTGACCTGGAACCCGGTATCCACACTGATCTGGAGGGGCGGCTGACCTATGGCGGCTATCTGCGGCTGGACCAGCTGTTGTCCGCGCAGCAGCCGCTGTCCGAGCCGGCGCATCACGACGAAATGCTGTTCATCATCCAGCACCAGACCTCCGAGCTGTGGCTGAAGCTGCTGGCGCACGAACTGCGCGCGGCCATCGTGCACTTGCAGCGCGACGAGGTCTGGCAATGCCGCAAGGTGCTGGCGCGCAGCAAGCAGGTGCTGCGCCAGCTCACCGAACAGTGGTCGGTGCTGGAGACGCTCACGCCCAGCGAGTACATGGGCTTCCGCGATGTGCTCGGCCCCTCGTCGGGCTTTCAATCGCTGCAATACCGCTACATCGAGTTCCTGCTCGGCAACAAGAACCCGCAGATGTTGCAGGTGTTCGCCTACGACCCGCAGGGCCAGGCGCGGCTGCGCGACGTGCTGGAAGCGCCGAGTCTGTACGAGGAATTCCTCCGCTATCTGGCGCGCTTCGGGCATGCGATTCCGCAGCAGTACCAAGCGCGCGACTGGACCGCCGCGCACGTGGCCGACGACAGCCTGCGCCCGGTGTTCGAGCGCATCTACGAAAACACCGACCGCTACTGGCGCGAGTATTCGCTGTGCGAAGACCTGGTGGATGTGGAAACCCAATTCCAGCTATGGCGCTTCCGCCACATGCGCACGGTGATGCGGGTGATCGGCTTCAAGCGCGGCACCGGCGGCTCCAGCGGCGTGGGATTTTTGCAGCAGGCGCTGGCACTGACATTTTTCCCGGAACTGTTCGACGTGCGCACGTCGGTGGGCGTGGACAGCCGCCCACCGCAGGGCAGTGCGGTACGTTAGAGCGCGCTGAAGCCCCTCTCCCGGCGGGGCGATAAGGCATTGCTTGCGCGCACGGGCGCGCTTGCCTCGGAGCGCCCGCGCCGCGAGCGCGGGCCGGGGCGCGGAGCGGGGGTTGGGGTGAGGGTACGGGCTTCATCCTCTTGGATCAGCCAGAGCCAAAGCGAGTCCCGCAATCGGCACCATCCAGCGGCACCGCACCCTCATCCGCCCTACGGGCACCTTCTCCCGGCGGGAGAAGGGAATGCGGGCATGGCCGCCATGTTCTGAGCCCCTCTCCCGGCGGGGCGATAAGGCATTGCTTGCGCGCACGGGCGCGCTTGCCTTGGAGCGCCCGCGCCGCGAGCGCGGGCCGGGGCGCGGAGCGGGGGTTGGGGTGAGGGTACGGGCTTCATCCCTATGGATCAGCCAGAGCCGAGGCATGTCCCGCAATCGGCACCATCCAGCGGCGCCGCACCCTCATCCGCCCTACGGGCACCTTCTCCCGGCGGGAGAAGGGACGGCGCGGCGGCGATAGGGGATAGGGGGGGCACTGTCGACGCAAACACCTCGGCACCATCCTGGGCCCTGGCAATGGTCTCGCACACCCAGGTGAGAGACCCATCACAGCTGCCAAATCGCGCCCAATCCAACCACTGTCATCAAGCCGCCGACTCCGGCGAATTTGACGCGTACATGACGTCTAAGTGATCCTCGCGCGTCGCCCAGGGTTCGGCCCTGGTGCACCCAGCCATTACTGAATACGCAAGGGACTCCACATGAGCGTTGACGCAACTGCGCCGACATCCGCTTCCACTCCGCCGCAGCCGCCTGCGCCTCCCGAGTTCCCCACGTTGCTCGGCCACCCCCGGCCGCTGTGGATGCTGTTCATGACCGAATTCTGGGAACGCTTTGCGTTCTACGGCATTCGCTGGGCGCTGGTGCTGTACATCGTGGCGCAGTTCTTCGGCGGCGATGCCACCGGCCAGGCGCCGGCAGGGCGCACCTACGGCGCGTATCTGGCGCTGGTGTATGCGGCGGCGATCTTCGGCGGCTACGTGGCCGACCGTGTGCTCGGCTACCAACGCTCGATCCTGGTGGGCGCGGCGGTAATGGCCACCGGCCTGTTCCTGATCGCCATTCCCGACCACACCATGTTCGAGATCGGCCTGGCCACCGTGGTGGTGGGCAACGGCCTGTTCAAGCCGAACATCTCCACCATGGTCGGCAAGCTGTATTCGGTGGCCGATCCGCGCCGCGACAGCGGCTTCACCATCTTCTACATGGGTATCAACCTGGGCGCGATGATCTCGCCAGTGCTGACCCAGCTGCTGGCCGAAAAGGTGTTCGGCACCGAGGCGATGCCGGCGTACAAGATGGTGTTCATGGCCTCCGGCGTGGGCATGCTGGTGAGCCTGGTGTGGTTCTGGATCGGCCGCGCCCAGCTCAAGGGCATCGGCGCGCCGGCACCGCACGCGCAGGGCCTCGGTCGCGTGCTGACGGTGCTGGTGGGCTGCCTGCTGGCAATCCCGGGTGTGTACTTCCTGCTCGCCGTGGGTGCGGACGTATTGCAGATCGTGCTGACGGCGCTGTTCATCGGCCTGTCGGTGATGCTGCTGGTCGAAGGCATTCGCGAGGGCAAGGTGCAGCGCGACAAGGTGATCGCGATGCTGATCATCTTCGCCTTCAACGTGCTGTTCTGGATGTTCTTCGAGCAGGCCGGCAGCTCGTTCACCTTCCTGGCCGACAACATCGTCAACCGCAACTTCGGCAGCTGGACCTTCCCGACCGCGTGGTTCCAGTCGGTCAACTCCATCGCCATCATCGCGCTGGCACCGGTCATTGCCTGGATCTGGGTCAAGTCCGGCCGCTTCAATCCGTCGATTCCGCGCAAGTTCGGCCTGGGGCTGATCTTCAACGGCCTGGCCTTCCTGCT
Organism: Xanthomonas sp. WHRI 6106; assembly: GCF_040202405.1. NCBI lineage: Bacteria > Pseudomonadati > Pseudomonadota > Gammaproteobacteria > Lysobacterales > Lysobacteraceae > Xanthomonas > Xanthomonas sp. WHRI 6106. The sequence continues at coordinate 212,846 of NZ_JBEGFC010000004.1, read as the reverse complement.
GCTGATGTTCGCGCTGTCCAGCCTGGTGAGCGATGCCGGCAAGATCCCGTTCTGGACCTTGTTCATGGTCTACGTCATCCAGTCGGTGGGCGAGCTGTGCCTGTCGCCGATCGGCCTGTCGATGGTGACCAAGCTGGCGCCGGTGCGCCTGGTCGGTTTCGGCATGGGTGGCTGGTTTTTGTCCACCGGCATCGGCAACAACCTGTCGGGTATCTTTGCCGGGCATGTCAGCGGAAGCGAAGGCATGAGCGTGGCGTCGGCGCTGGGCGGATATACCTTCGGGTTCTGGGCGCTGGTGGGCGCCGGCGCGCTGCTGTTCCTGATCGCGCCGCTGATCAACAAACTGATGCATGGTGTGAAGTGAGGAGAAAAGCGATGCCGATCAAACCCCTGGTCTGTGGCCTGTTGCTGACGGGCCTGTTGAGCGCCTGCGGGCAGCCCACCGAGCAACAGGAGGCGCCACGGCCGCTGGATACGTCGATGCAGAAACCCCCCAGCGCCGACCCCAGCCAGCCGGTGTCCTCGGGCAACACGCCAACCGCGGCCGATATCGCCGCGGCGGCCGCACTCAACGCGCAGTACGACCCCTCGCGCGATCCGGCGGCGGATCTGGAAACCGCCAAGGTCGAGGCCAAGCGCGGCGGCAAGCGCATCGTGCTCAATGTCGGCAACGCCGCCTGCGAGCCGTGCAAGGCCTTGGACGAGCTGATGGGCGGCGACGCCGAGCTGCGCAGCTTCCGCGATGCGCATTTTGTGGTGGTCAAGGTCAACCGCGATGCAGCCAATGAAAACGCCGCGTTCCTGTCGCAGTTTGCCCAGCTCAACGACTACCCGTCGCTGCTAGTGCTGGACAACGACGGCAAGCTGCTGACCACCCAGGCCGGCCCGGAGCTGCGCAAGGGCGAGGGTTTCGATCGCAAGAAGTTGTTCGATTTCCTCAAGCAGTGGGCACCGCCAGAAGCCTGAGCGCACCTCACGGTGCGGCCTGCGTGCGCAAGCGTGTGGCCGGGCAGTGTCTGCGAGGATGCGCCGAGGAGCGGCCCTCATCCGGCGCGTTGCGCCACCTTCTCCCGCAAGCGGGAGAAGGGAGTGCGGTTGGTTGCGCGTTGGCCGGAGCGCTTCCTTCTCCCGCAAGCGGGAAAAGGGAGAGTGGTTGGATGCGCATTGGCCGGAGCGCTTCCTTCTCCCGCAAGCGGGAAAAGGGAGCGTGGTTGGATGCGCATTGGCCGGGGCGCTTCCTTCTCCCGCTTGCGGGGGAAGGTGCCCGCAGGGCGGATGGGGGCGAGCGAAGCGCGTGCCGTCAGTCCTTGCCGACCATGCGTGACAGCCGGTCCCTGGCCAGCCGAACAATCAGGTGCTTCAGCAACGGCTGCCCATCGGCGCTGAAGATCGATATCAGCCACTGGTCCATCTCGCTGACCAACGCAGCGACGGTCTCGTAAACCTGGCGCCTTCTCCTTCTCTCGCGCGCGGGAAAAGGGAGTGTGGTTGGTTGCGCGTTGGCCGGAGCGCACCTTCTCCCGCAAGCGGGAAAAGGGAGCGTGGTTGGAAGCGCATTGGCCGGAGCGCTTCCTTCTCCCGCTTGCGGGGGAAGCTGCCCACAGGGCGGATGGGGGCGAGCGAAGCCTGCCCTCAGTCCTTGCCGGCCATGCGTGGTAGCCCATCCTTGGCCAGCCGGTCGATCAGCCGTTCCAGCAGTTGCTGTTCCTCGTCGCTGAACACCGACATCAGCCGTTGTTCCATCTCGTTGACCAGCGGCGCGACGGTCTCATAGACCTGGCGCCCGGCCGGCGACAGTGCCAGCATCGAACGGCGGCGGTCGTCGCCATGGGTTTCGCGGCGGATGAAGCCGCGCTCCAGCAGCCGGGCCACTGCGCGGCTCACTGCCACCTTGTCCATCGCCGTGCGGTCGGAGACCTCGCTGGCCGAAGAGCCCGGATACAGCGCCAGGATGGTGATCACCCGCCACTCCGGAATGGCCATGCCGTAACGATCGCCGTATACCTTGGCGATGTTGCTGCTGATGCGGTTGGACAGCACGCTCAGCCGATACGGCAGGAACTGCTCCAGGTTGAGCAGCACGGGGTGTTGCGGCGGATGGGGGGCGTCGTGATCGCTCATGTTGCACTGTGTCTTGATTTTGGTTTCATTTGCAACTAGAAACGGAGGGTGGCCTGCGCATTCTCGCGGGTCTTCTGCTAGTCCGCATAGCCCTGCGACGCCCCAGCGTGGAGAAACGACGATGAGCGCACAACCGAACACCACTGTAGCCCGCCCGAATCCGGGTATGCAGGTCACCACCTTCGACAATCCGATGGGCATCGACGGGTTCGAATTCGTCGAGTTCGCCGCACCGGCTGGCCAGGCGGCGCAGCTGCACGACTATTTCCGCGCGATGGGCTTCAGCGCCGTGCTGCGTCACCGCAGCCGCCCCATTACCGTCTATCGCCAGGGCGGGGTCAACTTCCTGCTCAACGAAGACCCCGATTCGTTTGCGGCCGATTTCGCCGCCGCGCACGGCCCCTGCGCCTGCGGCTTTGCCATCCGCTTCCGCACGCCGGCCGACACGGTGCTGCAGACGGTGCTGGGCAACGGCGGCGAAGCGGTGCAGAACAAGCCCGACACCCGTGCGGTGCCGGCGCCGGTGGTCAAGGGCATCGGCGACTGCATGCTGTACCTGGTGGACCGCTACGGCGATGCGGGCAGCATCTACGATGCCGACTTCGAACCGATCGAAGGCGCCGACCAGCACCCGGCCGGCTTCGGGCTGACCTTTATCGACCACCTCACCCACAACCTGTATTTCGGCAACATGCAGCGCTGGTCGGATTATTACGAGCGCTTGTTCAACTTCCGCGAGATCCGCTACTTCGACATCAAGGGCGCCAAGACCGGCCTGGTGTCCAAGGCGATGACCGCCCCGGACGGCATCGTGCGCATCCCGCTCAACGAATCGTCCGACCCCAAGAGCCAGATCAACGAGTATCTGGACGCCTACCAGGGCGAAGGCATCCAGCACATCGCCTGCTTCACGGACGACATCTATACCAGCGTGGAGAAGATGCGCGCCGCCGGCGTGAGCTTCCTGGATACGCCGGACACCTATTTCGACGTGGTGGACCTGCGCATTCCCGAACATGGCGAAGATGTCGAACGCCTGCGCCGCAACAAGATCCTGATCGACGCCGATCCGGATACCAAGCAACGCAAGCTGCTGCAGATATTCACCACCAACTGCATCGGCCCGATCTTCTTCGAGATCATCCAGCGCAAGGGCAATGAAGGCTTCGGCGAAGGCAATTTCCAGGCGCTGTTCGAAAGCATCGAGCGCGACCAGATCAAGCGTGGGGTGCTTTGAGGGCGGGGATTGGATATTGGTGATTCGGGATTCGGGTCAGCTGCACATTGGCACGTAGTGGAGCCCCCGCACTCCGTAACGCGGTTGCCTGACAACATAGGCCAATGAAACCGCACGTGCTTAAAGCCCCTCTCCCCACGGGAGAGGGGTTGGGGGAGGGTACGGTGGAGCGATGCGAATCAAACCGCCATTACCCACCGTTGGACTCACCAATGCGCGCGCGTTACGAACAGCAATGACCGACGCAGAACGCGCGCTCTGGCGCTGTCTGCGTGCGAATCAGCCCCGAGGCTTCAAGTTCCGACGGCAGCATCCGATTCCGCCGTACATCGCAGATTTCTGTTGTGTCGACGCAATGTTGATTGTTGAGTTGGACGGATCGCAACATCAGGAAGTCAGCGATCAAGCAAGAACGCAATGGCTGCAATCGAAGGGTTGGACAGTGCTGCGCTTTTGGAACAACGATGTACTGCTTTCGCTGGACGCGGTGGTTGAAGCGATCTTCAAAACAGTCGCTATACCGTACCCTCACCCCAACCCCTCTCCCGGTGGGAGAGGGGCTTAAATCCCAGCCTCCTTGGGGCTCATTCGGACGCATGCCATGCACAACCCACAGCGCTACATGACTGGCTTCGGCAACGAGTTCGCCACCGAAGCCGTTGCCGGTGCTCTACCGGTCGGGCAGAACTCGCCGCAGCGCGTGGCGCATGGGCTGTATGCCGAGCAGTTGTCCGGCACCGCGTTCACCGCGCCGCGCGGCGAGAACCGGCGCAGCTGGGTGTATCGCATTCGTCCGGCCGCCGTGCATGGCAGTTTCTCGTTCATCGAGCAGTCGCACGTGCACAACGCCTTCGGCAGCGGGCCGGTGCCGCCGGATCAGCTGCGCTGGAGCCCGTTGCCACTGCCATCCGTGCCCACCGATTTTGTCGATGGCCTGTACACCATGGCAGGCAATGGCGGCCCGGAAGCGATGACGGGCGTGGCCGTGCATCTGTATGCCGCCAATGCCTCCATGCACGAGCGGTTCTTCTATAACGCCGATGGCGAGTTGTTGCTGGTCCCGCAGCTGGGCCGGCTGCGCGTGTGCACCGAGCTGGGTGTGCTCGAACTGGAGCCGCAGCAGATCGGCGTGATTCCACGCGGCGTGCGGTTTCGCGTTGAATTGCTGGATGGCACCGCACGCGGCTATGTGTGCGAAAACTTCGGTGGCCTGTTGCGCTTGCCCGATCTGGGGCCGATCGGCTCCAACGGGCTGGCCAACCCGCGCGATTTCGAAACGCCGCATGCGGCCTTCGAACAACGCGAAGGCGCGTTCGAACTGGTCGCCAAATTCCAGGGTCATCTGTGGCGTGCCCACATTGGCCACTCGCCGCTGGATGTGGTTGCCTGGCACGGCAATTACGCGCCGTATCGCTACGACCTGCGTCGCTTCAACACCATCGGTTCGATCAGTTTCGATCACCCCGATCCCAGCATCTTTACCGTGCTGACCTCGCCCAGCGACACGCACGGCACCGCAAACATGGACTTTGCCATCTTCCCGCCGCGCTGGCTGGTGGCGCAGCACACCTTCCGCCCGCCATGGTTCCACCGCAACGTGGCCAGCGAATTCATGGGCCTGGTGCAGGGCGTCTACGACGCCAAGGCCGAGGGGTTCGCACCCGGAGGCGCCTCTTTGCACAACTGCATGAGCGGGCACGGCCCGGATGCGGCGACATTCGAGAAGGCTTCGCAGGCGGACCTGACGCGTCCGGACGTCATTGCCGACACCATGGCGTTCATGTTCGAAACCCGTGCGGTGCTGCGCCCCACTCAACAGGCGCTGCAGGCCAGTCATCGGCAGGGCGACTATCAGCAGTGCTGGTCCGGCCTGCGTGCTGCATTCACCAATCCGTCCACAGACTGAGCAGCGCCGCAGGAAATGCAGATCGCGCCAACTGGCGCAGAGTCGCAGAGTCGATCAGGTACGTGATCGCCAGTGATCCTGTCCTTGCGTCAACCGCCACGCATCGACAAGCGGCTGCAATCAGGCGGCCTGCAACGCCTCCGGAAGCAGTTCGCCGATACGCGCCCGCACGCGTTCGGCGTACGAGGCCGAGGTGAACTGCGGCAGCTCCTGCAATGCCACGCCGATGGCGATGCCGATCGCGTCGTCCGCACGCGCCGCCTGCAGCTGGCGATGCAGCACTGCGGCGGCCGGGTTGCGTTGCAATTGCAGGATGTCCAGCAGATACAGCCGGGCGTTGGTGGCCGCGCGCCGGCGCTGGCGGTGCAGGTCGTCGGCGGTGGGCATCGCTTGCAGGGTCTGGACCACCGTGGGCGCCGTCGCAATCAAGGAAGCTGCGGTCCGTGCAGCGGTCTCGGGCACGGCTGCCTTCGCGCTGTCGTCGGCAGGCGTCAGATAGCCCATTGCACACAGCGTCTGCACCAGCGCGGTGCCGTTGTCGCCGAGCAACTGCGCAAGTGCGGTCAAGTCACGTTGGCCATCGGCCAGGATCAACGCACGGCGCTGCAGCAGGGTCAGCGGGCTGCGATGCGACTGCAGCGCAGTCAGGGCGAGTGCGGTCTTGCGTGGGGTCATGGCGGCGATCCTGCGAAGCCGGCAGGGTGAGCGTTGCCAATGAAACGCCGATGACATTGGCGCGACACCTTGCACCATACGTGCCAGTGTCAGCATCGGTGGCAATGACCTCCACCTCCACATCGCCACCCTGCGCGCTGTGTACGCTTGGCCAACGCACAGGAGCATATCGATGACATCCAGATTGTCTGGCTTGCTGGGAATGGTGCTGGTCGTTGCAGGCTGCCATCGCGCGGACGACACGCCGGCTGCAGCAGCGCCGGCCGAGGCGGCCCACACGCCGGTGGCGTCCGCCAACGACCAGCCTGCGGATGCGGTACCGCCGGCCACGGCGCCGGTAGGCACGTTTCCACCGCAGGTGCGGCCGCAGCCCACCACGCTTGCGCGGATGGATGGCTACGGCGACCTGCGCCTGGGCATGGATGCCACGCAGGCGCGCACGGCGTGGGGTGGCGAGCTGCGCGGCAGTGCAGCCAGCGACGGCGGCTGCTACCTGCTGCGTCCGCAATGGGCCCAGGATGCACGGGAATTCGGTTTCATGTTCGAAGGCGATCGCCTGGTCCGTTACCAGACCACTGAGCCCAAGGAAGTTGCGCCAGGGGGCGGCAAGGTCGGCATGACGCTGGCGCAGCTGCGCGCGTTGTATCCGCAGGGGCTTGAAGCGCAGCCACACAAATACCTGCCGGGCGCGCAGACGCTGCGGCATGCCGATGCCGCCACCTCGTCGGCGCTGGTATTCGAGACCGATGCCGAGGGCAGGGTGAGCAGCTGGCGAGTCGGGCAGCCGCCCCAGGTGGACTACGTCGAGGGCTGCAGTTAGCCGCCTGCGTGCGAGCAGGGCGCGACGCCATCGGTCAGAAGCGTGGCACGCGACCTGCCGGGCATTGCCTCAATTACAACAACGCGTGCCAGACATGCAACGTGGCGGCGACGGGCCTGCAACGATGCGGGTGCGGGTGCGATCCGACTCAGTCGCAGTGCGCGATCCGGTGCAGTGCGCGCTCCGGCATGCCACGCGCAGCAAGAACACTGCGCCCTAGCCAGCGCAGCCGCAGCCGCTGCCGCAGCCGCACGCTCAGCGCGGCTCGGACGACGGCCGCTCGTGCTGCCCGGCGGTTTCCTCGTTCTCGCCGATATCGCCGTCGCTGGCCGGCGTGGGCAGGCCTTCGTTTTCCATCTCGCCGTGATTGGGCACTTCCGGGCGATCTTCCATCATCAGCGACAGCGCGGCCTTGGCCATCATGTGGGCGCTGATCGGTGCGGTAATGAACAGGAAGACGGTGATCAGCAACTCGCGCGGCTGCGGGTCCACGCCCAGGAACAGGTGATAGCCCACCGAGCCCAGCAGCACGCAGCCCACGCCTAGGGTGCTGGCCTTGGTCGGCGCATGCAGGCGCTTGAAAAAGTCCGACAGCTTCACCAGCCCGAAGGCGCCGATCAGGATGAAGAAGGTGCCGACCAGCAGCAGCGCGCTCAGCAGATATTCGGTGAGCGCGATCATTCGACGATGTCCCGGCGCAGCACGTACTTGCTCAATACCACGGTACTGCCGAAGCCCAGCATCGCAATCACCAGCGCGGCCTCGAAGTAGATCGGCGAATCCAGGTACATGCCCAGCAGCATCAACTCGGCGATGGCGGTGATGGACAGTGTGTCCAGCGCCAGGATGCGGTCGGGTACCGTCGGCCCGCGCAGCAGTCGCCACAGTGCCATGAGGATGGCCAGGCCCACCGCATGCATGCAGATGACGATGGTCGATTCGATGAACATGTGACCGGTCATGGAAAGATCTCCATCAGGGGCTTTTCGTAGCGGGCCTTGATCTCGGCGATCAATGCGTCCGGATCGTCCAGATGCAGCACATGCACTAGCAGGTACTTGCGGTCGTCCGACAGCGCAGCCGACACCGTGCCGGGCGTGAGCGTGATCATGCTGGTCAGCGCGGCAATGCCATGGATGTTGGCGATATCCAACGGCACCCAGATGAAACCGGGATGGATACGCGACTCCGGCCCGAGCACCTGCACCGCGACCTTGATATTGGAGCGCACGATGTCGCCTGCGGCCACCAGCAGCATGCGCGGCACCGAGCGTAGCGAGCCGATGCGGGCGAATTCGCGGTCCAGCCGTGCGGCGAAGATCGGTACCACCACGCCCAGCAGCGCGCCCAGCACCCACTGCTGCGGGCCGAAGCTGTCGCTGAGCAGCAGCCAGAACACGAAGACCATCACGCTCAACGGCGCGGATGGAAAAAGCCGGCGCCGCCACGGCACGCGTGCGTTCATGGCTGCCTCCGTTGCGGGGTGGTCGCGCGCACCTGTTCCACATAGCGGCCGGGGTCGCGCAGCTGCGCTGCGGCATCGTCGGTGTAGCGCATCAGCGGCCCGGCGCAGACCGTCATTGCTACCAGCCCGCTCAGCAGCAGCAGCGTGGCGGCCGTTTCCACCGGGCGCATGCGGCCACGGCGCTGCGGTTGCAGCTCGGGCGTGTCTTCCACCGCCGCCGGCACGCGCCAGAACAGGCGCACGCCGGCGCGGGTCAGGCCGATCACCACCAGCAGGCTGCTGCCAAGGACCGCGCTCCAGACCGGCGCCACCAGGCCTGCGGGCACGTGCTGCAGCAGCGCGGCCTTGGCCAGGAAGCCGGACAATGGCGGCAGCCCGGCGACCGCCACGGCAGCGACCATGAACATGGTGCCCGGAATGGCGCGGCCCGGTAGCGGTGCCACCACTTCCTTGCGGTCGCTGGCGCTGCCACGCCGCCGCCGGATCAGGTCCGAGACCATGAACAGCGCCGCGGCCACGAAGCTGCTGTGCGGCAGGTAATACAGGCCCGCGCCGAGCGCGCCTGCGTCGTCGAGCGAAAAGGCGATGAACAGGGTCGCCGCGGAAAACACCACCAGATACGACACCATCACCCGCAGCCGCGAGGCGGCCATCACCCCGAATGCGGCCATCAGCAGCGTGCCGATGCCCAGCCACAGCAACGCGTGTCGGCCGAAGTCGTGCAAGGCCCCGGCACCGGCGCCAAACCACAGGCTCGACACGCGCAAGACCGCGTACAGGCCCACCTTGGTCATGATCGCAAACAGCGCCGCCACCGCCGCCGGTGCGCGCGAGTAGGTCTCCGGCAGCCACAGGTACAGCGGCAACAAGGCGGCCTTGCTGCAGAACACCAGCAGCAACAGTCCGAGCGTGGCCTTGGCCATCGGCACATCCTGCGCCGGCAGCTCGGCGATGCGCTGCGACAGCTCGGCCATGTTGAGCGTGCCGAACACGCCGAACAGCAGCCCCAGCCCGATCAGGAACAAGGTCGAGGCGCACACATTGAACACCACGTAATGCAGACCCACACGCATCTGCAGGCCACGTCCGCCGCTGAGCAACAACCCATAGGAGGCGATCAGCATCACTTCGAAGAACACGAACAGATTGAAGATGTCGCCGGTCAGGAACGCACCATTCAAGCCCATCAGCTGGAACTGGAACAGCGCATGGAAGTGCGGCGCGCGGCGGTCCCAGCCGGCGCAGGCATGCAGCAGGCAGGCCGTGCCCAGGACCAGCGTGGTCAACAGCATCCACGCAGAAAGCCGGTCGCCCATCAGCACGATGCCCAACCGCGCCGGCCAATCGCCCAGCAGGTACACCAGCACGTTGCCCTCGGCAGCGCGGGCAAACAGCGCCAGCACCGCGGCGGCCAGCAAGCCCATGCTCACCCAGGCCACGCTGCGCTGCACGCGCGGCCCGTAGCGACGGTGCTCGACGAACAGCGACGCCGACGCCCCCAGTATCGGGATCAGGATCGGCAGGATCAGCAGATGGTTCATCGCCGCGCCTGCCGCGTATCGACACCGGTGGCGGCATCTTCATGCGCATCCACGTGGTCGCTGCCATTGTCGCTGCGGCTGCGGATCGCCAGCACCAGGCTCACCGCGGTCATCGCAAAGGCGATCACGATCGCGGTCAGCACCAGCGCCTGCGGCAGCGGGTCGGTGTAGTGCTCCAGATCCACCGGCACGCCATCGCGCAAGACCGGCGGCTGACCGGCGCGCAGCCGTCCGCCGGCGAAGATCAGCAGGTTGGTCGCATACGACAGGAAGGTCATCCCCAGGATCACATCGAAGCTGCGCGCACGCAGCAGCAGATAGATCGCCAGGGCGGTGAGGACGCCGATCGCGCTTGCCAATGCCAATTCCATCAATGCTGCTCCGCGGTGCGTGTCGAACGTTGGGTGGGATCGATTTCGCCGCGTTGCGAACTGCGCGTGCGCGACGGTTTGATCGTGCCCATCATCGACAGCATCAGCATCGCCGCACCGAACACCACCAGGTACACCCCTACGTCGAAGCCCAAGGCGCTGGCCAGCTCCAGCTCGCCCAGCAGCGGCAGCGGCAGATCGACATGGCCGCTGCTCAGGAATGGCAGCCCGAACAGCAGCGAACCGGCACCGCTCAGCAATGCGCACAACAGGCCAATACCGATCAAGCGGATGTAGTCGAAGCCGAAGCGCGACTCCACCGACGCGGTGCCCTGGATCACGTACTGCATCAACAACGGCACCGCCAGCACCAGGCCGGCAATGAAGCCCCCGCCAGGCGCGTTGTGGCCGCGCAAGAACAGGAACAGCGACACGGTAAGCGTCAGCGGGAACATGATCTGCGCTAGGTCCGCCGGTACCGGCAGCCGGATCGCCGGCCCCGGCATGGTGCGCTCCGGTGCCATCCGCGAGCGTCGCAGCAGCGCATGCACCACCAGCCCGGCAATCGCGAACACGGTGATCTCGCCGAAGGTATCGAAGCCGCGGAAATCCACCAGGATCACGTTGACCACGTTGCGCCCATACGCCTCGGGCAACGCGCGTTGCAGCAACTCGCTGGCCACGGTGTGGGTGGGTTGCGTCATCAGGGTATACGCCAGCGCGGCCAGGCCGGTGCCGCCAATGATCGCGATGGCGACATCGCGACACTTGCGCAGCCGCGCGCGCTCCGGCAACGAGCGCTCCGGCAGGTAGTTCATCGCCAGCAGCATCAGCACCAGCGTGACCATCTCCACCAGCAGCTGGGTCAATGCAAGATCCGGTGCGGACAGGAAGACGAAGGTCAGGCTGACCGCCAGGCCGGTGCCACCAAGCACCAGCACCGCCAGCAGGCGCTGCTTGTACAGGAACAGGCTGCCCAACGCGCACGCGATCAACAGCAGCCACACCGTCCAGCCCAGCAGCGGCATGGACGTGGGCGCAGGCCACTCCGGTAGCGCGCCCCCTTGCAGGAACGGCACCAGTGCCACCACCACCGCGCTCAGTACCAGCAGCATCAGCATACGCTGCAGGTTGCCGTTGGTCACCGCATCGGTCATGCGGGCGGTGGCGCTGAACAAGGTGCGCAGGTTCCAGTGGAACAGGGCCTTGCCGGGCGAGCGGTTCTGCACCGCGTACAGATCCAGCATGCGACGGATCGCAACGTACAGCAGCGCCCCGCCGATCATGCCGGCGATGCTCATCGCCAGCGGCCAGTTGACGCCATGCCACAGCGCCAGGCTGTACTCGGGCAGTGCATCGCCGAGAATGGCGCCGGCACCGGCGCGCAGCACCGGCGCCACGGTCCAGGCCGGCACGATGCCCACCGCCAGGCAAATCAGCACCAGCACATCCACCGGGATGCGCATCCAGCGCGGCGGCTCGTGCGGTGTGGTGTCCAGATCGAGCGGGCCATCGCCAAAGAACGTGTCGTGCACGAAGCGCAGGCTGTAGGCCACGCCAAGCACGCCGGCCAGCAAGGCGGCGATGCTCGCCAGGATGCGCATCAGCTGCGGCGCTTCGGTTTCCAGCGCCACCGCGAAGAACATTTCCTTCGACAAAAATCCGTTGAGTAACGGAATGCCGGCCATGGCCAGCGACGCGATGATCGCCAGCGCACTGGTGACGGGCATCAAACGGCGCAGATTGCCCAGCTTGCGCATGTCGCGCGTGCCGGTTTCATGGTCGATGATGCCCGCAGCCATGAACAACGAGGCCTTGAACACCGCGTGGTTGAGGATGTGGAACACGCCAGCCACCACCGCCATCGGCGTGGACAGGCCGAACAACATCGTGATCAGGCCAAGGTGTGAAATGGTCGAGTACGCCAGCACGCCCTTGAGATCATGCTGGAAGATCGCGTACCACGCTCCCACCAACAACGTGATCGCTCCGATGCTGGTAACCGTATAGAAGAACAGGTCGCTGCCGGCCAGCGCAGGGTGCAGCCGCGCCAGCAAGAACACGCCGGCCTTGACCATCGTGGCCGAGTGCAGATACGCCGACACCGGCGTGGGCGCCGCCATCGCGTGCGGCAACCAGAAATGGAATGGAAACTGCGCGCTCTTGGTGAAAATGCCCAGCAGCACCAAGCCCAATGCATATGGATACAGCGGGCTGGCGCGGATCACATCGCCGGCGGCCAGCACCGCGTCCAGCTGAAAACTGCCGACGATGCGGCCGATCATCAAGACCCCGCCCAGCAGGGCAAGCCCGCCACCGGCGGTCAACACGAACGCCATGCGTGCGCCTTCGCGCGCATCCTTGCGATGCGACCAGAACCCGATCAGCAGGAAGGAGCTGATGCTGGTGAGTTCCCAGAACACCATCAACAGCAGCAGATTGCCCGACAGCACCATGCCGAGCATTGCGCCCATGAACAGCAGCAGATACGCAAAAAAACGCGATGCGCTATCGCGTGCGCTCAGGTAGTAGTGCGCATACAGCACCACCAGGGCGCCGATGCCGAGCACCAGCAGCGCAAACATCCAGGCCAGGCCATCCAGCCGCAGCGAAAACAGCAAGCCGATCTGCGGCAACCATGCATGCTCGCTGGCAATCACCTCACCGCGCAGCACTGCCGGCGTGAGTGTGGCAAGCACCAGCAACCCCGCCAACGGCGCGGCCGCAGCCAACCACGCGGTGATCGAACGCGGCGCGCGCCGGAACAGCGCAGCGGCGGCCGCCATCAGGAATGGCAGCGCAAGCAGAATTTCCAACGAAAAAGGCATGCAGGGAACACAAGATTCGCGAGCAGGCCAGAGAGCTTAACAAACCGTTGACTGACGTCCGTGTCAACGCCGGTGCTGCATCACGCGCGGATGGGCCGCCAGATGGCTACGCAACTGCGCGGTGTACTGGGTATGCTGCCGTCATTCCCGCCTGCACCGTTGCCCTGTGACCGCTACCCATCCCGCTCCGACCACTGCCGTTTCTGCGCCGCGCGCCCTGGTGTTCGGCGGCAGCGGGCAGATTGGCGAGCGCCTGCTGACCCGTCTGCTGAGTCGCGGCTGGCAGGTCACCGCCTGGTCGCGTCAGCCGCGCGCCGCGCGCGCTGGATTGATCTGGAGACAAGGCGATCTGGCGATGCCGGCCGCCGCGGGCGAGGCGTTCGAGGTGATCTTCAGCTGCGGGCCGTTGGACCATTTCGCACGCTGGTATGCAGAAAACCCGGTGGTTGCGCCGCGCATCGTGGCGTTTGGCTCCACCAGCGTGGAGGTCAAGGAACATTCCATCGATGCCGCAGAGCGCGACGTGGCGCAGCGACTGGCCCATGCCGAACAGGCGCTGTTTTCCGCAGCGCAGGCGCGCGGTGCCACTGCCACCGTGCTGCGTCCGACCCTGGTGTACGGTGCCGGACGCGACAAGACGCTGACGCAGATCGCCGGGCTGGCGCAGCGCACCGGTGCGTTCGTCCTGCCCGCCAACGCCACCGGCTTGCGCCAGCCGGTGCACGTGGATGACCTGGCCAGCGCTGCGCTGGCGGTGATCGGCCAACCTGCCACCCAGCAACGCAGCTATGCCGTGGGCGGCGGTGAAGTGCTGGCCTACACGCAGATGGTGGAGCGCGTGCTGGCGGCATTGCCGCGACCGGCGCGGTTGTATCAGGTGCCGCCGGGCCTGTTCGGCTTCGCGCTGACCACGGCGCAGCGCCTGGGGCGGCTGCGTGGCATGAATGCGGCCGCGTTGCAGCGCATGCGCGACGATCTGGTCTTCGACCTGGAGCCGGCACGTCGCGATTTCGGCTACGCACCGCGCGCGTTCCGGCCATTGCCGGAAGAGCTCGGCATCGGCGAATAACGCGCAGACCTGGCCGGCAATGCCCGGATCAGACGCGCTTGCAGGCCATGAGGCGCCAGTCGCCGCGTCGCGCGCTGCGCAACGAGGCGATGGCCCGCAGGCAACGCTGCGCATGGCGCCGGCTGACAGCGCGCAAGCCTTGCGCCACCGCTCCTCTCAGTAACGCCACCCCAGCTGCCGGTACACCTTGGCCAACACCCAGATCGGCCCGATCAGCAGATAGGTCAGGTCGGTGAGAAAGCTCGGCTTGCGGCCTTCGATCCGGTGCCCCACGAATTGGGCGATCCACGCCAGCACGAAGACCGACAGCGCGCTGGAGAACACGCCGCCCAGACCGATCCGGCCTTCGATGAGCCGGCACAGGCAGCCGAAGAAAAAGAAGATCCCCAGCAAGCCCAGCCCGAGCGGGCGCGACAGCCGGTTGTAGTACGACCACGCCGCAAACATCGCCAGCGCCGCCCAGACCCCGCTACTGAACCAGGTGCCGCCCACCGGGATGCACCACAGCAGCCCCACCACCGACCACAGGATCGCCGGCACCGCCACCACGTGGATCAGCTGATTGGTGTCGTTGCGGTGGTCGTCGGAATAGCTGGCGAAATAGCGGTCGATCGGTCGCGCGGTCGTGGTGCGTTCGGTCATGTTCCCTCCCAGGAATGACCCAAGCATACGCGTGCGAACGGCCGTGGTGGCACTGCGCAGAAGACCGGTCCCTGCGACGTCGCAATCGCGTGGCAGGGACCGGTGCAGGTCAGTTGACCGACACCGCACTCCAGGCGGCAGCCACTGCCCGGTACTGCGTGGACGTGCCGCCATACAGATCGGTGGCCGCGCTCAGGGTGGCCCGACGCGCGGCTGCGTAGTTGGTGGAGGAGGTCATGTAGACGGTGAGCGCGCGATACCAGATGCGGCTGGCAGCGGCGCGGCCGATGGCCGTCAGCGCGGTATTGCCGTTGCAGACCAGCCCGGCCGGGGTCAGGTTGTAACTCGTGCCCGTGCCGAAACCGCTCGGCACCACCGCCCCTTCGGCCAGCAGATAGTAGAAATGATTCGCCACGCCGGAGCTGTAGTGCACGTCGATGGAGCCCAGATTGCTGCGATAGCAATCGGGCGAATCGCCGTCCAGGCTCGGCTTGAACATGTAGCGCAAGGCCAGCGTGCCGCTGCTGTTGCCGGCGATGAGTTTCTCGCCGATCAGATAATTGCCCGGCTGCGCGCTGTTGTTGGCGGAGAATTCCACCATTGCGCCCATGATGTCGGAGGTGGCCTCGTTCAGGCCGCCGGACTCACCCGAGTACACCAACCTTGCCGAGCGACTGGTCACCCCGTGCGTCATCTCGTGCCCGGCCACGTCCACCGACACCAGCGGTGTAAACGTGCTGCCGTCGCCATCGCCGAAGGTCATGCAGAAACAGCTGTCCGACCAGAAGGCATTGTTGTAACGGCTGCCGTAATGCACGCGGCTACGCGCACCCTTGCCATCGTTGGCGATGCCGCTGCGCGCGTGGGTGGTCTTGAAGTAATCCCAGGTCAGCGACACCCCGTAGTGCGCATCCACCGCCACCGTGGTGGTGTCGCTGCTGGCGCCGCTGCCCCACGCATTGTCGGCATCGGTCAGCAGCGTGCCGTTGCCCGAGGTGCTGTTGCGCATGTTGTAGGTGGCGCCGCCACCGCGGCCCAGATCGGTCATCTCAAAGCCGCTGCTGCACCGCGTGGTCGCCAGGCCCACGCTGCCCGCGTACAACGAACGCCCGGTGCCGGCGGCACTGGTGCCACCCGCGCAGGCGGTATGTACCGTGTCCCAGGCGTCGAGGATGCGTTGGTCCACCGCATCGACGATGTAATGCATTTCGGTCGGCGTCTGATCCGGCTTGATGCCGCTGTAGATCACCTCGTACGCCAGTTGTGGTGTCCCCTGGCGCGCGTACAGTGCCAGGCTTGCACGTGGCGCGGCATCCTGCGGCACATCGAACTGCGCGCCGGCCACACGCAGCGCGGTGGTGGCGTCGATGCCGGGCGCAAGGTCCGGACGCACCGGCGTGTCCAGAGTCTGGCTCAACTGGCGCATCACCCCACGCCGCGAGTGCACCACCACGTCGCCGCCGATCACCGGCAGCCCCCGATGAGTGCGATCGAAGCGCACGTGCTCGCTGCCATCGGCATCGACGATGCTGTCGCGAGCGACAAAGACATCGGCCGGCGCACGATTGGCCATGGCCGACGCGGTATTCCCCAGCAGCGTCTGCGCACGCGTGACCGCCGCATTTGCAGAAAGATCGGCCGCACCAGCGGCAGCAGAAAACGATAGCGCGCAGCAGATGGCTGCGCCCAGTACATGGAATTGCATGACGACTCTCTCCCAGAACGTGCAATGCAAAAACCGGCGAGATGACGCACGGCCGGTCGCGATCGGCAGCAGGTGCCGGCAGACAACCTTGCACAGTCCCGGACATTGCAATAGTAAAAATTACCGGCGTAGTGCGTTCTGTGCGTCGGGCCACATTGCGTTGGGCAACGTATCGCACTGCGATGGATGGCCGGTCGCCTTACCGATCTGTCCTGCTTGAACGTCGCTTGGCAACACGTGCGCTACGACCGATGACTGGGAATGCGTCGAGCGTTGCAGATCGCTCACTGCTCATAGTCCATGCGGCGCGCCATGGTCGCGGTGCTCACAACGCGCACCGTGTCGGCCGCTGCCAGACAGGATGCAATCGCGCCGACGCGTGTAGCCGGGCATGAAAAAGCCGGCCATTCACTGGCCGGCTTTTTTGGTTGCACCCGTCACACCTCAGCGCGCACCCATTGCCACCTTCTGCTGCTCCTCGCGGACCTGGTGCTGCTGCGCCTGGCCGGCCAGCAGCTGCGCGCTGGTCTGCTCCAGCGGCGGCGCAGGCTGGTTCAGATCCACCGCCGCACGGAAACCCGGCGTGGTGCCCATGACGAACGCCTTGCCATCCTGCACCGTCACGCTCTGCAGCTTGTCCGCGCTGTCGATGCCGTTCTGCTTGGCCTGCAGCGTGACATGGGCGGCCGCATCGTTGGAGATCATGCTCGGCAGCCTGCTGCGGATTGCGTTGTGCAATGCATGGTCCGGATGCGACGCATCGGTGAGCGAGGGCCCGGTCGGCGCTGCAACCGGGGCCTCACGTGTAGGCGCCTGCGTGTGTGCCGGCATAGCCGACAACGCCGCCTGCGTGTTGCGGCCAACGATCCCGTCCTGTTGCAGTCCATGCTGCTTCTGGAACGCCATCACCGCTTCGCGCGTGTTGTCGCCAAAGCGCCCATCCTCGGCAAGCCGATTGCCTTGCGCATCGCGCACGCCAAGGCGGTTGAGGTCCTGCTGCAGCTTGCCGACCTCGCCGCCTTGCTCGCCATGACGCAGCGTGCCGTTGCCGGCCGCTGTCGCTGGCTGTGCGTGGCGTGCCCCCGACTCCTGCTGGTGGCCCTGATTCCAGAACGTCTCCGGACTGGTCAGCTTGCCGTTGGCATCGCGCAGCTGGTAATGCACATGCTGTGCGTACTGGCTGTTACCGTTCGGCCCGCGCCCACCCATCGTGCCGATGGCATCGCCCGCCGCCAGCGTCTGGCCCTCCTTCACCTTGAGTCCGTCCAGGTGCAGGATCTCGTGCGAGTTACCCTGTGCATCGCGAATCTTGACGGTCCCGTAATTGCCACCCGCGAACGTGACCGTGCCTGCCACGGGCGAATGCACTGTCGGATGCTGAAGATTACGGCCGGTCTGGCCGCCCTGGTAATTGAAGTCGGTTCCGCCGTGATCGCGTGCGCTACGGTGCTCGCCGTAGTGACCGGTGATATGCGGCGCAACGCCGTTCTGCGGAGGCAGCATGCGCTCCATGGTGGTCTGGAACGATCCCGACCCTGCCGCTTGCACCGGTGCATGCGCCGCATGCTGCGCGGGCGCCACCGTTTGGCCGAGCTGGCCGTGTTCGAGCTTGCCCATCAGCTCCGGCGTGATGTCGCGCTGCCAGCGCGCAAAGCGGTTTTCGCGATCGGCCAGTCCGTTCGGAGGGTCGCCGCCATTGATCGCCACCCCGGCAGCATGTGCGTCCTGCCTGGCGGCCTGGGGAACGTTGTTCTGCCAGTACCAGGTGGCGATTCGCGAGGCATTTTCTGGCTGCGCGGCCAGTTCGGGATGTGCCACCAGATCCAGATCCAGCGCTTCGCCTGCGGCGCGATACTGGTCCTTGCCGGTGAGCTGGATGTAGCCCCGGCCACGGTAGAGGTAACCATCGCCGGGTTCGGTATTGCCCATGCGTCCGCCGTACATCAGCTCGGCCAGTTTTTCCGGCTGGCCACGCAGCGCTTCCAGACGTGCTTCTTCCAACGCCTCCGGCCCTTCGCGCAGTGCTGACCGCACTTTCGAGCTGACTTGCGACGGCCCGCGCGTATAGCGGAACCCTTCTTCAAGCCGGTTGAGGCCCATTGATTCATGGCCGACCTGGGCCATGAAGTTTGCCAGCTCTTTGGGCTGGGTAATGCCTGCTGCATAGGCCGACTGCAGCAGCCCTGTTTCGCGATCGGTTGCCATGGTGTAACTCCTCATTTCTCAGCAACATGAAATAACGGACTCCTTCCTTGTCCGCGCCAACCATTACGTCCCTTTAATTCGTTTTCTCGTCCGCGGCCTCGTTCAGGGCCGCTGCCTTCTTCAGCGTGGCGGGATCAAACTCCTGGAACGCCACCATGCCGAAATCGTTCGTGGTGAGTTCCAGCGTGTTGTGTTGTTCGGTCTCGGTATCGGACAGATCACGTACCACCTTGTCCAGCAGCCAGGTGCGCTTGTCTGCCGAATACTTGAACGTGAAGTCATCGGCCCAACGCTCGCGCGATCCGCCGGAGATGGAGATGGTGAATTGACCGGGTTGAATGCGTGAAAACGCATACGGGTCGCCCGCCAGGCCGCCGCAACGGGCACATGGCACGATCTTGCTGTTTTCCGCCGCTTTCTGGAACGCGCCATCGGCTTGTTGGGTCAGCAACATCACCGTGCGCGGCGTTCCCTCGCCGAGTTTCTCGGTACCGGTGGATGGCGGTGATACCACCAGCAACGCATCGGAGCGTCCCGCGCCGGTCAGATCGCCGCGGATGGTTTCCAGAGCCTTCGATCCAGCAGGAACGAAGGAGTCGATCGTGCCCATGGGTACAGTCCCTTGTGTCGATGTGGCGGAAGGTGGTGAAGCGGGGGGGGACGGCTGCGACGTCGCAGCGGCTGCAGTGGCCGCCGGCGTGTCGGGCGCACCTGCCGCAGCCTGCGGACCGTTGCAGGCGGCCAGCGCAATGGCCAGCGCAGTGGCCAGCACCGGGCACGTCAATCGAAATGAATGCAAGGTCGTCTCCTGAAACGTAGGTGGTGGCGGTGCCGGCAAGCGCGCCGGTTACAGGGCCTGATCGTCCACCTTGATCAATGTCCAGCAGGGGCGCTGGGCGAAGTGGTAGACCTGCTGGTCGCCGGTGTCGGGGGTGCGGATCATCACCTGCTGACCGTTGCCTTGCTGGGAGACGACCACTTCGCGCCCGCTGCTGCGCACCGCTGCCAGGTCAGGAATGACGGGCCATTTGACTTGGGCCAATGGCACCTCGTGCGTCACGGGTGCCGGCTCGGGCTGCGCCTCGGAGTCGATCTGGATCATGGTCAACGGGTCGGCCGTCGCCTTTTCCTGGACTGCGATCTCTGCGCTGAAGCGCTTCAAGAAGGCAGGGAAGTCGGCATCGGGACAGCTGGCTGAGGTTGCGGGCGCTGGGGCCGCGCTTGCGGCTGCGGCAGGTGCGGTCGCCGAGGCAGTGGCCCGCGATTCCGGGGCGGTGGAGGCTGCCGGCGGCGCCTGTGCAGAGCAGGCTGCAAGCGCAAGGCTCAATGCCAGAGCAGGCAGGGACGTACGGAAACTAGCCAATGGATCCTCCTGATCGTATCGGGGCGGCATGTGCGCGGGCGAAAGTCTATCGGCGGCCCGGTTGCGTCATGTGAATGCGCCGGCCTCCACCGCCGGCCCGCATTGATGAAGGGGCGATGGCACGGCATTGCCGTGTGATCGGCTACGCGTCCGCTGTCATTTGCTGCGCTCGGATGTGCCAGTGCACATCTCCCCCCCTCGACCGCCCGACCAAAGCCCCGTCTCCGGGGCTTACAGCATCAATCGACCGAAATCCCCGCCAGTCGCTGCAGTGCTTCGGCGTATTTCGCACGGGTGCGATCGATGACGTCAGCCGGCAGGCTGGGGCCGGGTGCGGTCTTGCCCCAGTCCAGGGTTTCCAGATAGTCGCGCACGAACTGCTTGTCGTAACTCGGCGGGCTGGCGCCCACTTCGTACTGGTCGGCCGGCCAGTAGCGCGACGAGTCCGGGGTCAGCATCTCGTCCATGATGTACAGGCGGCCATCGGCATCGGTGCCGAACTCGAACTTGGTGTCGGCCAGCAGGATGCCGCGTTCGGCGGCAAAATCAGCGGCGAAACGGTAGATGCGCAAGGTGGCATCGCGTACGCGTTCGGCCAGTTCGGCGCCCACCGTTTTGACCATCGCATCGAAGTCGATGTTCTCGTCATGGTCGCCGACCGCTGCCTTGGTCGATGGGGTGAAGATCGGTTCGGGCAGTTTTTCGGCCTGGCGCAGGCCGTCAGGCAATTCGATGCCGCTGATCTTGCCGGTGCGCTGGTAGTCCTTCCAGCCGCTGCCGATGAGATAGCCGCGCGCGATCGCTTCCACCGGCACCGGCTTAAGCTTGCGCGTCACCACGGCACGCTTGGCGTACAGGGCCGGGTCCACACCGTCGGGCAGCACCTGCTCGACGCTGATGTCCACCAGGTGGTTGGGCATCAGGTGGTCGGTCTTGTGGAACCAGAAGTTGGACACCTGGCACAGCATCTCGCCCTTGCCCGGAATCGGATCCGGCAGCACCACATCGAAGGCGGACAGGCGGTCGGTGGCCACCATCAACAGGTAGTCGCCCGGGGGGGCGTCGGCGGGCAGGCGGTCGCGCGGAATATCGAAGACATCGCGGACCTTGCCACGGTGACGCAACGGCAGGCCGGGCAGATCGGATTGCAACAGCGTGGTCGACACAGGCACTCCTAAGGACGTCGCTATGACGCTGTCCCCGGGACCCGGCGGGCCCGCGGGTGGGCAGCGGGCCGCGTAGTGTACGGCGCTTCGTGGCGCCCTGCTGGGATTTGTCGGACGGCTCTGCCTACCGGCTGTAGAGGGCCCGTCAGCCAGGCCGGACGGGCGTTCGGGTAAGATCGCCAACCCGCCTTCCCCACGCCGATCGCCCATGTCCTGGTACGGAAAACTGCTCGGCGCACTGGCCGGCGCCTTGCTGTTCCGTGGCGCGCCGTTCGTGGGGCTGATGATCGGCCTGGCCATCGGCCACGCGGTGGATGCCGGCTGGTTCAAGCGGCGTGCGGAAAACCCGTATGAGGCCCTCGGGCTGGAGCCGGACGCGACCACGGCGGAGATCGACCTGGCCTATCGGCGGCTGATGTCGCGCTATCACCCGGACAAGGTGGCCAACGCCGAGCCGGAAGCGCGCCGCCAGGCGGAGAAAAAGGCCAGCCAGATCAATGCCGCCTACGATCGTATCCAGCGGATGCGCAAGCGCTGATCGCATGGCGCGTGGTTGTGTGTGGGTACCGCCAGAACGGTGTGAAAGGTCAGTGGGGAAGTTGAGTCGCCGATGGGTCGACCGTACCTTCATCCCAGCCCCCGCTGCGTGCCACGGCCCGCGCTTGCGGCGCCGGCGCTCCAAGGCACACGCACCAGTGGCGCGTGTGCCTTCTCACCCCTGGCGGAAGAGGGGCCTGGCGCGATACGCAGAAGTAATACGTGATTCGCAGGTCTGGCCAGGACATCAAGCCGCGTTACAAGGCGCAGCTAGCGCTGGCCGGGAAACAGCACTGCGAATCAGCAATCAGAACTTGTAAGTGGCCGTCAGCCGCACCGCGTTGGTGGAAAAGTCCGTATCGGTGCGACGCAGATCGGTGCCGGCCGGATTGACACGCAGGAACGGGTTGGTCGCCGGCGCGGTGCCCGGCCCGACGCGCACCCGGGTGTCTTCGTCCTGCAGGCGCGTAAACAGGTATTCCACGCCCACCGACACGTTGTCGCTCAAGCGACGCTGCAGGCCAACACCGGCCTGGTAGCCATTGGCGCTGTCGCCGCCGCTGCCGGTGAAGCTGTTGGCGGTGTTGCTGCTGACGAAACTGTGATCGAACTCGCCGCGGGCCGCGCCGGCGGTGAAATACGCCAGGTAGTCGCCCTGCTCGCCGAACGCATAGCCGATCCGGCCGCGCAGCGCGGCGGTGCGGTTGAGCTGGCGGGTGAAGGTGTACAGCGCAGGCGTCGTGCTGAAGGCGCTGACGCTGTCGCGGATGTCGTTGCGGGTGTACTCGGCCACCACGCCGTAGACCCAGTTGCCGACCTGCCAGTCGTAGCCCAGCCGCGCACCGTACTCGGCACCGCCCTTGTCCTTGCTGCAGCCGCTGGCCGGCGTGCGGCCGGCGGCCGCCCCGCCGCAGAAGCCCGGAGAAAACGCATCGGCACCGGTGGCGGTGCTGACCTGATCGCCGTCACGGCCATCCAGGTTGGTGTCGAAGCCGAAGCGGCCGCCGGAGACGCCGGCCGGATCGGCACCGCCGACATTGGCGCCGATGGAAAAGCCGGACCAGTCGGCCGGGCCGGATTGCGCCCAGGCCGATGGCGCAAGGGCCAGCAGGACGATGGCAGCGGAGGCGAGCGGGGTGGTTTTCATGAAGTCTCCTCAAGTCGGGCGCGGCGCGCCGGTCAAGGGCATACGCAGCAGAGCCCGCCACGGATGCACGCCTTTCCTCGTCGGGGCCGGGTTGCGACAATGCGGTTTCCGTCTTCCTACGAGCTGCCCATGCAATCGACGGCGATCGCCCCGTCCATCCTGTCCGCTGATTTCGCCCGCCTTGGCGAGGAGGTGAACAACGTCCTGAAGGCCGGCGCCGACTGGGTGCACTTCGATGTGATGGACAACCACTACGTGCCCAATCTCACCATCGGCCCGATGGTCTGCCAGGCGCTGCGCAAGCACGGCATTACCGCCCCGATCGATGTGCACCTGATGGTCGAGCCGGTGGACCGCATCGTGCCGGACTTCGCCGAGGCCGGTGCCACCACCATCAGCTTCCACCCCGAAGCCAGCCGCCACGTGCACCGCACCATCCAGCTGATCAAGTCGCACGGCTGCCAGGCCGGGCTGGTGCTCAACCCGGCCACGCCGGTGGATATCCTGGACTGGGTGCTACCGGAGCTGGATCTGGTGCTGGTGATGTCGGTCAACCCGGGCTTCGGCGGGCAGGCCTTCATCCCCTCGGCGCTGGACAAGCTGCGTGCCATCCGGAGCAAGATCGACGCCACCGGCAAGCCGATCCGGCTCGAAATCGACGGCGGGGTCAAGGCCGACAACATCGGCGCGATTGCCGCGGCCGGTGCCGACACCTTCGTGGCCGGCTCGGCGATCTTCAACGCGCCCGACTATGCCCAGGTGATCGCACAGATGCGCGCGGCCGTGGACGCGGCGCGATGAGCCAGCCCGCGCCGCAGATCCGCAGTGCCACGCCCGCGGATGTGCCCCTGTTGCACGAGTTGATCACCGCACTGGCGGTCTACGAACGCGAGCCGGATGCGGTGACGGCCACTCAGGACGATCTACACGCCAGCCTGTTCAGCGACGGCGCCACCGCGCACGCACTGATCTGCGAGCAGGACGGCCAGGCGCTGGGTTTTGCGGTGTATTTCTTCAATTACTCGACCTGGCTGGGCCGCAACGGCCTGTATCTGGAAGACCTGTTCGTGCGCCCGCAGGCGCGCGGGCGGGGTGCAGGCCTTGCGCTGTTGCGGCATCTGGCGCAACTGGCCGTACAGCGCGGCTGCGGGCGTTTCGAGTGGTCGGTGCTCGACTGGAACCAGCCGGCCATCGACTTCTACCAGGCGGTCGGCGCCCGCCCGATGGACGGTTGGACCGTCTACCGGCTCGATGGCGAACGCCTGGCCGCGTTTGCCGCCGGCACCTGAGCGGGCGCTGCGCTGCGCCACCGGCGCTGGGCAACCTGCCTGACAAAGGAAGGCCGCCCCATCGGAGCGGCCTTCAAGAAAATTGGAGGCTGATCCTGCCTCCGCCCGTCGTCCCTGCTATGGCCTTCTATCCTCCGGGTCAGCCATGACATGGCAATGACAGCCGGGCGACAGCACGTATTCACGATCCCCCGAGTGGCGCGCTGCTAGCCTGCGCCAATCACCCTTACAGCATCGGCAGCGCGCATGGTCCCGTCCCACTGGCGTCTGATCCTCAACGGCAAGTCCACCGACAATCTGGACCTGCGTGAGGCGGTGGGAACGCTGCGCAAGCGCGGTCTGCAGCTCGAGGTCCGGGTCACCTGGGAAGACGGTGATGCCGAGCGCTACGTCGCCGAGGCGGTGGCCGACGGCGTGCAGACGGTGATCGCCGCCGGTGGCGACGGCACGCTCAGCGAAGTGGCTGCCGCCCTGGCGCATCACGACGCCGACGCGGCCACCCTGCCATCGCTGGGCCTGGTGCCCCTGGGCACCGCCAACGACTTCGCCACGGCGGCCATGATTCCCATCGAACCCTTCGAGGCGCTCAGCCTGATCGCCGAGCGCCCGGCACAGGCGATCGACCTGCTGCGCCTGGACACCGCGCACGGCCCGCACTGGTGCGCCAACGTCGCCAGCGGCGGCTTCGGCACCCAGGTCACCGTGGAAACCGACGAAGGTCTGAAGAAGATGCTCGGCGGGCTGGCCTATCTGATCACCGGCATGTCGCGACTGGGCCGGATCGACCCGATCAGCGCCCGCTTCAGCGGCCCGGACTTTGAGTGGGACGGCGAATTCATCGCGCTGGGCCTGGGCAACGGACGCCAGGCCGGCGGCGGCCAGGCGCTGTGCCCGGAGGCCTTGATCGACGACGGCCTGCTGGATGTCACCATCGTCCCAGCCCTCAACGGCGAAGTGGCTGCCACCCTCGGCACCCTGGTCACCGGCGGCAAGCAGGCGGCCCTGGAACGCGTGGCCGTGCGCGCCCGCGTGCCGTGGCTGGAGATCGCGTCCCACCAACCGCTGACCCTGAACCTGGACGGCGAACCGGAAACTTCGCTGCATTTCCGCATCGCCTGCGTCCCGGCGCGGTTGCGGATGCATTTGCCTGCCGATTGTCCATTGGTCGGGGGTTGAGTGCCGGGAATCGGGAATCGGGAATCGGAAGAGCGTGATCGGCCTGTGCTGATGTGCGATCGCCCGGTCGATGCATGCGCGCGTACGGGTAGCCACTCCATCTCGACGATCAAGGCTAGCTGGCTTCGGACAGTCGCACTCAAATCAATCAATGCCGGCAGAAGCGAATAGCTGCGTCACAAGCTGAGCAACGGCGGCACACCCGAAGTGGCTGCGTCACAAGCGCAGCAACCAGCAAGCGGCCCTAAGCCCCTCTCCCGCCGGGAGAGGGGTTGGGGTGAGGGTCCCTGCGCCGACATTGGCGCCGCCACCACGACCTACGCCCCAAAGCAAACCGCTCCTACAGCGCACCACACCCACACCCCGACGCACGCTGCCCGCGTCCGACGTCAGCCAATGCGCAAGTTCACACAACCCAGCCCGCCTTCGCAATTCGCACCGCCTTGGCCCCGGCCTGCTGCCCTGGGCCGACACTTGCGCTACAGTACCCGGGTGTCCCGCCTGACGACCCCACGCTCCTTCTCTTCCGCTCGCCGCTGGTGGCGATGGTGGCCCGTTGCCGTCGTCCGCCCCGCCACAGAGTCCCGGAAGGAAAGTCGTCTTGATCACTGCAGAGCAGTTCCAGCGCCAGGCCGCTGAAGGTCACACCCGTATCCCCGTTGTCCGCGAAGTGCTGTCCGACCTGGACACGCCGCTCTCGGTCTATCTCAAACTCGCCGACGGCGCCTACACCTACCTGTTCGAATCGGTCGAAGGCGGTGAGCGCTTCGGGCGCTACTCCATCATCGGCCTGCCGGCGCGGCGCGTGTACAGCTTCCGCGGCCACACGCTGGAAGTCAGCGAGCACGGCGAAGTCATCGAGACCCGTGAGGTCGCCGACCCGCTGGCCGAAGTCGATGCCTTGCGCGCCGAGCATTCGGTGCCGCAACTCGATGGCCTGCCCGGTTTCACCGGCGGGCTGGTGGGCTGGTTCGGTTTCGAGTGCATCCAGTACATCGAGCCGCGGCTGGGTAGTGGCGACAAACCCGACGAACTCGGCACGCCCGACATCCTGCTGATGCTCTCCGAAGAGCTGGCGGTGTTCGACAACCTCAAGGGCCGGCTGTACCTGATCGTGCACGCCGACCCGCGCCAGCCGCAGGCCTATGTGCGCGCCAACCGGCGTCTGGACGAACTGGCGCACCGCCTGCGTCAGGGCGGCGCCGGCTATCCGCAGGCGCAGATTTCCGATGCCATCGACGAATCGGATTTCCATTCCTCGTTCACCCGCGAGGAGTACCACGCGGTGGTGCGCAAGGCACAGGAATACGTGCGTGCCGGCGACATCTTCCAGGTGGTGCCGTCGCAGCGGCTGCGCGTGCCGTTCCGCGCGCGCCCGGTGGATGTGTACCGCGCACTGCGCGCATTGAATCCGTCGCCGTACATGTATTTTCTCGATGTCGGCGGCACCCAGGTGGTCGGCTCCTCGCCGGAAATCCTGGCGCGCCTGCGCGATGGCGTGGTGACCGTGCGCCCGATCGCCGGCACTCGCCCGCGCGGTGCTACGCCGGAGCTGGACAAGGCGCTGGAAGAAGAATTGCTGGCCGATCCGAAAGAGCGCGCCGAGCACGTGATGCTGATCGATCTGGGCCGCAACGATGTGGGTCGCGTCGCCGAACCGGGCACGGTCAAGGTGGGCGAGCAGTTCGTGATCGAACGCTATAGCCACGTCATGCACATCGTCAGCGAAGTGACCGGTACCTTGAAGGCCGGCCTGAATTACAGCGACGTGCTGCGCGCCACGTTCCCGGCCGGCACTGTCAGCGGCGCGCCGAAGATCCGTGCGCTGGAAATCATCCGCGAGCTGGAGCCGGTCAAGCGCAACGTGTACTCCGGCGCGGTCGGTTACATCGGCTGGCACGGCGATGCCGACACCGCCATTGCCATCCGCACCGCGGTGATCCAGGACGGCTATCTGTATGTGCAGGCCGGCGGCGGGGTGGTCTACGACTCCGACCCGGACCTGGAATGGCAGGAGACGATGAACAAGGGCCGCGCACTGTTCCGCGCAGTTGCCCAGGCGGCCAAGGGCCTGTGATGGACGGGCAGGGTAGTGGAGCGCGCATCAGTTTCCGCAACGACTACAGCGAAGGCGCGCATCCGCGTCTGCTGCAGGCGGTGGTGCAGGCCAGCGCCGAGCAGCACGCCGGTTACGGCACCGACCGGCTGAGCGCACGTGCTGCAGAGTTGATACGCACTGCCGTTGCGCAACCGCACGCGGATGTGCATCTGCTGGTCGGTGGCACGCAGACCAACCTGATTGCGATCAGCGCGTTCCTGCGCCCGCACCAGGCGGTGATTGCGGTGGAGGCCGGGCACATCGCCACGCATGAAACCGGCGCCATCGAAGCCACCGGCCACAAGGTGCTCACCGTGCCTGCGCTGCACGACAAGCTGACGCCTGCATTGATCGCGCCGGTGCTGGAGGTGCACAGCAACGAGCACATGGTGCAGCCGCGCCTGGTCTATATCTCCAACAGCACCGAAAGCGGCACCATCTACACGCACGCCGAACTCGACGCGCTGTCGCGATTCTGCCGCGCAAACGATCTGCTGCTGTACCTGGACGGCGCGCGCCTGGGTGCCGCGCTGACTGCCAACGGCAACGATCTGGATCTGCCCACCATTGCCGCACTGACCGATGCGTTCTACATCGGCGGCACCAAGAATGGCGCGCTGCTCGGCGAAGCACTGGTCATCGTCAATCCCGCATTGCAGGCCGATCTGCGTTACCTGATCAAACAGCGTGGCGCATTGCTGGCCAAGGGTATGGTGCTCGGCTCGCAGTTCGCCACCTTGTTCGAAGACGGCTTGTTCTTCGAACTGGCCGCGCACGCCAACACCATGGCGCAACGCCTGCGCGCCGGCCTGCTCGCGGCCGGCGCGCACTTCACCAGCGACTCGCCAACCAATCAACAGTTCATCGCCGTCAGCGCGCAACACGCTGCGCAGTTGGCACAACGCTACGACTTCGAGCGCTGGGAAGTGCGCGCCGACGGCAGCCACGTGATCCGCTTCGTGACGTCGTGGGCCACCATGCCCGAAGCGGTGGATCGCCTATGTGCGGATGTTGCAGCTCTGCTGCAGGGTCCTGCCGTGCAGGGCCATGAATAGACATCAAGGAAGACGACAATGAAAAAGATCATCGCTTGGGTGCTTGCCGCTGCCCTGATCCTGCCCGCCGTGGGCGCAGCGCAGATCAATACCTTGCCTTCGCAGCCGCATTTGCTGGTGAAAGGTCAGGCGTTCCGCACAGTGGACCCGGATCGCTTCATCATGGACCTTAAGGTCAGCAAGACCGATCCGCAGCCCGATCTGGCGCGCAAGTTCGTTGAAGACCGTGCACGGGGTGTTCTGGATGGATTGCAGCGAAATCACGTACTCAAAGATTCGCTTTATGCTTCCGCGCTGACGATTGCCCCGCAGTCGCGTTACGAGGCAGGCAAGTCCGTCTTCGAAGGGACCCGGGTGGAGCGCAAGATCCGCGGCACCTTTACATCGTTGAAGGATGTACGTGCTTTTCTGGGCGGCTTGGACGCCAGTGAGTCCGTGCAGGTGCTGTCGATGCAGACCGCCTACGGTGATGCAGCTGCATTGCGCGCTGAGCTCAAGCGCGAAGCTGCTACGCAGTCGCGCGAATCCGCCCAAGGGCTCGCGGCCGCCTATGGCGTGCGCCTTGGTGGGATCTACAGCATTTCCGATGTCGCCCCCAGCTTTGCCTACGGCGTCGAAGCAGGCACCTGGTCGGCCCCCAATGCGCCAAGGCCGGGCTCGGTAGTGTCTCCGCCATCTCCACCGGCCCCACCGCCGCCGCCCGCTCCAAGCGCGGGTGCACAGGGCATTGGCGAAAGTCTGCTGACCGGCACCATTACCTATACCGAAAACATCTATGCGGTCTTCCTGATCGCGCAATGAGTCCTTTGCCATGCTGCTGATGCTCGATAACTACGACAGCTTCACCTACAACCTTGTGCAGTACCTGCAGGCGCTGGGCGCCGAGGTGACGGTGGTGCGCAACGATGCGATGAGCGTCGACCAGATCGCCGCGCTCAGGCCCGAGCGCATCGTGATCTCGCCCGGTCCGTGCACGCCGAACGAGGCCGGCATTTCGCTGCAGCTGATCGAACAGCTGGGGCAGACCACGCCGATCCTGGGCGTGTGCCTGGGCCACCAGAGCATCGGTCAGGTGTATGGAGGCGATGTGATCCGTGCGGGCAACATCATGCACGGCAAGACCTCGCCGATTCGCCACGAAGGCAGGGGCGTGTTCGCCGGCCTGCCGGACAGCTACGAGGCCACGCGCTATCACTCGCTGGTGGTGGACAAGACCACTCTGCCGGACGCGCTGGAAGTCACCGCCTGGACCGAAAATCCGGACGGCTCGGTGGAAGAGATCATGGGCCTGCGCCATCGCCAGTTTCCGGTGGAAGGCGTGCAGTTCCATCCCGAGTCGATCCTGACCCAGCACGGTCATGCACTGCTGAAAAATTTTCTGCAGCGTTGATCGCGATGGTCCTCGCGCACATGGTCGTCATCGGCGCAGCTTGCATCGGCATCCACGCACCAGTGGGGAGCGCAGCTGTCTACGAGACGCTGCGCCGCCGCTCGCGGACGGCCACGCCGACGCATGCAACCAGCGCTTTTCCCACCCAGTAATGCCTGCGCGCGTCGCAGTCACCCGAGATCGCTTCACGATGAACCAGCCCGACCACAACGTCCATTTCTATGAGCCGACCCAGGGCCACGGTCTGCCACATGACCCGTTCAATGCCATCGTCGGCCCGCGACCGATCGGCTGGATCGGCTCGCGCAGCGCCGAGGGCATTGCCAATCTGGCGCCGTATAGCTTTTTCAATGCCTTCAACTACACGCCGCCGATCGTCGGCTTTGCCAGCATCGGTCGCAAGGACAGCCTGCGCAATATCGAGGCCACTGGCGAATTTACCTGGAACCTGGCGACCCGCCCGCTGGCCGAAGCAATGAACGCCAGCGCGGCGATGGTGTCCTCCGAAGTCGACGAATTCGATCTTGCCGGCCTGCAGATGGCGCCATCACGCCTGATCGCTGCGCCACGGGTTGCCGCCAGCCCGGTGAGCTTCGAATGCCGGCTCAGCCAGCTGCTGCCGCTGCAGACCGCCACCGGCCACGCCATCGAGACCTGGTTGGTGCTGGGCGAGGTCGTCGGCGTGCATCTGGCGGCGTCGGCACTGTACGAGGGCATCTACGACCCGGCCGCGGTGCAGACGATTCTGCGCGCAGGCGGGCCGGCCGATTACTACGAAGTGCAGCCGCAGGCACGCTTTCGCATGAAGCGTCCAGGCCAATGATCGCCACAGGTGCAGCTGCTTGGCCTTGGTACATCTGCTAGCTTCCGCGCGTTCCCACACTGATCGAGCGCGGCGCACGTCGCCTGCGTAGCCACCCATCACGTTCTGCCATGGTTGTTCCCATGCCCATCACACCGCAAGAAGCCCTGCAGCGCACCATCGAACACCGCGAAATCTTCCACGACGAAATGGTCGAGCTGATGCGGCAGATCATGCGTGGCGAGGTGTCGGACATGATGGTCGCCGCCATCCTCACCGGGCTGCGGGTCAAGAAGGAAACCATCGGCGAGATCGCCGGCGCCGCCACCGTGATGCGCGAGTTCTCGCGCCGCGTAGAGGTGAGTGATCGCCAGCACATGGTCGATATCGTCGGTACCGGCGGCGATGGCTCGCACACCTTCAATATTTCCACCTGCGCGATGTTCGTGGCTGCGGCCGGTGGCGCGAAGGTGGCCAAGCATGGCAACCGCAGCGTGTCGTCCAAGTCCGGCAGTGCCGATGCGCTGGAAGCGCTGGGCGCGGTGATCGAGCTCCAACCCGAGCAGGTGGCGGCCTCGCTGGCGCACACCGGTATCGGCTTCATGTATGCGCCGGTGCATCACCCAGCCATGAAGGTGGTGGCGCCGGTGCGTCGCGAAATGGGCGTGCGCACCATCTTCAACATTCTCGGCCCGCTGACCAACCCCGCCGGTTCGCCCAACATCCTGATGGGCGTGTTCCACCCGGATCTGGTCGGCATCCAGGCGCGTGTGCTGCAGGAACTGGGCGCCGAGCGCGCACTGGTGGTGTGGGGCCGCGATGGCATGGACGAGCTTTCGCTCGGCGCCGGCACCTTGGTGGGCGAACTGCGCGATGGCCAGGTACGCGAGTACGAAGTGCACCCGGAAGACTTCGGCATCGCCATGTCGGCCAGCCGCAACCTCAAGGTGGCCGATGCTGCGCAATCGCGCGCGATGCTGCTGCAGGTGCTGGACAACGTGCCCGGCCCCGCCCTGGACATCGTCGCGCTCAACGCCGGCGCTGCGCTATACGTGGCCGGTGTGGCCGAGAGCATCGCAGACGGCGTCGTGCGCGCCCGCGCGGTGCTGGCCGATGGCTCGGCGCGCGCGCGGTTGGACGGCTATGTCGCCTTCACCCGCCAGATCGCCGCATCGGCCTGACCATGCACCTGCCAGCACTGCGCCGGCCATCACACCGCGGCATCCTCACCAGTGCGCAGGCATGCTGCGCAGGTGGGCGCGCAGCGACGGTGCGGTGTCGCCGTCTTGACCGATAATGCCCGCCCGCCAGGACCCGATACGATGAGCGACATCCTCAACACCATCCTTGCCCGCAAGGCCGACGAAGTGGCCGAGCGCAGCGCGCGCGTGCCATTGGCAGAGCTGGTCGCGCGCAGCGCGGATCTGCCGTCCACGCGCGGTTTTGCCGCCGCCATGCAGGCCAGCATCGCCGCCGGCGACCCGGCGGTGATCGCCGAGGTGAAAAAGGCCAGCCCGTCCAAGGGCGTGATCCGCCCGGACTTCCACCCGGCCGACATCGCGGTCAGCTACGAATTTGGTGGCGCCAGCTGCCTGTCGGTGCTGACCGACGTGGATTTCTTCCAGGGCGCCGATGCCTACCTGCGCCAGGCGCGGGAGGCCTGCACGCTGCCGGTGTTGCGCAAGGATTTCACCGTCGACCCGTACCAGGTCTACGAGGCGCGCGTGCTGGGGGCCGACTGCATCCTGCTGATCGTCTCGGCACTGGAGGATGCGCAGTTGGCCGACCTGTCCGGTCTGGCCATGCAGCTGGGGCTGGACGTGCTGGTGGAAGTGCACGACATCGACGAGCTCGAGCGCGCGGTGCAGGTGCCGGTGCCGCTGATCGGCATCAACAACCGCAACCTGCGCACCTTCGAAGTTTCGCTGCAGACCACCCTGGACATGCGCGCCGCGGTACCGCGCGACCGCGTCCTGGTCACCGAGAGCGGCATCGTCACCCATGCCGACGTGCAGCTGATGCGCAGCCACGGCGTGAACGCGTTTCTGGTCGGCGAGACCTTCATGCGCGCGCCCGAACCCGGCGAGTCGCTGCGTCAGCTATTCTTCGCGCATGACTGAGTCGTTTCCCGCACCGCGCGACGATGCACCGCTGGTGGTCTTCGACTTCGACCACACGTTGTACGACGGCGATTCCGGCAGCCATCTGTTCGCCTGGCTGATCAAGCGCAACCCGTTGCGCCTGCTGGTAGCGCTGCTGGCATCGCCCATTCTGGGGCCGATGGTGGCGATGTTGCCCACCCGCCGGCGCGGCGTGTCCGGCTACGTCTGGATCGCCACGTTCGGCCTGCACCGCGCGCGCGAGTTCAACCGGTTCATCGACGCCTACGTGCTCAAGCATGAAGCACAGATCCGGCAGCGCCTGCTGCCCCACGCCTTGAAGGTGTTCACCGACCATCGCGCCGCCGGCGATCGCGTGGTGGTCGCCACGGGGGCGCCGCCCGAGCTTGCGCGCGCCATTCTCGGCTTTGTCGCCCACCAGGATGTACCGGTGATCGGCAGCCTGGTCGGCCCGCGCCTGGGTGCGGTCACCGCGCGGCGGCACTGCCACAACGAAGAGAAGATGCGCATGTTGCGCGAGCGCGGCTACGCCGACATTGCCATTGCCTATTCCGACAGCACGGCAGACCTGCCGCTATTGAAGGCGGCCCGCGCGCCGGTGGTGGTCAATCCCAAGGCCAATCGCGAAGCGTTGTTCCGCCAGGTGCTGCCTGCCGGCACGCCGATCCTGAACTGGGGTTGCCGCGACCGCGGCGGCAAGGCGCTCTAAGGCCCGCTTGTTTCTACACAGCGGGACGCGATGCACATCTGAGGGCTCGCAAGCCCAAGCCATGCAGCACCGCGTCAGGCACAGGCGTAAGCACTGAGCAGACGCAAGCAATGAAACCAGCGTGTCGCGGCGGCGGCAGTCAGCGCCACCGCAGCGGCTCGCGAAGGCGCAGCCACCAGTGCAAGCACACGTCGATGCACAGACTGCGTTGGGCCTGCACTACTGACGACGCGCAACGTACGCACTGCGCACCAGCTCGACACGAGCTCCGCGCAGCGGTGTGTGTGGGGGGGGGGCGCAAGCATCAGCCCGCTGCAGCCTGGATTGCAGCAGCCCGGTTTGCCGTTCCGGAAACCACGGTCGGTGCTACTTCCGCACCGACCGTGGATCGCTGGCGGTTTCTTAGCGCGTGCCGTACAGCACCACGGTCTTGCCGCGTGCATGCAACAGGCCGTCGGCCTGCAGCTTCTTGAGTACACGGCCGGCCATTTCGCGCGAGCAGCCGACCAGGCGTGCCAGCTCCTGTCGCGACACCCGCAGCTGCGTGCCCTGCGGGTGGCTCATCGCCTCGGGCTCCTTGGACAGATCGTGCAGGGTGCGCACGATGCGGTCGGTCACGTCCAGGAAGGCCAGGCGGCTGGCTTTCCTTGTGGTGTCGAGCAGCCGTTTTGAAAGCTGAACACCCAGTGCGTACAGGATGCGCGGTGCATCCGGCGACAGGCTGGTCTGGAACAGCTGCTGCAGGCGCTCGTAGCTGATCTCCGCCAACTCGCACTGGGTGCGGGTACGCAGGATCACTTCGCGGGTATCGGATTCGATGAACAACCCCATCTCGCCGACGAACTCGCCGCTCCCGAAGTAGCCCAGCACCAACTCACGATCGTCATCTTCTTCGGCAATGATGCTCACCGAGCCGCTGATGACATAGTAGAGGGTGCCGGCCGGGTCTCCTGGCCGGAACACATCGGTCCGGGTCGGATAGCGCCTGCGGTGGCTGTGCGCCAGAAAACGCTCGATGGTGCCCGCGTCCAGCGCCAGGGAAGGGGTAGCGTTACGTACCGTCGTAGTCACAACCGTCGTGTTTCCTGGGCTCATGGTAGTTCCGCGTGTAATTCCTGAAGCTTAACGGCATGAGTCATGCAAGGTAAACCATTCTCAACATCGGCATTTCGTTGCTGGGATCTTTGGCTCATAATTGACTCCTTTCCCGCTTTCCATAAGGACAGACCGACGTGGTCAAGCCGTTGCCTCGCCTGAGGCTACAGGGGTTCAACAACCTCACCAAGGCGCTGAGCTTCAACATCTACGACGTCTGTTATGCGCGTACCGAAGAAGAGCGTCAGCGCTACATCGAGTATATCGATGAGCAGTACGACGCCGATCGCCTGACGCAGATCCTGACCGATGTGGCCGAGATCATCGGTGCCAACATCCTCAATATCGCACGCCAGGACTACGATCCGCAGGGCGCATCGGTGACGATCCTGATCTCCGAAGAGCCGGTGATCGACAAAAAGCAGGCCGGCAAGGAGTTGATCTCCGATGCCGTGGTTGCTCATATGGACAAGAGCCATATCACGGTCCATACATATCCGGAAACGCATCCGCAGGAAGGCATCGCCACCTTCCGCGCCGACATCGACGTCGCCACGTGCGGGGTCATCTCGCCGTTGAAGGCGCTGAACTACCTGATCGAGAGTCTGGAATCAGACATCGTGATCATGGACTACCGCGTACGCGGCTTCACGCGCGACGTGAAGGGCAAAAAGCATTACATCGATCACAAGATCAACTCGATCCAGCACTTCCTGGCCAAGAACGTGAAGTCGCGTTATGAGATGTTCGACGTGAACGTCTATCAGGAAAACATCTTCCACACCAAGATGCACCTCAAAGACTTCGATCTGGATCAGTACCTGTTTGAAGAGCGTGCCAAGAACCTTTCGTTCAAGGAGCGCATGAAGATCGAAACGCTGCTCAAGCGCGAGATCGAAGAGCTGTTCCACGGGCGTAACCTGAGCGAGTAAGCGCAGCGAACGACCGATGCGCGCCTGTTTGCAGGTGCGCAACCGAATCAAGGCGGGACGGCCCGCCACGCGATGACCTCGCGTTCCACAGCCGACGGCGGCCCAGTGTGCACACACTGGGTCGCTTTTTTTTTGTCCGTTTTTTCTGTGAGGAGTACTGCAATGCCTTGGATCTATCTCGTTCTGGCCGGTGTGTTCGAAATCGGCTTCGCCATGGGGCTCAAGTACAGCGATGGCTTCACCCGACTGTGGCCAACCGTGCTGACCATTGGCTTGGCCGGCATCAGCCTGTGGTTCCTGACCCAGGCCCTGAAGACCATTCCGGTAGGCACCGGCTACGCGATCTGGACCGGCATCGGCGCGCTGGGCGTGACCATCGCCGGCATCGCACTGTTCGGCGACAGCGCTTCATGGTCACGGCTGGCCTGCATCGGGCTGATCGTCGCCGGCGTGATCGGGTTGAAGTTGGTCAGTTAGTCAGCCCGCTGCACGGGCCGGCGCCCCACGTTCGCCATCCCGAATCCCGGCTAGAGCCGGTAGGCCACCGTCTTCATCAGCTTGGACGCCAGGGCCATGGCGGTGGGGATGGGGGGTGGCAGCAGGCGTGCGCCGGCCTGCTCGGCCTGATCGGCGTGGCGGGCTTCGTCGATCTTCATCACGCGCAGGATCGCGCGGCTGCGCTGGTCGGTCGCGGGCAGGGTTTCCAGGTGCTCGTCCAGGTGGGCTTCCACCTGGCGTTCGGTCTCGACCACGAAGCCCAGGCTCCAGTCGTCCCCGCGTAGCCCGGCCAGCGCGCCGAGTGCGTAGCTGCCGGCATACCAGAGCGGGTTGAACAGGCTGGGGCGGCTGTCCAGCTCGTGCAGGCGATCGGCACACCAGGAGAGGTGGTCGGTTTCTTCCTGCGCGGCCTCCAGCAGATGGTGCTGGGTGTGTGCGTCGCGGGCGACCGCGGCCTGCCCGAAATACAGGCCTTGGGCGCAGACTTCGCCGACGTGGTTGATGCGCATCAGGCCGGCGGCATGGCGGCGCTGGTCGGGTGACAAAGCGGTCTCCGGGGTGTCGGCGGCGGGATTGGGGCGCTCGGCAGGCGGGTTGCCGAAGACGGTCTCCAGCGCGCGCTGGGCTTCGACCAGCAGCCGGTCGAGCGGACTTTGCAGTCGGGTAGGGGAGGTCTGGGTCATGCAGGGATTCTGGCCCCCGGCCGACCCGCTGCCAACCGCCCGCCACTCGTGGCGGGGGCAGCTTGCGCCGCGGTGGGCTGGCGCGTACAATCCCGCCTCTTCCGTTTCGCCTTCACAACGCGTGGCAAAGTTCCAGTGGTCTTCGGCCGCTGCAATCCGCCCGACCACTCAAGAGTTTTCTCATGACTACGTTCACCGCCAAGTCCGAGACCGTCCAGCGCGACTGGTATCTCGTTGACGCCGCCGGCAAGACGCTCGGCCGTCTGTCCACCGAACTGGCCCGCCGCCTGCGCGGCAAGCACAAGCCGGTTTATACCCCTCACGTCGATACCGGCGATTACCTCGTGGTGATCAACGCCGAGAAGATCGTCGTCACGGGCAACAAGCTGAAAGACAAGAAGTATCACCGCTTCACCGGCTACATCGGTAACCTGAAGACCGAGAGCCTGGAGCAGGCGCTGCAGCGCCACCCGGAGCGCGTGATCGAAATCGCCGTCAAGGGCATGCTGCCGAAGGGCCCCCTGGGCCGCACCATGTACCGCAAGCTCAAGGTCTATTCGGGTGCCGAGCATCCGCACGCCGCCCAGCAGCCGCAAGTTCTGGATATCTAATCATGGCTATCACGCAAAACTACGGCACTGGCCGCCGCAAGTCCTCCACCGCTCGCGTGTTCCTGCGCAAGGGCACCGGCAAGATCACCGTCAACGACCGTCCGCTGGACGAGTTCTTCGGCCGTGAGACGGCGCGCATGATCGTGCGTCAGCCGCTCGAGCTCACCAAGAACACCGAGAGCTTCGACATCCTGGTCACCGCGTCCGGCGGCGGCACCACCGGCCAGGCCGGTGCGATCCGTCTGGGCATCGCCCGTGCGCTGGTCGAGTACGACGAAACCCTGAAGTCCGAGCTGCGCAAGGCTGGCTTCATGACCCGCGACGCCCGTGAAGTCGAGCGTAAGAAGGTCGGTCTGCACAAGGCACGTCGCGCGACCCAGTTCTCCAAGCGCTGATCCATTGCGTTTGCTGCGCCCCGGTTCGCCGGGGCCGCTGCTTCAAAAGCCCGGCATTGCCGGGCTTTTGTCGTTTTGGGCGATCCCTATGCGCGCGCCCGCGGAGGGCAATGGCAGGGCAGGGGCTTTGCACCAATCGATTGGCGTGGCACGGCAGTAGTCGCGGGCAGGAGGGGCGAAGCGGCATGGCGCGCATGCGTCGGTCGGTGCGGCCGTGCGTCCGGAGGGCCAGACGGCAGCGCGGCGCTGCTTCGTGTGTCATGCGCCGATGGCGGTTTCGGTTGCCTGACAGTCGTCCCGTACGAGCGCGATCAGCTCGGGCGACGTCGTAGTGCCTGTCCTGGTATCGGTTGGGTGGAGGTGGCTGCGCTGTTGGGCGCGTTGCTCTGCGAACGGCCGAGCCGGGTCATGGCGGCAACAAAAAAGGCCCGATCTTTCGATCGGACCTTCTGTGTCTGGCTGCCCCGGATGGATTCGAACCACCGAATGCCTGAGTCAGAGTCAGGTGCCTTACCGCTTGGCGACGGGGCAATAAAAACGTGTTGTCCCAGAGTATCGCATGCCTGGGTAGGTCTGGATACCTTGGTGGCTATGGGTGGACTCGAACCACCGACCCCAGCATTATGAGTGCTGTGCTCTAACCGGCTGAGCTACATAGCCTAGGGAGCCGGCAATTCTTACGAAGCATCCGTGCGTTGTCAAGCATTTCGTTTTCAGCTTGTGAGCCGGGCGTCGCCGTGGCAGAGTCGGTGACAGTAGATTTTCAGGAGTCCGCATCGTGATCGATCCGGACGGCTTCCGGCCAAACGTCGGTATTGTGCTGATGCGCAAGGATGGTCAGGTGTTCTGGGCACGACGTGTGCGCAGGGACGGCTGGCAGTTCCCGCAAGGCGGCATGAACACCGACGAGACGCCCGTCGAAGCCATGTACCGCGAGTTACGCGAAGAAACCGGGTTGTTGCCTGAGCATGTGGAACTGCTCGGCGCCACGCCCGGCTGGCTACGCTATCGCCTGCCGAGCCGGGCGGTGCGCCGCAACGAGCGGCAGGTCTGCATCGGGCAGAAGCAGGTGTGGTTCCTGCTGCAGTTCACCGGCGACGAATCCCATCTCAAGCTCGACCATACCGACACGCCGGAGTTCGACCACTGGCGCTGGGTGGATTTCTGGTACCCGGTCGAGCACGTGGTGATGTTCAAGCGCGGGGTCTATGCGCGTGCGCTTCGCCACCTGGCGCCGCTCGCGCAGAATCTGGCGGGGCCGGCAGCGGTCGGGGTCATGCCGGAGCGTGCGCTGGAGGCATGGTTGCCGGGCAGCAGTGCGGCCGGTCACGACAGCCCGCGCAAACGCCCACGCAAGCGGGGCGGGCCTCGCCAAGTGCGGATTAATAATGATTAACGTTTGGAATTGACACCTATTCTCGTTTGCGGTGCAATCGGTGCCGGTCCTCTCCGGATCGCAAGCACCCGACCGATACCGTGTACGTCTGCATCTGTAATGGGGTCACCGACCACCAGATCCGCGAAGCGGCCGACAACGGCTGCGCCAGCCTGGCCGAGCTAACCATGCGAACCGGCTGCGGTTCCAACTGCGGTTCGTGCCTGGACATGGCAGCCGACCTGCTGCACCAGGCGCACGCAACACGTGCGCTGCCGCTACCGCTGGTGGGGCTGGCAAGCGCTGCCTGAGGTGTAACCTGCTGCGTGGCGGTCAGTCGTGGCGGCGTCTCCTGGCCCGCTGTGGATCGCTCCCCTGCATAGCCGCGCTATCGGGTCGCTGCCTCCGGACTTCTGCCCAAGCCAGAGACGAGGTCTCTGGGCTCCATCGTGGTGTGTGTCTCTGACTTCAGTGTGGTGCTGTCGCGCTTATTGCACTTGCGTTGGTCGCAGCTCGCGCATCGGCAAGTGCTTCGCTGCGGTCGTTGCGATGACTGCCGGGGAGCAGCCCGCTCGCCCCTAGAGATGGCCTCGTTGGTCTCGGCGGGCATCACGCAACTGATCACGATTCGCGTTCCTTCATGCCTTGCGCCAACGCGTTAAAGTGCGGCCGGCTCACTGTCTCGGAGACATCGCATGAAGGGCGATACCAAGGTCATCGAGTACCTCAACAAGGTGCTCTACAACGAACTCACTGCGATCAACCAGTACTTTCTGCACGCCAAGATGCTGAAGAACTGGGGCCTGAAGGAACTGGCCGAGCATGAGTACAAGGAATCCATCGATGAAATGAAGCATGCGGACAAGCTGTCCGACCGCATCCTGTTTCTCGAGGGACTGCCGAATTTCCAGGCGTTGGGCAAGCTGCGCATCGGCGAAAACCCGACCGAGATGTTTCGCTGTGACCTGACGCTGGAGCGCGAGGCGGTGGTCGTGCTGCGCGAAGCCGTGGCGTATGCGGAGACCGTCGGTGACTACGTGAGCCGCCAGCTGCTGGTGGATATTCTGGAGTCCGAAGAAGAGCACATCGATTGGCTGGAAACCCAGCTGGATCTGGTGGCGCGCATCGGCGAGCCGAACTACCTGCTGACCAAGCTGGATGACTGAGCGCCCCGTGGGCGCAAGTTGTTGAGTTGGTGATGGGCAGTTGGGCCGGGTAAGAGCGGTTGGCTACTGGTCGTTGTTTCGCTTCGGGCGTCTGGCTTCGCGCCTGAATTGCATGCTTCGCGCGTAGCTGCACCTCATGCATCTTCCGGTGGGGAATGGACTTGGTGCACCCCTGTCGTGTGATGCGTTCTTTGTTGTTCGGTGCGTTGTCGCGATGGTTACGCAGGCGGGAATGCGCGTGGGCGCCGGAGTGCTTGTCACTTGATGCTGTTGGCCGTGGTTCGCGTTGCGTGTTGGTGCAAAGCTCGTTGCGTGCATCGCGATGGGTGTGAATTGCGGGTGGCCTTGCCCCGTACCCTCACCCCAACCCCTCTCCCGGCGGGAGAGGGGCTTAGTCATGCGCCAGCTTCTGGCAACATCTGACTGACGTCAGACGTCAGACGTCAGACGTCAGACGTCAGACATCCCGCATCCCGCATCCCGCATCCCGAATCCCGAATCCCGTAAAGATGGCGATCGTCAGCCGGCTGCGCGGGTTGCGGCCTGCAGGCGGGCGACCTGGCCCAGCAGGGCGAGGCGGGCGCGGGCGTATTCGGCGATGACCAGGGCGACCATGACCGAGGGCCGTTCGATGGTGCCTGTACGCGCGGCCAGTTCGATGCGGCGTGCGGCATTGGACACGGTCAGGGCGCCGACGTTGGCGCTGGACGACTTGAGGGTATGGGCCAGGTCGCGCAGCTGCATGCTGTCGCGGTTGGCGGCCGCAGCTTCCAGCTGTTCGATGATGCCCGGGGTGTCGTCCAGGAACAGCTGCAAGATGGTGATGGTGTCGGCGCCTGCCACTTCGTACAGCTCGTCGATGACGCTGCTGTCCAGGATC
This sequence comes from Xanthomonas sp. WHRI 6106, assembly GCF_040202405.1. NCBI lineage: Bacteria > Pseudomonadati > Pseudomonadota > Gammaproteobacteria > Lysobacterales > Lysobacteraceae > Xanthomonas > Xanthomonas sp. WHRI 6106. Next base: position 171,774 of record NZ_JBEGFC010000004.1, on the reverse strand, counting down.
GGCAGCGCGCGGGCCTGGGCGCCGGCGCTGGCGCTTTCGGGATCGGCCGGGGCTGCACCGCTGGTGGGGCCCGGGAGCAACGGCTGACGGGGCAGCCAGCGCTGCAGGCAGGCATCGAGCTGCTCGCGGGCGACCGGTTTGGAGAGGTAGTCGTCCATGCCGGCAGCCAGGCAGCGCTCGCGGTCGCCGGCCATGGCATTGGCAGTCATCGCCACGATCGGGATCGGGCGGCCGCCGCTTTCGGTTTCCATTGCACGCCAGCGGCGGGTGGCGGCATAGCCATCCAGTACCGGCATCTGGCAATCCATGAACACCATGTCGTAACGGGTCGATTCCATGCGGCTCAGTGCCGCTTCGCCGTCGGTGGCGGTGTCGGCCTCGAAGCCCAGAACCGCCAGCAGCTTCTGCGCCACCAGCAGGTTTACCGGGTTGTCCTCGACCAGCAGGATGCGCACCTCGCGCGCATTGGCCATGGGCGGCGCCAGCGGCTCGGGAATCATCGCCGACGTCAGTGCAGATCCATGCACGGGCTTGGGCTCCGGTGGCAGCACCAGCGTGCGCAGCAGCTCGTCCGGACTCTGCCGTGGGACCAGGGTGGCGTTGTGCTGCAGTTCGGCGGGCACCGGCTCGTCGCCGTAGAGCCAGATCAGCTGCAAGCCGCTGCTGTCCTCCGCGCGGGCCAGCGCGCGATGCACGGCGCGCGCGCTGTAGCGCAGGGTGTCGTGGTCGGCAATGACGCAGCGGAAGCCTTCGCCGTCGCTGTGGCGGCGCACGCGTTCGAGCGCGTCCTGGGTGGTTTCCATCAGCACATGCGACACGCCCCAGCTGTCGAGCAGGCGCTTGAGCCGCTGCGTCAGGCGCGCATCGGAGCTGATCACCATGACCCGCGCTGCATCGGCGCCGGTGGCCTGCTGCAGGTCGCCGATGACCTTGAGCAAGGGAATCTCGAACCAGAACGTGGCGCCGCGCCCGGGCTCGGATTCCACGCCGATGCGGCCGCCCATCAGGTCGATGATGCGCTTGCAGATGGCCAGCCCCAGCCCGGTGCCGCCGTACAGGCGGGTGGTGGAGGCGTCGGCCTGGGCGAAGGAGCGGAACAGGCGCGCCTGCTGGTCCGGGGCGATGCCGATGCCGGTGTCGCGCACCTGGAAGCGCAACAGATGCTGGCCGCGGGTTTCGCCCAGGCGGCGCAGCTGGATATCGATGCTGCCACGCTCGGTGAACTTGATCGCATTGCCGATCAGGTTGCCCAGCACCTGGCGCAGGCGGATCGGGTCGCCGCGTACCAGCAGGCGCACCGATGGCTCGATGTCCAGCCCCAGGCGCAGCTGGCGGCTTTCGGCGGTGCGCTGCAGCAGCTGCACGACGCCGTCGAGCAGCTCGCGTAGGTTGAAGGTGGTGATTTCCAGTTCGAGTTTGTTGGCTTCGAGCTTGGAGTAATCGAGGATGTCGTCGACGATGCGCAGCAACTGCAGCGAGCTGCCGGTGGCGGTCTGCAGCATGTCGCGTTGGTCCAGGCTGAGCTGGCCACTGGAGATGAGCTCCAGCATCGGAATGATGCCGTTGAGCGGGGTGCGGATTTCGTGGCTCATGGTGGCCAGGAACTCGCCCTTGGCCAGCGCAGCGGCTTCGGCTGCCTGCTTGGCGCGGAGCAGTTCCTGCTCGAGTTCGCCGTGGCGTTGCAGTTCCTGCTGCAGCCGCTCGCGCGCGAGGTCGGCTTCTTCCAGGCGCTGCGCCAGCAGTTGCTGCAGGCGGACGCTGCGATAGGCCGCTACGGCCGCGCAACCGGCAAACACCACCGCCAGCGCGGCAGCGGCGGCGGTCAGCGCGCGCCACGGGCCCGGGACGGCACTCCATTGCAGGCCTGCGCCCAGTGCTGCGGCGAGTGCGGCGACTGCAACCAGGATGCTCCAGCCGCGAAGGCGTCCTGCCTGTACCGTCACTCAGAGCACCGCGTTCGTGAAGTCGAAGTCCAGTTCCTTGCCGACGGTCTGCACCAGGTTGCCCTGGATGAAATCCACGCCGCTCATCCACATGGCGGCCGCTGCCTGCGGGTCTTCGATGCGTTGGCCGATGATCAGCAGGCCGCGCTGGTGGGCGATGTCGATGACGCCGCGCAACTGGTCGCGCACCGTGGCATTGCCATGCGCATCGGCAAAGCGATTGGCCATGCGCACGAAGCTCAGCGGCAACTGGCTCAGCAGCGCATTGGCTTCGTCGCTGGGCTCGAACTGGCTCAGGCAGAACTGCACGCCGGCGGGCATCAACCTGGCGCAGAACTGCTGCACGGTGACGGCGTGGATCAAGGCATCGTCCAGGCGCAGGTCCACGATCAGCGATTGCCCGGCCACGCCACGTTCGACCAGTGCCTTGAGCAACCAGTCGGCAAACGCGTCGCGCGCCAGCGTGCGCGGGGATTGCGACACGAACAGGCGTAGCGGCGGGCTGGCGTGCTGGTACAGGTGCAGCAGGCCCAGCGCGTGGTCCATGACCTGCTGGTCCAGATCAGCGATGCGCCCGGCCGCTTCGGCGGCAGGAATCACCTGGCCGGCCGACAGCAGCGTGCCGTCGGCCTGGCGCAGCCGCAGCAGCACCTGGTACTGCGCGGTGTCGCCGCCGGCCACGGCGACGATCGGCTGATAGGCCAGCTCGAGCTGGCCTTCGACCAGGCGCAGTTGCTCCTGCTGTTCGGCCTGGCTGGGGGCCAGATAGGTCTGCACGCCGTTGCTGCGCAGGCGCGCCTGCAGGGCGGTGCGTTCCACTGCTTCCAGCGCGCTGCCGGTATCGTCGAAGCCCAGGCTCAACGCTGCCGCGCCGATGGCGCAGCGCACGTGCACGGATTCTTCTTCGCGCACCGGGAAGCCGTTGGCGGAAAGCCGCTCGCGGATCTCCAGCGCGCGCTGTTCCAGGCCGGCTTCGTCCATGTCCACGGCCAGCAACAGGAAGCTGTTGTCGTTCAGACGCGCCAGCGGGTACGGCTGGGCGGCGGTGGCCAGACGATGGCCGGCCTGGGTCATCAGGCGCTCGTAGGCGGCATAGCCATAACGCTCGCGCAGGCCGAGCGCACTGGCGATCTCGATGAAGAACAGCCCGCCGGACTGCTTGCGCTCCAGCGCATCGGCAAGCAGCTGCATCACGTGGCCACGCGTGGGCAACCCGGTTTCCGGGTTGCTGCGCACGCTGACCTGCTCGCCGGCCTGCTGCAGCGCCTGCTGGCGTGCGCGACGGATGCGGTTGGACACCGCGGCGATCAGGTGGCGCGGGCGGATCGGCTTGGTCAGGAAGTCGTCGGCACCGCTGTCGAGCACTTCGAACTGACGCTCCGGGTCCGGGTCGCCGGTGAGAAAGACGATCGGCAGCAGGTGCTGGCCGGGTTGCTGGCGGATCAGGGTGGTCAGGCGGATGCCGTCCAGCTCGGGCATGTGCAGATCCATCAGGATCAGATCCGGGTGATAGTCCTGGATCGCCTGCGGCACGCTGGCAGCGGTCATTTCCACCTGCGCATGCATGCCGGCGCCGTGCAGCACGCTCTGTGCGAACAAGGCCTGCGAACGGTCGTCTTCGACGATCAGCACCCGATACGGCGCGTCGGCAGCGATGGTGTCGCTGCCGTCGAGGCTGGCGCCAGCCATCGCCGCGGTGGGGGACGACGCCGCTGCAACGGGCGAGTGGCCGGCCTGGCTCACCGCCCGCACTGGCGCGACCATTGGCGTGAGGCCCGGGGCGGCAGCGAGGATGGGGGCGGGAATGATGGCGGCGCTCACCGGCGCGGCAGCGTCGGATGCGCCGGCGGCCTCATCGGCCCAGCGGCGCCAGTAGTCGGCCGGCGGTGTCTCGGCGCGCAGCGGGCGATTACGCGTGGCGGTGTCGTCACGGGTGGTGAAAGGAACCGGATCTCGGGCGGCCATCGATACTCCCTGCAGTCGCGATGATTATGCGATGAACTTCACGATAGCGGGGAGCGGCGTGGAGCCGGCGTGCTGGCAGCGCGCACCGGCGCCACCAGCCGGCGCATGCCACGCCACAACAGCCGCCACACCCACCACACCACCAGCGCGGCCACCACGCTGGAGCCCACCGCAACACCCAGTGCCAGCCACGGATGCGCCAGGGCCATCGCCAGGGCGGTGGTGGCGATGGTGTCTTCGGCCAGCGAGGCGACCCAGTTGCTGGCCGGTTCGGGCGAGGTATTGAGCAGGGCGCGGGTGCCGGCCTTGAGCGTGTGGCTGGTCAGCGCCACGCCGGCACCGGCCGCCAGGGCGCCGGTGCCCAGATCGCCATCCGGCGACAGCGTGGCGGCGGCCAGAAATGCACCGGCCGGCACGCGCGCCAGGGTCTGCAGCAGATCCCAGCCCGAGTCCACGCCGGGAATCTTGTCGGCGAAGAATTCGGCCACGGCCAAGGCGCCGGAGGTACCCAGCACCCACCACGACTGCGCCGGATGCAGGGCGGGCGGCAGCTCGATCCAGCCGAGCAGCCCGGCCAGGCCGACGCCGAACACGGTGAGGTAGACGCGGATGCCGGCCAGCCAGGCCAGCAGGATGCCGATCACGAACAGATGGGCTTCGCTCATGGCGTTGCTTCCTGCGGACAATGCAGAACTATCGGATAACGGCCGTTCCAGCGCCAGCGCGACGGTCGACAAGGCTCTGGCACACTACGCCGCCGACCACAGCGCCGGCCCGTCCGGACCCGATGCCCATGAGACCAGCCGCACGCGTTCAGATCGTCCACCGGGAGTCGGGCGGTGGCCGTGCGACCGGCCGCTGGCTGTGGATCGTGCTGGCCCTGGTCTGGCTGGCGTCGTTGGCCGGGGTGTGGTGGATGGCCACGCGCACCGCCGCACCGCGCCTGGTCCAGGCCGAGGCGGCACTGCAGCAGGCCCAGCGCAGCCAGGCCCAGCAACGGCGCACCATCGAGCAATTGCAGCAGCGCCAGGTCAACCTGGCGATGTCGGACAAGATCAGCCGGGCCGCCAATACCGAAGTGCAGGCCTCGCTGGCCGAGCGCGACGAGCAGATTGCCGCGCTGCGCGCCGATGTGGCGTTCTACGAGCGGCTGGTGGGCTCCACGGCGCAGCGCAAGGGGCTCAACGCGCATTCGGTGCAGTTCACCGCCGAAGCCGGCGGTACCTGGAATTACAGCGTGGTGCTGACCCAGAACCTCAACCGCGGCGCGATCAGCCAGGGCCAGCTGCGCTTTGCGGTGGAAGGCGTGCGCGCCGGCAAGCTGGTGACGGTGAGCTGGAACGAGTTGCACCAGACGCCTGATGCCGCCGGCCAGCCGTACTCGTTCCGCTATTTTCAGCAGCTCGATGGCAGCGTCATCCTGCCGAAGGATTTCACCCCGCAACGTGTCAAAATCTCCCTGAGCGGCGATGGGGCGCCGGTCACTCAGACATTCGACTGGAAAGTCGCCGGCAATGGCGCGGGGGAGTAGCTCATGTTCGGAAACAAATCCAACCGTGGTGCGCAGACCGTGGTCGACACCTTGATCGGCCCGCAGGTGGTGATCCGCGGCGATGTGCTGTTCAGCGGTGGCCTGTACGTGGAGGGCCGCATCCTGGGCAAGGTGATCGCCGAGGACGGCGCCAGCGCCACCTTGACGGTGGCCGATCAGGGCAGCATCGAGGGCGAGGTACGTGCACCGGTGGTGATCATCAACGGCCAGCTGACCGGCGATGTGCATGCGGCCGAGCGGGTCGAACTGGCTGCCAATGCGCGCGTGCAGGGCAATGTGCATTACCAGGTGGTGGAAATGAGCGCCGGTGCGCAGCTCACCGGGCGCCTGATCCATGCGGCCGCCGCGGCGGGCGTGACCGCTGCATTGCCGGCCCCGGACCCGAGCCGCGCCGAGCCGGCCAAGGCCTTGCAGGCCGAAACCGCTGAGGCCTGAGCCGGTGGGCGGCTGAAGCGCGGCGCGCTGGCCGTCGGGAGCGGCTTGAAGTAAGGCCGCCCGACCCCCATGCTGGGGCCATGAGTACGCTCGTTTCGCTTCCCACCGCCGCCCCGGCGCCGGACTACCAGTCCATCGACCGGCCGCTGAACTTTTCCGGAGCTGCCGCCGCCAAGGTGCGCGAGCTGATCCAGGAAGAAGGCAATGCCGACCTGGCCTTGCGCGTGTACATCGAAGGCGGCGGGTGTTCCGGCTTCCAGTACGGGTTCGAGTTCGACGAGAACCGTGCCGAAGACGATCTGGCCGTGGCGACCGATGGCGTGACGCTGCTGGTCGATCCGCTGAGCCTGCAGTACCTGATGGGCGCCGAGGTGGACTACACCGAAAGCCTGACCGGCGCGCAGTTCGTGATCCGCAACCCGAATGCCAAGACCACCTGCGGGTGCGGTAGCAGCTTCAGCGTCTGACGCCGGCTGGCCGGAAACGTCCGGTCAAAGGCGGCGCGCGATGGGTCCGGCACCGCCATGAACCTGCGACGCCGGGTCAGCCGGGTCGGCCAGATGCGCCATGCGGGTTCGTCCGTATCGATGGCATAAACCATCCGTCGATCTGCCGGTGGCTCACGCCATGGCTGTAGCGCACACGTCATGGCGATGACGCCGCGCACCTGCTGCGCGGACCTGCGGCCTGGTGCGGTAGTCACCGTCTGAACGCGCGCCGCGAGATTGCCGGCGACCGTGCGCTGCATGGTTGCGGGTGTGGCCGATTATCGGCAGGCTTGCGCCGATGTCAGAGTCCACTTTTCCGTTGTCCGGTTTTGCCTTCAGCCACGCGCCGCTCGACCGCGGCGATGCGCTGCGTGACGATCCTGCCGCGCTGGCGCAGCTGTGGCCGCAGGGCCGTGTGCTGTTGATCGATGCCAAGGGCACCGCCCTGGCCGATGCACAGGGGCAGCCGCTGGTGCTGCAGGGCGCGGCGCTTGCCGATGGCCCGGAGGCGGCGATCTTCCTGGGACTACGCGGGGAGGAGGGCTGGTTCTGCCTGTCGGCCGATCCGCTCGACCTGAAGGCGCCGCAGCGGGTGGATCTGCGCCAGGCGGCGGCCGAGTGGCCGGCGGAGATCGCCACCGCAGTGGCGTATGCGCGGGCGATGCTGCATTGGCAGTCGCGCACGCGTTTTTGCGGCGTGTGCGGCGGGGCGATCGTGTTCCGCCGCGCCGGCTTCATCGCACACTGCACGCAGTGCCAGACCGAGCACTATCCACGCGTGGACCCGGCGATCATCGTGGCGGTCAGCGACGGTGCGCGCCTGCTGCTGGGCCGCCAGGCCAGCTGGGCGCCGCGCCGCTATTCGGTGATCGCCGGCTTCGTCGAGCCGGGCGAATCGCTGGAGCAGACCGTGGCGCGCGAGGTGCATGAAGAAACCCGCGTGCGGATCCGGCACTGCAGTTACCAGGGTGCGCAGCCCTGGCCGTTTCCCGGCGCGCTGATGCTGGGCTTCAGCGCCCATGCCGACGCCAGCGAAGTGCCGCAGGTGACCGGCGAACTGGAAGATGCACGCTGGGTCGGCCATGCCGAGATCGGCGCCGCGCTGGCCGGGCAGGGCGGCGAGGAGGGCATCGGCCTGCCGCCGGCCATCTCGATCGCCCGTGCGCTGATCGAGCACTGGTATCGCACCCATGGCTGAGCGCATCGGCGGCGCGCGCACGCGTCGGGTGGGCAGCGCAGCCCATGGGTGCCCGGCACAGGTGGGTGGTACGTGGCCGACCTGCCCGTTGCGCGGCGGTTGCGCCCGCTCGGCTAGACTCGGCTGAGGAGGGACACCCATGTTCACGACCCTGGTTGCCGTTGTCGTTGCACTCACGCTGGGCCATCTGGTGCCGGCGCAGGTCGCCAGGTTGCGACGGTTCGACTGGTTCGGCCATTGGCTACGCCGGCTGGACAGCCATGCCGCCGGCCGCGGCGCCTGGCAGGGCCGCTATGGCGTGCTGCTGGCGCTGCTGCCTGCGTTGTGTGTGGTCCTGCTGCTGCAATGGCTGCTGGACGATGTGTGGCACGGCTTTCTGTCACTGGTATTCGGGGTGGCGGTGCTGGCCTGGACCTGGGGCCCGCGCGATCTGGATCGCGATGTGGAAGCGGTGATCGATGCCGACGAGCCCGGCGCGCGGCGCGAGGCTATTTCGCACCTGCAGGCGGCCGGTGGCAGCGTGCACGAAGATGCGCCGTCGCTGGTGGAGGCGGTGGTGATCAACGGACTGCGTCGCTGGTTTGCGGTGCTGCTGTGGTTTCTGCTGCTGGGGCCATTCGGCGCGGTGCTGTACCGGCTGACCGCACTGGCGGTGGAAAGCCCGCTGTCGGTGTTGCTGCCGCCACGCAATCTGGCTGGCGCGCGCTGGCTGCTGGCGGCGCTGGAATGGCCGGTGGCGCAGTTGATCACCGTGTCGATGGCATTGGTGGGCAACTTCGACACCGTGTTTCGCGCATGGCGCGAGGCGCATGGCAATCGCTGGACGTTGGAGCCGCATTTTCTGGGTGCGGTGGCGCGTGCCAGCGTGAGCGCCGAGCTACGCGAGGAAGCGCACGACTACACCGATTCGGGCCTGGTACCGGTATGGCGCCGCCTGCCGGAAGTGCGCGATGCGATGAGCCTGGTGTGGCGTGTGCTGCTGCTATGGATGGTGGTGCTGGCGTTGCTGGTGATAGCGGGGTGGGTGCGGTAACGCCGTGCCCGACGAGAGGCAGTCAACCAGCTGCGTCATCGGCATGGAAAGCGCAGGGGCATTGCCATCGCCATCGACGTCCACCAAGAGTCGGCTTTCATCGTCGAACTGGATGACAATTTCGCCAGTCGGCGACGTCTCGCAGTTTTCCTGGCTAATCGCTCAAGAGCGTGCCTGGAGTCTTGCCCCGAGACCGCGGAGTTGTTTCTGACGACCTAGCCCGGCGCCAGCAGCGTGAACGGGTACCACGGCAAATTGCGGGCGATCCAGTAGGTGGGCAAGGCCCATAGCCAGAACTTCGGTTCGGACATCGTCTGCACGACCGGGGCGAACCAGCGCGCGCGCCAGCCGGCTTTCCAGGCGATCAGGCCGGGCAGGGTGAACAGGCCGAGCACGGCGGCCGGATTCATTGCGAAGGCGCCGGGGAGATCGAAATGCACCAGCGCATAAAGTGCGCGGGTCATGCCGCAACCGGGGCAGTAGCAGCCGGTGACGGCACGGAACACGCAGGGCGGGAACGGGCTGTTGCTCGCGTTCGGGTCGAAGCGATACAGCAGCGACACGCCAAAGGCGGCCACGCTGGTGGCCGCCCCCAGTCCAAGCCAATGGCGTGGACGCAGCTGCATTACTGCATGTGCTGCAACTGCTGCATGTAGTCCATGTAGCCCTGCATGCCGCCGGTGGCGACCATGCCGATGTTGATCAGCAGGCCGATCGCAGCCAGCACGCTGGTCACGATGCACCAGGTCTTGGCGGTGTTGGAGGCGCGACGCGCGCCGTCGATGTCGCCCTGGTTGAGCAGGCCGTTGACCTTGCTGGAGAACACGATCGCCACGATGCCGGAGATCAGGGCCGGGCAGCACAGGCAGAAGCCGAGCACGGTGGAGACGATCGCCCAGATCAGGTGATTGGGCACCGGGCCAGGTGCGGCGCTGGACGAGGGATGGATCGGCGGTGGGATGGCACTCATGGTGAAGCTCCTTGGGTGGTATACAACTGCGAACTGATGGGTGAGTGGGGTGTGTTATCCGGGGATGAGTGCATCGGCATGCCTATCGCCGCCGGCACGACAGCCAGCCGCTGAAGTGAGCGACGCCCGCCGATCACGGCAGACGCCTCAGGCGCGATGATGTTGAGCACAACGACTTCCCCCGGTGCGGCCTGTCGCGCTCGCTTGGCGAACGCGGCGGCAAAGCGTGCAGTGGCGCACAGGCTACTCGCGGTGCGCGACAGACGCAAAGCCCCCGCCCGCCAGACTCAGGCGCGGTCCTCACGCAATGCGCGCACCTGCTGTTCGAGCGATGCGGCGCTGGCTTGATCGCCGGCCACGGCGGGGCCGGCTACCACGTCGATCCGGGCGCGCATCCGGCGCGGCACGCGCATGCGGCCCAGGCGGGTGTCGCGGCGGCTCCACATGCTCGACCACATGCCGCGCAGCGCCAGCGCAATCACCGGCACGTTGCGGCGCGCCAGGATTTTTTCGACGCCGGATTTGAACGGGGCGATCTCGCCGTCCTTGGTCAACGCGCCTTCCGGGAAGATGCACACCAGTTCGCCATCGGCCAATGCGGCATCGATGCGGTTGAAGGCCTGCTGCATCAACGCAGGGTCTTCGCGCGCGCCGGCGATCGGGATGGCCTTGGCGATGCGGAAGATCCAGCGCATCACCGGGATGCGGAAGATCTTGTAGTACATGACAAAGCGCACCGGGCGCGGAATCACCGCCGACAGGATCAGTGCGTCCATGTAGCTGACGTGGTTGCACACCAGCAACGCGGCCCCGTCGTCGGGCACGTGCGCGTCGATGTCGCGCGCACGCAGGCGGTACAACACGCTCACCAGCACCCAGCTGAGGAAGCGCATCAAGAACTCAGGCACCAGGGTGAAGATCCACAGCGCCACCAGCGTATTGGCGATGGCCAGCGCCAGGAACACCTGCGGAATGCTCAGGCCGGGCAAGGGAATACGCACCCCGAACAGCACGACCTGCGGCAGCTGCAGTGCGATACCGATGACGGCCGCGGCCACGATGAACAACGAGTTCTGGATGTTGAGCCCGGCGATCACGCGCGACAGCTCGGCCTTGGGCGTGCGGCTCTGGATCAGCGCAAACAACGGCACCACGAACAGGCCGGTGAACAGGCCGATGCCGACCAGATCGACGATCAGCCGCACGCTGCCAGGCTGTTGCACGAACTGCCTGATCGACAGCCCGGTAACCGGCGCTTCACCGGGACGGGCGAAATACAGATCCAGCAGGAAGGCGCTGATGCCGAACGCGCCCAGCGGCACCAGACCGATCTCCACGGTGCGCCCGGACAGCCGCTCGCACAGCAACGAACCGACGCCGGTGCCGATCGAAAACAACGCCAGCGCAAACACGTACAGGTCCTGCTGGCCGCCCAGATTGAGCTGCGCGTAGGTGGGCAACTGCGCGGTGAGCACGGTGCCGACGAACCAGAACCACGACACGCCCAGCACCGAGTTGCGCACCGCCGGCGTGCGCCGGGTCAGGCGCATGATGGCGCGCGATTCGGGGATGGGGTTCCAGTTGATGGTCAGCTCGGGCGCGCCGGCATCGACCCTGGGCACCAGCCGCGCCACCAGGTTGCCGGTGACCGCGATTGCGATCACCGCGGTGGCCGCCGCCTCCGGGCCATGGCTGCCGGCAATCTGGAAGATCAGCCCGCCGAAGATCATGCCGCACAGGATCGAGATGGAGGTGCCCATCTCGACCAGGCCATTGCCACCGGTGAGTTCCTCCGGCTTGAGCACCGAAGGCAGGATCGAATATTTCACCGGCCCGAACAGGGTGGACTGCAGGCCGGTGCAGAACAGCGCAATCAGCAGGATCACCATGTTCTCGGTGATGAAGCCCACCGCGGCCAGCGACATGATGGCGATCTCCATCGTGGTGGTGATCACGATGAGCTTCTGTTTTTCCAGTTTTTCGGCGATCTGGCCGGCCAGCGCGGAGAACAGGAAGTACGGCAGGATGAACAGTGCCGGCGCCAGATTGGTGTAGAGCGTGCGCTGCGCGGCATCGATGCCGAGATAGAACAACAGCCCGATGATGGCCTGCCGATAGACGTTGTCGTTGAACGCGCCCAGCGCCTGGACAGCGAAGAACGGCAAGAAGCGGCGCTGCCTGAGCAGGGCGAACTGACTGTGACCGGACATGCAGTTTCCTTTGCGAACGCGCGCAGCCTAGCAGGCTTCCACGGTGCGCTGGTGGATGCCGCCTCGCTCAGCGCGCTGCACGTGCTGCTGGCGTGCGGGGCGCGCGTTGGGCGCGCAGCAAGGCGACGAAGGCGCGCGCGGCCGGGGTGGGGTCGGGCCGCCACACGGCGTAGGTGAGAAAGCGGAAACGCTCCTTGAGTGCGATCGTGACCACACCGCGCATGGCGCCGGCCATGGTGTGCGGCACGATGCCCACGCCCAGGTTGGCGGCGACCAGTTCGCGCACCAGATCGGCATGGGTGACCTCGTACTGCTGGCGCTGCCGCAGGCCAGCCTGCGCGAAGGCGGCATCGATGATGCCGCGCACGCCGGCACCGGGAATCAGCCCGGCCATCGGTTCGTCGTCGAGCTCGGCCAGCGCCACCCGTTTGCGCGCGGCAAAGCGGTGGCCGGGGGCCACGATCAAGGCCAGCGTCTCTTCATGCAGCAGCAGGCGCTGCGCTGGCACCGCGACCTGCGGGCCAACGCCGACCAGGGCCACATCCAGCCGGCCTTCGCCCAGATCGAGCAGCAAGGCCTCGCTCATGGCAGTGCGCAGGTGCACGTCCACCCGCGCGTACGCACTGCGGAACTGATGCAGCAACGCCGGCAGCTGCACGGTGGTGAGCGAGGAAATCTGCCCCAGCGTGAGCCGCCCGCGCACCGTGCCCAGCGCCTGGGCCATTTCCTCGTGCAGGCGCTCGGCCGCGCGCAGGGTTTCGCGGGCGTTGTGCAGAAAGACCTCGCCGGCGGCGGTAGGCCGCACCTGGCGGGAGCCGCGTTCGAACAGGCGTGCGCCGAAGGCCTCTTCGATCTTGGCGACCTGGTGGCTGAGCGCCGATTGCACGGTGTTGCAGCGGCGCGCGGCCGCGGTGAAGCCGCCTTCTTCGGCCACGGCGACGGCAAATTCCAGTTGGCGCAAGGTCAGCATGCAATCTCGAAACGCGATGGACACGGTGAAAACAATACATTGGAAAGATGCATCGCCGCCGCCCACACTGCGCCCATCCTTTCGCCAGGCACACGCCATGACCCCCGAGCCGACGTTCCATCCGCCCTTGCCGCGCCGTCTGGTGCTACTGATGGCCGCCGCCACCGGTCTGGCGGTGGCGAGCAACTACTACGCCCAGCCCTTGCTGGAAACACTGGCGCAGGCGTTCGGAATCCAGGTGCGCAGCGCCGGTGCGGTGGTGACCGCCGCGCAGCTGGCCTACGCGGCCGGCTTGCTGTTGCTGGTGCCGCTGGGCGACCGGCTGGAGCGGCGCAGCCTGATCGTGGGCCTGTTCGTGCTGAGCGCGCTGGGCCTGCTGGTGAGCGCCAGTTCGCACAGTTTTGCGATGTTGCTGGTGGGCACGATCGTGACCGGCGCCAGCTCGGTGGCGGCGCAGATCCTGGTGCCGTTCGCTGCCACCCTGGCCGCACCGCACGAGCGCGGCCGGGTGATCGGCACGGTGATGAGCGGGCTGCTGCTGGGCATCCTGCTGGCGCGTACCGCGGCCGGCGTGCTGGCCGGTGTGGGCGGCTGGCATACGGTGTACTGGATCGCGTCCGGGTTGCTACTGGTCACCGCCTGGCTGCTGTGGCGTGGGCTGCCGCGGCATCCGGGCAATGCGCAATTGTCCTATCCGAAGCTGGTGGGCTCGGTGCTGACGCTGCTGCGCGACGATGCGGTGCTGCGCTCGCGTTCGGTGTTGGGCGGGTTGATCTTTGCCGGCTTCAGCATGTTCTGGACCACGCTGGCGTTTCTGTTGTCCGGGCCGAGCTATGGCTATGGCACCGTGGTGATCGGGCTGTTCGGCCTGATCGGTGCGGCCGGTGCGCTGGCGGCCAATCGCTCCGGGCATTGGTCCGATCACGGCCATGGCGACCGCGTGAGCTGGGGCGGGCTGGTGATGTTGCTGGTGTCATGGGGCCTGCTGGCGTTTGCGCCGCAGTCGATCGCGCTGCTGATCGTGGGCGTGCTATTGCTGGATATCGCGGTGCAGGGCGTGCATATCGCCAACCAGAGCGTGATTTATCAGCGCAACCCCACTGCACGTAATCGCATCACCTCGGCCTACATCACCTGCTATTTCATCGGTGGTGCGGTGGGCTCGACGTTGGGCACTGCGGCGTATGCACAGGCCGGCTGGATGGGGGTGGTGATCGGTGGCGTGGTGCTTGCTGCAGCGGCGCTGGGTTGGGTGGGGTTGAGCGTGGCGCGTGGGCAGTGGAAGTAGGCGTGGCTGATGAGGCGACGACGTGGCGATTGCACGAATGTGGCAGTTGCGCGGCATTGCATGGCTCGGTGTCGCCTTGCACAGGGACGCTGCGTTGGCTGCACGGCCACCGCACCTGTGCACAACACGCCGCTAAGCCTTGTTGATCGCCAGGCACGCCGTGTTCTCTGCCGGCGCGGTGGTCACCGCCAGCGCCGCAGCGCGCAGTTTGGGCAATAAGCGCAGCGTCAACGCCAGCTGGTCGCGCACCAGGCGCTGCTTGGGTGGCAATTGCACGGCGTGGTGTTCCAATGCGTCGGCGGTGGCGAGCTCTTCGCTTTCGTCGTGTACCGGCAGCGGATGGCGTTCGCGCAAGGCGGTGGCGATCTCGCCCAGCGCGCGCTGCAGGTAGTCGCCGGCCTGCGCGATGGCGGGATCGTGTTCGCCTTCCAGCGCGGCGCGGTGCGCGCCCAGTGCGGAGAGATAGCCGAGCAAGGTGTTGGACAGCGCCAGGAAGCGGAAACCCGCGTCCAGATTGCGCCGGTAACGGCCCGGTTCGCGCAGCATGTTGGACAGGGCCACCGACAACGCGGCATCGGCGTTGTGCATGTCGCGGCGTGCGATGCGGTAGGGCAGATCGTCGCGCATGCCGCTGGCGTACTGCTCCAGCACCTGGGTCAGGTAGCGCGCGCAACTGGCCAGCACCGTGGCCATCACCTGGTTGAGGCGGCGGCCCTGCCAGTCCGGCAGGATCAGGAACGAGGCCGCCGCGGCAATCGCGCAGCCGATCAGGGTGTCGATCAGGCGCGGCCAGATCAGCACGAAACCATCGCCGAGCAGGTTGAAGCAGAACAGCGCCATCACGGTGATGCCGGCGGTGGCGAGCATGTAGCGATCGGTGCGGGTGACGAAGAAGATCAGCGCAGCGGCCAGGGCCAGCAGCAATTGCACTTCAGTGCCAGGGAACAGCTGCATCAGCGCCCAGGTGGCGACCAGGCCGATCAGGGTGCCGGCGATGCGTTGCACCAGCCGGAGGCGGGTGGCGCCGTAGTTGGGGCGGCACACGAACGCGGTGGTGAGCAGGATCCAGTAGCCGTTGTCGGCATGGATGGACTGCATCACCGCATAGCCCACCACCAGCGCGATGGCCATGCGCAGGCCATGGCGGAACAGCACCGAGCCGGGCGTGAGCTGCTGGCCGAGCCGGGCGGCCATCTCGCGCAAGGTATGCGGCGAGGAATCGCGCAGGCGGGTGTCGAGGTTGTCACTGGTGGAATCGAATTGCGCCGCTTCGGACAACTTGCGCTCGATGCTCTGCAGGTTGGTGACCAGCAGTTCCAGCGCGCCGAGCAGGCGCGCCAGCGCCGGGTCGGCGCGCGCATGCAGGTAATCCAGCGACTGGCGCAGGTCTTCGGTGGCCAGGCGGCTGTTGTCGCCGTAGTCGAACGGCTGGCGCAGCCGGATCGCCTCGCCCAGCGCGGCGCAGGCCTTGCCCTGCAGCGCGAGCAGGCGCTGGCAGCGGTACAGCACATCGCTGTGGAAGAACGCGTCGGTCAGCGCTTCATACGGGTAATGCGAGGAGCTGGCGCGCTCGTGGAATTCCTGCGCCATGTAATACAGCCGGAAATACAGGCCCGATTGCACGCCCGGCCGCCCCGAGCGGCCGAAGCGGCTCATGATCGCGGTCTTGGCGGCGTTGAGCGCGCCGACCACCCTGGCATTCTGTTCGGCCAGCGCCAGCCGGCGCGCATGCAGGTCGCTCTGGCGCACCGGTTCGAACAGATCGGCCTTGAGCCTGAGGTAGCGG
This sequence comes from Xanthomonas sp. WHRI 6106, assembly GCF_040202405.1. NCBI lineage: Bacteria > Pseudomonadati > Pseudomonadota > Gammaproteobacteria > Lysobacterales > Lysobacteraceae > Xanthomonas > Xanthomonas sp. WHRI 6106. The sequence goes on along the minus strand of NZ_JBEGFC010000004.1, from coordinate 155,936 downwards.
CCCAGTTCGAAGAACAGCCGCGACAGCCGCTCGCGCACCGGGCGATTGGCAAACAGGATGGTCCACAGGATCGACAGCACGCCATACCAGGTGGCCCCGATCATCAGCAGCGCTGCGCCATGCCAGGCAATACGCGGATCGTGGCTGCCATGCTGGTCCATGCCGATCATGGCGTAGATCGACAAGGCCACCGTGGCCTGCGCGATGGACGCGTAGCGCTCGCCCAGCGCGCCCAGCAGGGTGAGCGAAAAGGTCGCCAGGGCCATGCCGATCACGAACGCCAGCGGATACGGGAACAGCAGCGTCACTGCAGCCGCGGCGGCGGCAAAACACAGCAACGACAGCAGCACCGATTTGATGCGGCCCAGCCAGTTGTCGTCGGTCTCGGCGATGGCGCTGGCGATGGCGCCCAGGAACAGCGCCGGTACCGCGGTGAGTTGATGCCAGTGCCAGCACACGCCCATCGCCACCGCCAGTGCGATGAACACGCGCAGGCCATAGCTGGCCTTTTCATGGGCCCACAGGCGGCTGAGGCGGGTTTCGAAGGTAGTGGCGGCCACGGTCTCTGAAGGGCAAGCGTGCCCGGGCATTATTGCCGCAGCCACGCGCCGCCGGTGTGCAGGGCGGCTAGTCCTTTGTCAGTAGCCGGCATGGGTGCGGACTGGAGCGACATGCGCGATTGCACCGCAGCCCCGCTGCACGACCGCTTACCGCGCTTGGTGGCCTTGCAACCTGTTGAACACTGCCTTCTCGACGACCACAAGCGAGCTGTTGCTCTATTCGGCCGACAACCAGCGGATGTCTGTGCTTGCCCCCATCCGCCCTTCGGGCACCTTCCCCCGCCGGCGGGGGAAGGACGCTGCTCAGCCCTGCGCGTCGCGCTCGCGGGCGATCGCGCGCCAGCCGATGTCGCTGCGCTGGAAGGCGTTGGGCCAGTGGATCGGCCGCAGGCCGGCGTAGGCGTTGCGCTGCGCTTCCAGCACGCTGTCGCCGAGCGCGGCAACGCACAGCACGCGGCCGCCGGCGCTGATCACCTGGCCATCGGCGTTCAACGTGGTGCCGGCATGGAAGACCTTGGCGGTGGCTGGCACTGCGTCCAGACCGGTGATGACCTCGCCGGTGACCGGGGTCTCGGGGTACGGCCTGGCGGCGATGACCACGCCCAGCGACGGGCGCGGGTCCCACTGCACCTGCGCGCCGTCGAGCGTGCCGTCGATGGCCGCGTCGAGCAGATCGACCAGATCCGACTGCAGGCGCAGCATCACCGGCTGGGTTTCCGGGTCGCCGAAGCGCACGTTGAACTCGATCACCTTGGGCGCGCCATGCGCATCGATCATCAGCCCGGCATACAGGAATCCGGTAAACGGCACGCCGTCGGCGATCATGCCCTGCACGGTCGGCTCGACCACTTCGCGCATCACCCGCGCATGCACCTCGGGTGTGACCACCGGGGCTGGCGAGTAGGCGCCCATGCCGCCGGTGTTGGGGCCGGTGTCGCCGTCGCCCACACGCTTGTGGTCCTGGCTGGTGGCCATCGGCAGGGCATGTGTGCCATCGACCATGGAGATGAAGCTGGCTTCTTCGCCGTCGAGAAATTCCTCGATCACCACGCGCGCACCAGCGTCGCCGAACGCATTGCCCGAGAGCATGTCGCGCACCGCGTCTTCGGCTTCGGCCAAGGTCATCGCCACGATCACGCCCTTGCCGGCCGCCAGGCCATCGGCCTTGACCACGATCGGTGCGCCTTTCTCGCGCACGTAGGCCAGTGCAGCGTCTATGTCGGTGTGCACGGCGTAATACGCGGTGGGAATGCCATGACGCGCAAGAAAATCCTTGGCGAAGGCCTTGCTGCCTTCCAGCTGCGCGGCCTTGGCGGTGGGCCCGAAGATGCGCAACCCGGCGGCGTGGAAGCGGTCGACCACGCCCAGCACCAGCGGCACTTCCGGCCCGACCACGGTGAGCGCGACATCCTCGCGCTGCGCCAGGGCGAGCAGGCCGTCCAGGTCGTCGACCTTGATCGCGACATTGCGACATTTGGCTTCCGTAGCAGTGCCGGCATTGCCGGGTGCCACCAGCACCTCGCTGACGCGCGCGGACTGCGCGATCTTCCAGGCCAGGGCATGTTCACGGCCGCCGGAGCCGATGACGAGGATTTTCAAAGGGGCTGCTCGCTAGTACGGGGGAAAGGGGGCGCTACCTGCAGCCTTCGCGCTGCAGTGCGTTGGGGAATGGGTAGGTCCAGGTCTTGGTGTCGAGCGCGAACACGTGCGTCTTATCCAGGGCAACACCGCAATCGCTGCCGTGCTCGTGGATGCGCAGCGGCCAGGTGCGCGCCTGCGGCTTGCTGTTGTCCACCTCCAGCGCGAAATCCACATCGAAGGCTTCGGCAAGGCATTGCGCCTGCGTCTGTTCCGGCTCGCGCGCGTCGTCGTCGCAAGCCAGTGCGCCGCTATTGTCGATGTGCGCACGCAGCGAGCCGGCATTGACCAAGCCTTTGGGGCCGGGCACGACCAGATCCTGCGATTCCAGCATCAGGCCCTGACCCATCCAGAAACTGTGCACGGCAAAGCCGTAGAAATCGCTGCCCAGCCGCAGGATGTCCACACTGCCGGGTTGGCCATCGCTGCCGTAGCCATCGGCGAGCCGTTCGACCACGACCTTGAAGCCGTCGCCATCGCCACGCAGCACGAAGAAATCGACCAGGCCGGGGTTGCCGTGGCCGCCATCGAGGAGGCTATGGCAGACCGCCAGCAGTTGCTGCACCTGGTCGCCCACCACCACTGGCTGTTCGGCGCAGACCTGGCTGTCGGCCTTGAATCCGTCCGCCTCGCCACTCCATTGCGCGGCCAGGCCGGCTTTGGCGCCATAGCGCGTACGCAGAAACCCATCCAGCCGCTCGGTGCGGCTCAGGTGAGCGCTGTTGGCGGGCGCTGCAGGGGCCGCTGCAACCGGCGCCGCAGCCGGCGCAGGCGCCTGCTTGCAGGCGCTCAACAGCACGGCGGCGGAAATAAACGCAGCAAGACAACGCAAACGGTGCATCGACCTATCCCTGTGCCGGTGACATCAGTGCCGGAAGTGACGCACGCCGGTGAACACCATCGCGATGCCGTGTTCGTCGGCGGCGGCGATCACTTCGCCATCGCGCATCGAGCCGCCGGGCTGGATCACTGCCTTGATGCCGGCCGCGGCCGCAGCGTCGATGCCGTCGCGGAACGGGAAGAACGCGTCCGAGGCCATCACCGAGCCGGCCACGGTGAGCTTGGCCTCTTCGGCCTTGAGCGCGGCGATCTTGGCGCTGACCACGCGGCTCATCTGCCCGGCGCCCACGCCAATGGTGCGGCTGTCCTTGGCATACACAATCGCGTTGGACTTGACGTACTTGGCCACGCGCCAGGCGAACAGCAGATCGCCCAGCTCCGCCTCGCTGGGCGCACGCTGGGTGACCACGCTCAATTCGCCCAGCGACATGCCGCGGTTGTCGGCCGACTGCATCAGCAGGCCCGAGCCGATGCGCTTGGTGTCGTAATTGTTCAAGCCGTTGCCATGCGGAATCTTGAGCACGCGCACGTTGGCTTTCTTGGTGGCGTAGTCGAGCGCGCCGGCCTCGTAGTCGGGCGCGATCAGCACCTCGACGAACTGGCGATCCAGAATGGCCTTCGCCGTCGCGGCATCCAGGGTCTTGTTGAAGGCCAGGATGCCGCCGAAGGCGCTGGTCGGGTCGGTGGCGTAGGCCAGTTCGTAGGCATCGCCGCAGGCCGCGCCCACCGCCACGCCGCAGGGGTTGGCGTGCTTGACGATCACGCAGGCCGGCGCATCGAACTGACGCACGCATTCCCACGCTGCATCGGCATCGGCCAGGTTGTTGTAGCTGAGCTCCTTGCCCTGCAACTGCTGGAAGGTGGCCAGCGTGCCTGGCACCGGATACAGGTCGCGGTAGAACGCGCCGGACTGGTGCGGGTTTTCGCCGTAGCGCAGGTCCATCACCTTGACGAAGTTGGAATTGATCTGCGCCGGGAACGGGCTGCGGGTGGGCACGCTCTCTGCACTGTCGGCCACCGCCGACAGATAGTTGCTGATCGCCGCGTCGTACTGCGCCACGCGGTTGAACGCAGCCACCGACAGCGCAAAGCGCTTGGCCGCCGAGAGCTGGCCATCGTTGGCGTCGAGTTCGGCCAGCAGCTCGGCGTACTGCGCCGGGTCGGTAGCCACTGCCACGCGCGCGAAGTTCTTGGCCGCGCTGCGCAGCATCGCCGGGCCGCCGATGTCGATGTTTTCCACTGCGTCGGCCAGCGTGCAATCGGCGTTGGCGGTGACCGACTCGAACGGGTACAGGTTGAGCACCAGCAGGTCGATCGGCACGATGCCGTGTTCGGCCATCACCGCCTCATCGACGCCGGCGCGCCCGAGCAGGCCGCCGTGCACCAGCGGGTGCAGGGTCTTGACCCGGCCGTCCATCATTTCCGGGAACCCGGTGAGATCGGCCACGTCGGTGACCGGCAGGCCTGCCTCGCGGATCGCCTTGGCGGTGCCGCCGGTGGACAGCAGCGCGACGTTGCGCGCTGCCAGCGCGCGGGCCAGATCGATCAGGCCGGTCTTGTCGGAAACGGAGAGCAGGGCCCGGCGCACGGGCAGCAAATCAGTGGCCATCGGTGGGGGATGTCGTTGCGGAGCAGCCGATATTGTAGGCTGCGCCAGCGCTCGAATGGACTCAACACCCCGTATGGCCTCGATCTATGCTTTGAAAGGACGCTTCCAGGCGCTGCTGCGGCCGATGGTGGGCGCGCTGTACCGCGGCGGCATCACCGCCAACCAGGTGACGCTGAGCGCGGCGGCGGTGTCATTGCTAATGGCAGCGGTGGTCTACCGCGCCGGCGCCGGCTGGCCGCTACTGTATCTGTTGCTGCCGGTGTGGATGCTGCTGCGCATGGGGCTCAACGCCATCGACGGCATGCTGGCGCGCGAGTTCGGCCAGCAGTCGCGTCTGGGTGCCTACCTCAACGAACTGTGCGATGTGGTGGCCGACGCGGCGTTGTACTTGAGCCTGCTTGGCGTGCCCGGGGTGGGTGCGCATTGGCTATGGCTGTTCGCACTGCTGGCCGCGCTGACCGAATACGCCGGCGTGCTCGGCCTGATGGTCGGCGCCAGCCGCCGTTACGACGGGCCGATGGGCAAGAGCGACCGCGCGTTCGTCATTGGCGTTGTCGGCGTGGGGCTCGCCTGCGGGTTGCTGGGTGCGCGCGGCTTCACCTGGGTGGCCATTGCGCTGAGTCTGGCCTGCATCGCCACGGCGTGGCGGCGGGTGCGCGCCGGGCTGGCGGAGGCGCCGGCCGGCTAAGCGCGCTGCCTGCGCGCCGCAGTGCGCATGCGATGTCCGCTGCACTCTGTTTACTTTCTTCTTTTTCAGGATGATCCGATGCGTGATGTCGTCGAGCGCGAGTTCGCCAGTTTCGATGGTGTGCAGTTGTTCTATCGGCACTGGCCGGCCCCGGTGGCAGGTGGCGCGCCCAAGGCGGTGGTGCTGCTGCATCGCGGGCATGAGCACTCCGGCCGTGTGATGCATCTGGCCGAGGAGCTGGACCTGCCCGATGCGCAGTTTTTCGCCTGGGATGCGCGCGGCAATGGCCGCTCGCCCGGCGTGCGGGGCGATGCGCCGGGCTTCGAGGCGCTGGTGCGCGATCTGGACAGCTTCATCGCACACATTGGCACCACCCACGGCATCGCGGTGCAGGACATTGCGGTGGTGGCCCAAAGCGTGGGCGCGGTGGTGGCTGCTACCTGGGTGCACGACTATGCCCCGCCACTGCGCGCGCTGGTGCTGGCCTCGCCGGCGTTCAAGGTGAAGTTGTACGTGCCGTTCGCACGCGCCGGGCTGGCGCTGATGCATGCGCTGCGCGGCAACTTCTTCGTCAACAGCTACGTCAAGCCGCAGTGGCTCACCCACGATGCGCAGCGGGTGGAAAGCTATCGCACCGACCCGCTGATCACCCGTCCGATTTCGGTGCGCGTGTTGCTGGGCCTGTATGCGGCGGCCGCACGCGTGGTGGACGATGCGCAGGCGATCACCGTGCCGACCCAGTTGCTGGTCTCCGGCTCGGATTTCGTGGTGCATCGCGGCCCGCAGGACCGCTTCTACGAAAACCTGCGTTCGCCGATCAAGCAGCGGCTTTGGTTGCCGGGCTTCTTCCACGACACCCTGGGCGAGCGCGATCGTGCGCTTGCGATCGCGCCGATGCGCGCGTTCATCCAGGCGCGTTTCGCAGCGCCGCCGGTGCGCGCGCAGTTGCGCGACGCGCACCGCAGCGGCCCCAGTTTCGAAGAGGCCGAGCAGCTGGCCTGGCCGCCGCCGCGCAACAGCCTGCAGGACCTGCGCTGGCGCGGCGTGCGTGCCGGCCTGCGGCTGGGGGGCACGCTCTCCGAGGGCATCGCACTCGGCCTGCAGACCGGTTTCGACTCCGGCAGCACGCTGGACTACATCTACCGCAATCAGGCGCGTGGTCGTGGGCCGCTGGGCCGCATGATCGACCGCAATTATCTCAACGCGATCGGTTGGCGCGGCATCCGCATCCGCGGCGCGCATCTGGGTGAATTGCTGCGTGATGCCGCGACACGGTTGCGTGGTGCCGGCATGCCGGTGCGCGTGCTGGACGTTGCCGCAGGGCATGGGCGTTACGTGCTCGACGCCTTGGGCAGCGGCGCGCAACGTGCCGATGCGATCGTGCTGCGCGATTTCAGCCCGCTCAACGTCACCCAGGGCACCGCACTGATCCAGGCGCTGGGCGCGGGCGAGATCGCCCGGTTCGAGCAAGGCGATGCGTTCGACCCGGCGGCGTTGGCGGCGGTGCAACCGGCGCCGACGCTGGCAGTGGTGTCGGGCCTGTACGAGCTGTTTGCCGATAATGACCAGGTGGCGCGCTCGCTGGAAGGTCTTGCCGCCGCGGTGCAGCCGGGCGGCTATCTGCTCTACACCGGCCAGCCCTGGCATCCGCAGCTGGAATTCATTGCGCGCGCGCTCACCAGCCACCGCGATGGCGTGGCCTGGGTGATGCGTCGGCGGAGCCAGCAGGAAATGGATGGCCTGGTGGAAGCGGCGGGCTTTCGCAAGGTGGCGCAGCGCATCGATGCGTTCGGCATCTTCACCGTGTCGATGGCGCAGCGGATCCAGGCATGACGCACGGCGCACGCCCGACCGCTCGCGCTGCGCTGTGGCTGGCGTTGCTGGGGCCGTTCTTTTTCCTCAGCTATGGCTTGGCCAATACGTTGGCCGGGCGGGCCACGCAGGTGCCATCGGTGGTGTTCGGCTGGGAACATGGCATGCCGTTCTGGCCATGGACCATCGTGCCGTATTGGTCGATCGACCTGTTCTACGCGGCGTCGTTTTTTGTCTGCCGCACGCGACGCGAGCTGGACACGCACGCGTTGCGCCTGCTCAGCGCGCAGCTGCTGTGCGTGGCGTGTTTTTTGCTTTGGCCGTTGCGCTACAGCTTCGTCCGGCCCGATACCGATGGCGTGTTCGGCTGGTTGTTTGCCGTGCTGCTGGGTTTCGACAAGCCTTTCAATCAGGCGCCATCGCTGCACATCGTGCTGCTGGTGGTGTTGTGGGTGCGCTATGCGCAGCATCTTTCCGGCGTGTGGCGCTGGCTGTTGCATGGCTGGTTTGCGCTGATCGGCGTGTCGGTGCTGACCACCTATCAACATCACTTCCTGGATATCCCCACCGGCCTGGCGGCGGGTTGGCTGTGCGTGTGGCTGTGGCCGGAGCGCATCGCTGCACCGTTTGCGCAGGCACGGCTGACACGTGACGCGCGCCGTTGGCGATTGGCCGCTGCGTATCTGGCCGGCGCGCTGGTCAGTGGCGCGCTTGCGCTGCGGAGTGGTGGCAGCGGGCTGTGGCTGCTGTGGATCACCCTGGCCTTGTTGCTGGTGGCCATGAATTACGCGCTGCTCGGCCCGCTCGGATTCCAGAAGCGCAGCGATGGGCGCTTGAGTCTTGCCGCGCGCTGGTTGTATGCGCCGTATCTGCTGGCGGCATGGTGCAATTCGCGGCTATGGACACGGCGCGATCCATTGCCGCGCGTGGTGGCCGATGAGGTGTGGCTGGGGCGGATTCCGTTGCCCGGGCAACGCGGCACCATTGCTGCAGTCGTGGACGTGTCTGCAGAACTGTCGTTGTACGCCGCAGTTGCGCAGGACCAGGTGGTGCCGATGCTGGATCTGGTGGCACCGTCGCCAGCGCAGTTGCGCGCGGCGGCGCAGGCGATCGAACAGGCCCGTGCGCATGGCCCTGTGCTGGTGTGTTGCGCCCTGGGGTATTCGCGCAGTGCGGCCAGCATCGCAACCTGGCTGGTCCGCAGCGGGCGGGCTGCCGGCGTGGATGATGCCATTGCGCAACTTCGGGCGGCGCGGCCGGCGATCGTGCTGCGTGCGCATCACCGTGCGGCCATTGCGGCCGCCGGCGCAGTGGACAGCCACGATGCAGTCACCGGGCAGGTGCCCGCATGAGCGCGACCATGACACTTGCCAGCATGCGTGCGATGTTGCGCCAGGGCGCTGCACTGGACCGGTGTTCGCTGCTGCTGTTGGCCGCCGTGATCGTGCTGCTTGGCATCACCCATGCACCCGCGCCGATCCAGCTGTGCTACGCGCTCAGTGTGGCTGCCGGCGTCGTGCAGCGCGTGTGGGCGTTCCGGGTCGGCCTGGATGCGGACCTGCTGGAGGCCGTGCTGCAGCAGATTGCCATCGACAACAGCGACGAGCATCGCGCCGCGCAACAGCTCGATCAGGCGCTGCAGACGATCGGCTTGCTGCGCACGGCGCCGGCGCCACGCGACTGGCTGGCGCGCTGGGCCGGCATGCGCCGTCTGCTGTTGAGGCAAGTGGGTAGCGTGGTGGTGCAGGTGCTGGCACTGGGGGCCGCCCTGATCGGCAAGGCGCTGTGGTGACCGCTGCACACGCGGCACAGGCTCTCACCGCGCCGCTGGCACATTTGCAGCGGATGCAGTGCTTGCCAACGGTCACCGCGCCAGCCAGGGCATTGCAGTGCTCGCGCCATGCCATGTCCGCGGCGTGTCGTGTGTCGGGTGCCTTGGCTGCGGAAGTGGCGACGCCGCCCACCGCTGCAGCACTGATCGTGAAATTAGCGCTGCGCACACCCGTGCGCGCATGGGAGTGGACATGATTGCCCGTTTGATCGCGCGTGCCTGCAGCGGCGCCATTCGTACCCTGACCGGCGCGCGTGCGCTGTGGCGTGGGTGTGCGCCCTCCAACGAACGCCGCGTGTATTACGGCAATCACGCAAGCCACGGCGATTTCGTGCTGATCTGGTCGTCGCTGCCGGCCAGCCTACGGCATACCGTGCGTCCGGTCGCCGCTGCCGATTACTGGCAGCGCACGGCACTGCGCCGCTACCTGATCCACGCGGTGTTCAACGGTGTGTTGATCGAGCGCGATGCCGCGCAGCGCACCCGCGACCCGATCCAATGCCTGTGCGACGCAGTGGACGCCGGCGATTCGTTGATCCTGTTTCCCGAAGGCACCCGCAACCCGGACGAAGGCGTACTGCCGTTCAAGAGCGGGCTGTATCACCTGGCGCGGCAACGCCCGGAACTGGAGTTCGTGCCGGTGTGGATCGACAACCTCAAGCGCGTGATGCCCAAGGGCAAGTGGCTGCCGTTGCCGCTGCTGTGCACCACCACCTTCGGGGCGCCGTTGCGGTTGGGCGCCGATGAGGACAAGGATGCGTTTCTGGCACGCGCACGCGTGGCGCTGCTGGCGTTGTCGCCGGAGCAACTGGAGGCGCGCGCATGAATCCTTATGTGTTCAGCGGGCAGCTGCAGCAGTCCTCGATGCATCAGCAGACGCTGTGGTTGTTCAGCGGCATTGCGCTGGTACTGGTGATTGCCACGCTGATTTCCGAGACGCTGCGCTGGCGTGCGCGCGAACGCCCGAGTGCGGTGCTGGACAACCTGGTCGCACGCATCCGCGCGTGGTGGGTGATGGCGGCGGTGGTCGGCATTGCGTTCGTGTTTGGCCGCGCCGGCGTCATCGGGCTGTTCGCGCTGGTGTCGTTGTTTGCGCTGCGCGAGTTCATCACCCTGACCCCCACGCGGCGCGGCGATTACTACGCGCTGCTGGCCGCGTTCTACATCGTGCTGCCGTGGCAATACGGGCTGGTGTGGACCGGCTGGTACGGCATGTACACCTTGCTGATCCCTGTGTACGCGTTCCTGGTGCTGCCGATCCTGGCCACCATCGGTGGTGATACCACCGGCTATCTGGAACGCACTGCCAAGGTGCAGTGGGGGCTGATGATCTGCGTGTTCTGCATCTCGCACGTGCCGGCGTTGTTGAACCTGGACATTCCCGGGTACGCCGGGCGCAATCTGCTGCTGATCGCGTTCCTGGTCATCGTGGTGCAATCGTCGGACGTGCTGCAGTACGTCTGGGGCAAGCTGGCCGGCCGCCATCTGATCGCGCCGAAGCTGTCGCCGTCCAAGACGGTGGAAGGCTTCATCGGCGGCGTGCTGTCGGCCAGCCTGCTCGGCATGGCGCTGTGGTGGATCACCCCGTTTGCGCCGTGGCACGCGTTCGGGCTGGCGCTGGTGGCCAACCTGATGGGCTTTTTCGGCGGGCTGGTGATGTCGGCGATCAAGCGCGATCGCGGCATCAAGGACTGGGGCCACATGATCGAAGGCCATGGCGGCGTGCTCGATCGCCTGGACTCGGTGTGCTTCGCCGCGCCGGTGTTTTTCCACCTGATTCGCTATGGCTGGGCGTGATCGCCTGCAACATTGCTCGTCAGAAGATCGCAACATGTGCATCGCGTGCCGTTAGCGACCTGCAGCATCGGATCGGCGCAGCGCGTCGGTCGGCCGCCGCGTCTGGCCAACCGGAAGGCTGACCCGCACGAAACCACGCTGTGACCGGGAACCCGTGCCCGCACCGTCTGGCAGAAGCACGCTTTTACGAATCCCGAATCCCGAATCCCAGGCCTACGTCAGCCCGTACTCTTTCAGCTTCTTGCGCAATGTCGCCCGGTGAATGCCCAGCAGCGCCGCGGCGCGGCTCTGGTTGCCTTCGCAATGGTTGAGCACTTCGACGAACAACGGGATTTCCATTTCGCGCAGCACGATCTCGTACACATCGTCCGCGTCGCTGCCATCCAGGTCGCGCAGATAACGGCGCACGGACTGCGCCACGTGTTCGCGCAGGGGCGACTTGGGGGCGCCACGACTGGTGTCAGGACGGGAGGAGGCTGCGTTCAAAGGAAGTTCCCAGTGTCACGAAGCCGGGACGCGTGGCCGGCGAGGGGGAGTGAGTCTAGCGCGTGACCTCACCGCTCGCCACGCCCATGTGCGCGGCGAGTGCGGGTCGCGTCCGCTTAGCGGAAGTCGAAACTGAAGGCGGCCGTGCTCGCGGCCGGTTCGCGCACCGCGAACGCCACCTGCACCGCCTGGCCCGGCGCAAGCGTGTCCTGCGCGGCCGGCGCCTTGCCCAGATACTCCTGCGGTGTCAGCACGCGGGTGCCGATCACCCGCCCGTCGGCATCGGACAACGACAGCTGCAGCCACGGCCAGGCCTGCGCCCAGCGTGCATCGTTGCGGAAACTGGCCTGGACCTGCAGCACTCCGGCCGCGCCAGGCAGCGGGCGCACATCGCGGGTGAGCAGGGTCAGCGCGGCCGGCTCGCGCCAGGCCGGCAACGTGCAGCGCGCCAGCGTGCAGGCCACGCTGACCAGCGGCCGCCAGCGCGCGTTGCCGGCCAGCTGGGCGCGGTCGGCAACGACGATCTGCAGCCCCAGCAGCGCCACCAGGCCGATCAACACCGCCCACTGCCGGCCGCTGGCGCGCAGGCGCGGGCGGGCGAACCCCCGGCGTGCAAACGTGGGAGCGGCGACAGCGGGCAGTGGGTGGAACGGCGATGCAGGGGAGGCCGGATCGCCTGCGTCGCCGGTGGCCATGGCGGCCTGTGCGGTGGGGTCGGCCTCGGCAGCGGGGGGGCGCGGGAGATCGGCATCGCGCGCGCGTGCGTCGGGCCGGTCTGCGGCGGCGGCCGCGGCATCCGCAGCGCCGTGCATGCCTGGTGTGCCTGCGACATGGTCCGGTTCGGCGTCTGCACGTGCAGAGCTGGGTTCGTGCGGCGCTGCCGGCGCGCGGCTGGGCTGGTTGGCCGGCAGGCCGGTCACCGGCGCAGCCGGTGCGGAGATCACCGGTGCCGGCGGTGGCGGCACCACCGGCTGTGCGGGTGCGGGCGGCAGCGCCGGCGCTGGCACCGGCAACACCTGTTCCGGCGGCTCGGCGGCGGGCACCGTCGGCGTCGGAATCAAGGTCGGCGCGGCGGGCGGGGTTGCCCGCAGGAAGGTGGCCAGCGGGCGGCGCGGTGGCGGGGTCTGGGACATCGGCAGGCGTGCAGCGGGAAGAGCGCTATTCAACCACGCGCGCAGCGGCCGGCGAACCTGGATGCATCAGCCCGGGCGACGCCACGGTGCAGGTGGCAGCGCGCAGTCGCTGCCTGCAGCGATCCCACGCTGCCGCATCCGCGCCCTGGCCAACAAGCAGTGCGACAACCACGCTCCCGCTCCCGCTCCCGCTCCCGCCGAATCCCGAATCCCGAATCCCGAATCCCGAATCCCGAAACTCAGCGCCGCCGCCGCGTCTTGCCCTCGGCGAGCAACAGATCCAGCAGCCCGCTGCGCTGGCGCGGTGCCAGGGTGTCGAAGCGGGCCAGCAGCACGCGTTGCTGGTCATCCAGGCGGCGGTACTGGGCAGGCTCTTCGGCGATGGCCGGGACCGGCGGGCCGAACACGCGCTCGCCGCGGCCGGTGGCCAGGTATTCGAAGGCCATGCCGCTGCGCCTGGCCAGGCCGATCAGGTTCTCCACCGACGGCGCGGTGCCTTCGGCCATTTCCCACTGGGCCACCGCGCTGCGGGTGACGCCCAGCTCGCCGGCCAGGGCTTCCTGGGTCAGCTTGGTGAAGCTGCGGGCTTCGCGTACTCGTTCGTACAGCTTGCTCACACGGCACCGATGGAAGGCAGACGGGGCCGGGAGATATAGCCCTAGCAGCCCTCGGGGATAGTTCGTATAACTTTCATATAGGAATATGTTTGCGATACTGTCGGTGAGATGTCGATGAAGAGATCACAGCGAACTCAAGGAGGAAGTTCATGGTCGAGCCTGTCACTCCGAAATCCCGGCCCACCGGCGATCAACGCCCACCCGCCAGCACGCGGTGGCCCGCCGATTCGCCGCTGGATCCGTCGGTCCAACGCTTCCGCGGGGCGGCCGTCTACCAGGTCTGGCGGCGCGGGCAGGACTGGACCGCCGTCGCCGAGGGCGTGCACTGGTCAGCGGCGCTGGCACCACGGGGCTGGGCGCTGCGTTATCGGTATTGGCCGCTGCTGACGAGCGGGATGCTGCTGGCCACCATCGCCGTGGGAGTGGCGCTCGCTGGCGCGCCGCCGTGGGTGGCAGGCGGCTGGGCCGCGCTGCTGGTGGCTGAGCTCGCGCTGCGCGTGGTCGCCGGGCTGCAAGCCGGGCGCTGGCGCAAACAGGCATTGCAGCGCAGCGGCTGGCAGGCGGTGACCCGCCTGCGCGCGATCAGCGTGAACGATGCGCTGACCACCGCGCAGATCCGCGCCGGCCGGGCGCAGCGGTGAACCCGGCCGGCCGGCTCAGTGGCGGCGCATGCCGTCGATGCGGATCCAGTCTTCTTCGCGTTCGCAGCGCAGCTGCTCGAACCACGGCGCGTAGCGCTCCAGCAGTTCGTCTTCCTGCCCCTGCAGGATGCCGGACATCGCAAAGCGTCCACCCGGCGCCACGCGTGCGGCCAGCAGCTCGGCCAGTGCGTCCAGCGACGTCGCCAGGATGTTGGCCACCACCACCGAATAGGTCTGCACCGGCTCATCCTCCGGCATGCAGGCGGTCAGTTGCGCCTGAAGGCCATTGCGCTCGGCATTCTCGGCGGTGGCCAGCAGCGCCTGCGGGTCGTTGTCCACGCCCACCGCGCTGGCCGCGCCCAGCTTGAGCGCGGCCAGCGCCAGGATGCCCGAGCCGCAACCGAAATCGAGCACGCGCGCACCGTGCAGCACGCCACTGCTGCCCAGGCTGTCGAGCCAGCGCAGACACAGCGCGGTGGTCGGGCTGGCGCCCGAGCCGTAGGCCAGGCCCGGGTCCAGCCGCACCACGGCCGCTTCAGGCGTGCTGGCCGCTTCGGGCAACGCCTGATCCCAGGGCACGATGAAGGTGCGCGTGCCGAACTGCATCGGCTTGAACAGGTCCATCCACGCGCGGATCCAGTCGCTGTCTTCGACCATGCGAAACGACACCTGGCTCCAGTCCAGTTCCGGGTCGAACGCATCCAGCGCGGCCAGGACCTGCAGCGGGTCGCTCTCGCTGTCGAACAGCGCGGTCAACTCCAGCTCCTTCCACAACGGGGTTTCGCCGACGCCCGGTTCCAGGATGGCGTGGCTATTGCTGCCATCGTCGTTGCCGTCGAGCGAGGTCACCGCCAGCGCGCCGACTTCCTCCATGGCGGTCTGGAAACGGGGCTGATCGGCATCGGTGCAGGGCAGGGTCAGTTGAAGAAACGGCATCGTGGCAGTCGGTAACAATGAAGGCGTGCATCGTAGACCATTCGCGCAGGCCGGCTGCCGTGCAGTTGGTCATGCGCCGCCACTGGTGGGGGCGACCCAGCGCGGCGGTCGCGGCGATCTGGCCGCGTCTGCCGCTGCCATCTGCGTTGCATCTGCCTCCGGCACTGCGTGCGACCCAGTCATCTGCGCCCGGCGCTGTTCGTCGCCGCGCGAGCAGCCGTGGCAGCGTTCGCCTGGCCGCCATGGCCCGTGCAACCGGGTGCTAGACTCCGCGCCGTCGCTGCGGGCGTTTCCGCCGCTGGTTACCGCTGTCATGCCGCTTGCTCGTGCCCGCCATCTCTGGCTGTTGCTCGCTCCCGTCGCGCTTGCGGCGGCGGGCTGGTGGCATGTGCGTGCGCATCCGGCCACGCCAGCCACCACGACCACCGCGCCGGCCACGGCCGTCACGCAGCCGGCCGTCGCCACGCGGCTGGTGCATGCGGCCTTCGAACGTGGCACGGCATTGCAGTTGCGTGATCGCGATGCGGTGGATGCACAGCCGGATCTGTATCGCTACGCGCAGTACCTGCAGCAACGCGTGCAGGCCGGCGATGCGCAGGCAGGCTGGCGCTTGAGCCGGGTCTACGATTACTGCGCACCATATGCCGCCAGCCCGGCCGGCTATACCGCCGACAGCGCGTGGATCGCCGCGCACGCCACGCCGGGCGTGGCGGCCATGCATGCCGCGCGCGACCGGGTGGCGCAGCGCTGCGCCGGTTTCGCGCCCAGCGACGGGCTGAGCCCGCGGCTGGTGGCGCAGCAACGCCTGCGCGCGGCGCGCGCAGGCAGCCTGGCCGCCGAGGCCGCCCTGCTCGCGCTGGGCGAACCCCTGCAGGCCACCCCGGCCTACAAGCGCACGCTGGTGCGGCGTGTGCTGGCCTCGCGCGACCCGGAGGCCTACCTGGCCCTGGCACCGGCGATGGGCGCGCGCGCCAGCGGCGATGACAGTCTGGACGGTTATGTGGCCGGCGATCAGTTCGCCGAACTGGCCTGGCAGGTGGCGGCGTGTCGGCTGGGCCTGGACTGCAGTGCCGACAGCACGCTGGTCACCAGTTATTGCGCCAACGCGGGCATCTGCTCGCGCGCCGGCGCACAGGATTTCGTGTCGTTCGTATTCGACGCCGCGGTGCCGCGGCAGGGAGCAGACAGGGTGGATGAGATGGTCGATACATTGGTGTCCGATCCGGGAGCACAGTCATGAATTACCGTCGGTTGGCGCATGGCGCCAAGTTCTGGTTCTGGGTGGCCCTGTTCGTGGCGTATTCGGCCGCGGCGGTGGGCATCGTGATGATCGATACCGCCGATCACCGCTACCAGCCGCTGTCGGTGAAGTCCACCAGCGTCACCGCCGACGAACAGCAGCGACGGCACGGCGCAAGCCAGGTCGCCGCGCTGTACCGCGCTAGCAGCGCCATGCCGTTTTCCACCTTGCCGGCCGGCTCGACCTTTCAGGTGGTCTGGCCGGACGGTTCCACCGAAACCATGACCGTGGTCGACCCGTCATCGGCCAGCGGCATCGTGCCGGTACCCGGCAGCCAGCAGGCGCCTGCGCCGCGGCATTGAACGGTGCGTATCCGCGCGGACGACTGAAGAGCTGCGCAGCGGATCCGGTAGCACCCTGAATCCCGTAGGAGCGCACCTGGGCGCGACCTGATTCACCGATAAAGCCTGGTCGCGCCCGGGTGCGCTCCTACGTACAGGTCGACTGGTGACATGGGTTTGCCGGTGCGGGGTGTCGTCCAGCCGCGTGCCTGGCCTGCGTGAGGCAGTGCCGGCGCGATGCACCGCAACGCAACGCAACGAAAAAGCACATCGGATCCGGCAATGGCTTGCGCCTCCAGGCCTCGCATCCTCGGATTGCGTAGGAGCGCACCCGGGCGCGACCGGGTGCGCTCCTGCGCATGGACCGGCCGTCGGTGCGACGCAGTCGCGGCGCGATGCACCAGGGGGCAACGAAAAAGCCCGGTTTCCCGGGCTGTTTCGTTGCCATGGCGCTTGCGATCAGGTCAGCGCGATCGACTTGTTCTTGCGCTCGGCCAGGCGCTTTTCCAGGTAGTGGATGTTCTGCCCGCCGGCCTGGAAGCCCTTGTCGCGCATGATGCGCTGCTGCAGCGGGATATTGGTCTTGATGCCGTCCACCACCATCTCGCTCAACGCCACGCGCATGCGTGCGATCGCGGTTTCGCGATCGGGGCCATGCACGATCAGCTTGCCGATCATCGAATCGTAGTTCGGCGGCACCTTGTAGCCGGCGTAGATGTGCGTATCCACGCGCACACCCGGGCCACCGGGCGGATGGAAGGCGGTGATCAGGCCCGGGTTGGGCATGAAGGTTTCCGGATCCTCGGCGTTGATGCGGCACTCGATCGCATGCCCGCGCAGCACGATGTCGCTCTGCTTGATGCTGAGCTTGTGGCCGGCGGCGATGCGCAGCTGCTCGCACACCAGGTCGATGCCGGTGATGCGCTCGGTCACCGGGTGCTCCACCTGGATACGGGTGTTCATTTCAATGAAATAGAAGCGCCCGCCTTCGAACAGGAACTCGAAGGTGCCCGCGCCGCGGTAGCCGATGCGGATGCACGCATCCACGCAGACCTTGCCGATCTCGTTGCGCAGTTCTTCGGTGATGCCCGGTGCGGGCGCTTCTTCGACCACCTTCTGGTGACGGCGCTGCATCGAGCAATCGCGTTCGCCCAGATGGATCGCACCGCCCTGGCCGTCGGCCAGCACCTGGATTTCCACGTGACGTGGATTTTCCAGGAACTTCTCCATGTAGACCTGATCGTTGCTGAAAGCGGCCTTGGCTTCGGACTTGGTGGTTTCGATCGCGGCCTTGAGCGCCGCCTCCGAGTGCACCACGCGCATGCCGCGCCCGCCGCCGCCGCCGGCGGCCTTGATGATCACCGGGTAGCCGATCTCGCGCGCGATCTTGGTATTGGCGACGATGTCATCGCCGAGCGGGCCGCCCGAACCGGGCACGCATGGCACGCCGGCGGCCTTCATCGCGCGGATCGCTTCGACCTTGTCGCCCATCAGGCGGATGGTGTCGGCCTTGGGCCCGATGAAGATGAAGCCGGATTCTTCCACGCGCTCGGCAAAGTCGGCGTTTTCCGACAAAAAGCCGTACCCGGGATGGATGGCCTGCGCATCGGTCACCTCGGCCGCGGCGATCAACGCCGGGATGTTGAGGTAACTGTCGCTGGACGCGGCCGGGCCGATACACACCGACTCATCGGCCATGGCGACGTGCTTGAGGTTGCGGTCGACCGTGGAATGCACCGCGACCGTGCGGATGCCGAGCGTGTGGCACGCGCGCAGGATGCGCAGCGCGATTTCACCTCGGTTGGCGATGACGACTTTATCGAGCATGGGATTCGGGATTCGGGATTGGGGATTCGTAGAGGGCGCTGGGTTCGCGGAGAGAGCGCGACTGTTCCAACGTGCGGATCAATGCGTTGAGCTTGGCAAACGTGCGATTCAGCAGGTCGGCAATTGCCGCATCAGGCGAAGCGAACTGCAGCCATGTTGCGATCTGCAGCTGGGTGTCCAGCTCCGCCAACGAGCCGCGCGCCATCGACAGATAGCGCAGGCACTCGGCCGTGGAGCGGCGTGCAGCCCCTTCGGCGATGTTGGATGGAATGCTGATTGCGGCGCGGCGCATCTGTGCCGTCAGCCCGAAGCGTTCGGAATCAGGGAAGTCGTGGGTCAGGCGGTAGATCGCTTCGACAAGCGACATCGCATCGCGCCACACCGTCAGGCGCTCATGCGGTCGCTCGTGCGAATCCCGAATCACGATTCCCTAATCCCGGCGCTTCAGCCAATCACGAACAACGGCTGATCGAACTCCACCGGCTGGCCGGTTTCGCCGAGGATGGCGACGACGGTGCCGGAGACGTCGGCTTCGATCGGGTTGAACATCTTCATCGCCTCGATGATCGCCAGGGTGTCGCCGGCCTTGACCGCCTGGCCCACGGTGACGAACGCCGGCTTGTCTGGGGAAGGCGAGGTGTAGAACGTGCCGACCATCGGCGCGCGCAGCACGTGGCCCTCGGGCAGCGCGGCCGCCTGCTTGGCGCCGCCGGTGGAGGCCTCGGTGGGCGACTGCATCGGCATGCTGGCCGCCGCCGGCGCAGCGGCCGGGGCGGGTGCGTACTGCTGCACCGGTGCGCTCATCACCTGGGTGCCCTTGGGCACGCGCGCCAGGCGCACGCTTTCTTCGCCTTCCTTGATCTCGATTTCGGCGAGATTGGATTCTTCGAGCAGGTCGATCAGTTTCTTGATTTTGCGGAGATCCATAAGGGCCTCTTGAAGTGAATCGGTGGAGAGTGCCGGCGGATGCCGGCGGAATGGGGTCAGGCCGTTGGCGTGGTCGCCGAGCCCGGGACGGCAAGGGTCATGGCGCGCGCTCCAGCCGCGCGATCACCGCTTCCAGCGCCAGCCGGTAGCTGTCTGCGCCAAAGCCGCAGATGACGCCGTCGGCCTTGTCGCTGAGGTAGCTGTGGTGACGGAACGGCTCGCGCGCATGCGGATTGGACAGATGGATTTCCACGAACGGCAGGCCCACACCCAGCAGCGCGTCGCGCAGCGCCACCGAGGTGTGGGTGAAGGCGGCCGGGTTGATCAGGATGTAGGCAGTGCCGTCCTCGCGCGCGGCGTGGATGCGCTCCACCAGCACGTGCTCGGCGTTGGATTGCAGGCAGGCCAGCGCATGCCCGGCGGCCTGCGCACGGTCCACCAGGGCCGCATCGATCTGCGCCAGCGTGGTGCGCCCATAGACCTCCGGCTCGCGGGTACCGAGCAGGTTGAGGTTGGGGCCGTGCAACAGCAGCAGGTGGGCCATGACATCCAGCGCAGCGGAAAGGCCGGAAGTCTGCGCGATGCTGGCGATGCTGTCCAGATAGCAGAAGTTATAGCTGTTTTAAACGATCGATTGAATTTCCGCGGCGTGCGCGCGTTGCGCCAGTGGCGGCGGGCATGGGCGCCCGCAAGGGCAGTTGCAACGGGACCGACACCGCACCGGAGCGAGGCTGGCGGCGGCAGCCTGTATTCAGGATTGTCACGTCGTTGCGCGCTGACGACAGCCAGGCACTCGCACCGCGGCCGTCACACCCGCATCGTCCCCTGCAGCATGTCGGCGTTCTGTGTCCGTGCAGCAGTCCGCTCGTCTCCGGTGATGCGGCTACAAGCTCCGGTGTCCACGCAGGGCGTCGCTCTATCGCCCCCATCTTGCGCGCGTGCCCTGGGTGGACGCGGTCGTCGCGGGTGGAGGTTGCGATCATCGTGGGAGGGCAGGACGTGCCCGGATCGAACAGGTGGTAGGGAGAGAAGGTGCGGATGAACGCCCAGTCGGCAGTGTCCGGGTTGCCGTACTCTTCCATCCACGACGCGCCGGCCAGCAATTGGCTGTAGCGCCGCATGTCCAGCAGCGGCGACTCGATCACCACGGCGTCGAACAGCTGCGGGTACTGGACCAGCATGTTGCCGGCCATCAGTCCGCCGTTGCTGCCGCCGTGCACGGCCAGGTGGCTGGCGGACGTGACCTTGCGCGCGATCAGGTCCTGCGCAATCGCGGCCATGTCTTCGGCACTGCATCCGGCGTGCCGATGGCAAGAAGATGCGCTGCCATTGCAGGCGTCGCTGCGGCCAATGGCCAGCGACTCGCATGAGGCGCATCAACGCGGCAGGTGCGCATGGCGGTCGCAACGGCGCTGCGTGGTCGTCGGCAATCGGCAGTCGGCAATGCGTGTCAGCTGCCGGCAGCGGCCAGCGCGCTACGCACCGGCATCACGTGCCAACGTGCGCCGGGACGGCGCACGCAAACGCCACGTGTGTGCGCCCACGCCGTGGCACGCTCAGGCAGCGTGCCTGCGCAAGCCGCCGCCTCAGCGCGCTGCGCGCAGCAGCGCGTCCTCGGTGATCGCGCCGGTCAACACCGTGGGCAGGATCGCCGGTGGGGCACCGGGGCCGTACACCACGTAAAGCGGCACGCCCACGGCCTGGTGCTGGTCGAGGAAGGTGCTGATGGCCGGGTCGACGTTGGTCCAGTCGCCTTTCATGTAGACCGCATCGACGCGGCGCAGGGCGTCGCGGAATTCGGCACTGCTCAGCACGTTCTTTTCGTTGGCCTTGCAGGTCACGCACCAGTCGGCGGTCATGTTGACGAACACCACGCGGTTGTCGGCGCGCAGGCGGTCCAGCAATTGCGGCGAGAACGCCACCACGCCTTCGCTGGCGGCGGTGGCCGCCGGCAGCCGCAGGCGGGTGACGCCGACCACCGGCACGATGGCCAGCACCAGCATCACCGCCGCCAGCCGCATGCCGGTGCGATGGCTGTTCCAGCGGCTGCGCTCGAAGCACCACAGGCCCAGCGCCAGCAGGGTGGCGCCGACCAGCATCAACGCCAGCGCATCCACCCCGCGCTGCTTGCCCAGCACCCACAGCAGCCAGATCGCGGTGAGATACATCGGGAACGCCAGCACCTGCTTGAGCGTCTCCATCCATGCGCCGGGCGTGGGCAGGCGCCGCGCCAGCGACGGGACGAAGCCGATCAGCAGGAACGGCAGCGCCAGGCCCAGGCCCAGCGCCAGGAACACCAGCATCGCCAGCAGCGCCGGCGCGGTGAACGCATAGGCCAGCGCGGTGCCCATGAACGGGGCGATGCAGGGGCTGGCGACCACGCAGGCCAGCACGCCGGTAAAGAAGTCGCCCAGCGGCCCGTTGCGCGCGGCCAGCGACTGGCCGATGCCGCCCAGGTTGCTGCCCAGCGTGAACACCCCCGACAGGCTCAGGCCCACCGCGAACATCAGATACGCCAGCGCCGCCACGAACCAGGGCTGCTGCAGCTGGAAGCCCCAGCCGGCCGCCTGGCCGGCCGCGCGCAGGCCGATCACCAGCCCGCCGATGGCGGCAAACGACACCAGTACGCCCAGCGAATACCAGATGGCATGGCTGCGCGCATGGCTGCGGCTCTCGCCGCTGTGCGCCAGCCCCAGCACCTTCAGCGACAGGATCGGCAGCACGCAGGGCATGAGGTTCAGCACCAGCCCGCCGAGCAGGGCCAGCGCCAGCATCGCCAGCAGGCCCTTGTCCGTATGTGGCGGCTGGGTGCGTTGCGGATTGTCGGCCGCGGCACTGGCAGCCGGCGGCGCGGCGGCGGCGCTGGCTTGGGCGGGCGCGGGGTCGGCAGGCGCCTGCCCGGCGGCCAGCGGCGAGATCATCAGCGGCGCGGCCTGCGCCTGGTTTTGCGGCGAGACCGTGCCGGCAGGCAGGTCGAGCGCCACGCGGCGGGTCATCGGCGGGTAGCAGATGCCGTCGGTCTGGCAGCCCTGGAAGGTGGCCACCAGGGTCACGTGCGCCGGCTCGGCGCGTTCGCGCAACAGCGGCAGGGTGACTTCGGCCTGGTCGAAATACACCACCACGTCGCCGAAATGTTCGTCGCGGTGGGTCTTGCCCTGCGGCCAGCGCGGCAGCCCGGGGCGCACGCCGGTGCTGCCTTCCACGGCCAGCGAGGTGCGGTCGCGGTAGAGGTAATAGCCCGGCGCCGGGGTAAAGCGCAGCAGCAGGCTGTTGCCGTCGCCGACGATGGCCTCGAAGGTGAAGGCCTGCTCGGCCGGCAGCGGCAGCGCGTCCACGCCGGCGGCCTGGCCGGTGGCGCCGAACAGGCGCGGACTCGACGCGCCGCGCGGCACCAGCGCGCCCAGGTTTTCGCGTTGCGGTGCGGCGGTGGTCGCGCCAGCGGCCGCTGCCTCGGGCAGCGCGACGCGGATCTCGCGCCGCTGCGGCGGGTAGCACACTCCGGCATCGGCGCAGCCCTGGTATTGCACCTGCAGGACCGCCGTTTTCAGGGCCGGCTCGGCCCTGCCGGCCAGGGTGGCCTGCAACTGCTTGCGGTAGGTCTGGACCTGGCCGAAGAACTCGTCGTGCTTGCTCTCGCCTTCCGGCAGCGCCAGTTCGCCAACGGAAAAGCCCTGACCGGACTTGACGCTGATGCGATGGCGATACAGGTAGTAGCCCGGCGCGATCTTCCAGTTCAGAGCGATGCTGCCGCGGCTGTCGGCCTGGGCAGTCAGCGCGAAGGCCTGGTCCACCGGCAGCAGGTCGGCCTCGCTGACCGCCTGCGCGGGTGGCGCCACCAGCGCCAGCGGCGCGGCGAACAAGGGGGCGGCCAGCAGCGCGCAGCGGGCGATCCAGCGGGACAGAGACTTCATGGACGTCAGGATTCCTTGCGGGTGTCGGCCCGGACCCAATCGAGGTAGGCCGGCAACCCGGCGCTGGCTTGGACAGCAACCGCCTCCGGCAGTTCATACGGATGCAAGGCCTGAAGCCGCGCGATGGCGTCGGGCAGGCGGTCGTCCCAGGTCTTGATCAGCAACTGCACTTCCGTGCTGCGCTCGATGGCGCCGTTCCAGCGGTACAGCGATTGCGCGCCGGGCAACTGGGTGACGCAGGCCGCCAGGCGTTCGTCCAGCAAGGCGTGCGCGATGCGGTCGGCGCTGTCGGCATCCGGGCAGGTGCTGAACAACAGATGGAGGGAAGAGGCGCTCATTGCAGCTGCGCAGTGTAATGCCCCGCCTGCGGGGGATCGACCGCCGATTCCGGAACAGGGCGTCAACTTCGCTGCCTTCGCAGTGGCGGTGGGCAGGGCGGCCGTGCCCGGGTGCAGCTGCGCAGTGAGGCCGACAGAGCACCTGCCACACTGCGCCGGCCTTGCCGTGGCGCGGAGCGCGGGCCGGATGCGAAGCCCGGCCGACAACGGTTGGGAGAGCGTTGCGCCGGTGATCCGGCGGTCACCTCGCCCAGCGCGAGGAGGCCGGGGGCGTTGGCCAGGCGATCTTGAAAGCGTGCATGTCGGTGCGGAGGCGACGCACCGCCACGCCCGGCGGTAGTCAGCAGCGCCGGATCCGATCGAGGGCGTGTCGCCTGCTGCAAACCACGCCGTCGGCACCGGCGCCTGGCCGCCATCACGTGCCGTACGTTTTTCCGCGTGATCCAACCCCACCGGCCCGACGCATCACGCGCCGGGCCGGTGCAGCTCAGTTGGCCAGCTGGCAGCTGGCCGGCTTGGCCGAAGTGAACAGGCCGGCAGTGGCCCATTCGGGATGATCCACGAACGGGTTGCGGTTGCCCTGGAAGCTGAAGATCACCTGGTTGCGGGCACGTTCGGCATCGTCCGGCGGGTCGGCCTGGTGCCAGGCCAGCAGCGTGGACAGCAGCCCCATGTACGCGGGGGAAGAAGAGGTCTGCACGATCCGGCTGCGGTCGTCGGTGAGCTCCAGGTCCGGCTCGGACTGCCCGGTGGCTGCATCGGTGCCGCCTTCGTAGCGAATGGCCATGTACATCACCGCACGCGCCATGTCGCCCTTGCGCCGGCCCCACACTTCGAAGGTGCCACCGTTGCCGTCGGGCGTGCGCACCCAGTTGGAATTGCCCGGGTAGCGCCCGCTGCCGCCGCCACTGCCGTCGTTGACCTCGGTCACCCGCTCACCGCAGCTGCTGGTGCAGGTGGCGTAGGGCTTGTTGCCGCGATCGGCGTTGAAGGTGGTGTCGGTCAGGTACAGCATGTGGGTGTCGGTGTAGGGCGCATACGGCAGGCCGCGGTCGCCGGTGGCGCTGCCGAAGCCCAGCGAGTTGGGCCAGGTGTGCTCGCGGTTGTAGGTCAGCCCGCTGCCGGTACCGGCCCGGTCGCTGACCTTGGCGTAGCTGCGGTTGCGGTAGGCGTCCAGGATGCGGCCGCTGTCGTTGGGGTCTTCGTCGGCCATCTCCAGGATGGTCCAGGTGTTGGTGCCGGTGCCGCTGTAGGGGTAGACCGTGTGGCCGCGGATGGTGGCGTTGAGCGAGCAGCGCAGCTGGCTGGGGCTGGTGGTGTTCACCCGCGAGTAGTAGCCGGTGGCGCCGCCGCTGGCGGTGGCCACGGTGAAGGCGATGGACTGGCCGGCCGCCGGGCTCAGGCCGCTGGCATCGCGGATGGCGCTGGCGGTGATGGCCAGGGTGCAGCGCTCGCCGCCGACCAGGGCGGTGTTGGTGGACAGGGTGAAACGGCTGCCCGTCGTTGCGTAGCTCAGTGCCACGTTGCCGGAACTGGCGCAGCTCAGCGCAAAGGCGCCGCTGCTCAACGTCACCGCCTCGCTGAAGCCCACCGCCAGGTCGCCGGCCGCCGGGAAGCCGGTGGCACCCTGGCTCGGCGTGGTGCTGGTGATCGTCGGCGCACCGTTGGTGCCACCGCCACCGCCGCCGTTGAAGGTCTGGCCGCGGTTGCAGGCGCCGAAGGTCTGCGCCGCCGAGCCGGCCCAGCTGAAGTTGGCTGCCGCGCTGCCGGTGCCGGCGAGTTGCAGCGAACTGCCGACCGCGCTGCTGTTGCTCTCGCTGACCGGCAGGTTCTGGCTGGTGACCCCGGCCGCCGGGCCGCCGCTGCCGGTGATGGCCCCTTCGTAGCTGAGGAACTGCACCAGTTGCCCATTGGGGTCGACCAGCGCCACGCCGTCGTTGGGTCCGTTCTGCACGCCGTTGCTGGCGTAGCTCACGGTGGCCAGGCGGACCTGGCTGCCGCAGCTGACCAGGCTGCCGGCCGGCACCGCGGTGTTGGCGTAGACCGTCGCCGCACTCGGGGCGCTGCCGTTGTACAGATAGATGCGGTAGCCGCTCAGCGATTCGCCGGCGGTGGCCACCACTTCCACGCCTTCGCCGCTGTCGCCGGAGGCGCCTGCGTCGTCGTAGTGCAGCTCGTTGATGAAGACCGCCGCATTGGCGGCGGTGGCGCTCAGCGCGAACGCGCAGGCCAGGGGCAGGGTGCAACGCAGGGACACAACACGGGACGGCAACCTCATCGACAGCTCCTTGTGATCGGGGAATGCGATCCCGACTGTAGAGCGTGCGCATGACAAACGGTGGAACCTGGTTCCATTTCTAGCGGTTCCATTTCTAGCGTGTGGCTGGATGCGCGCCTGGTAGTGAGCGGGATGAGGTGGCCGCGGGGATCAGCGGCGCTGCTGCTCGCGCGGCGCGCCTGGGCACGGGCCGCCGGCATTGGTGGCTCTGTCGCTGCTGCCAAACGCGCACGGCCGGGATGCCCCGCAGGCCGTTCGCCGCAGTCGTCCTGGCCCCCGGATGAGACCGGGTGAACGAAAAAATTTTTACGCCCAGCCCTTGAAAGCCGCTCGCCCAGCACAATCTCTGGCCCGCACCCGCTCTGTCGGGTTTTTTCCGCGCGCTGTGCTGGCAGTCGTCATGTGCGAGTGCTAACATCGCCGATAATTTCCAGACCAATCAATCACTTAAGAGGGTCTTTCTCTATGAGCATCAAGCCGCTTCACGACCGCGTTGTAGTCAAGCCGATCGAAGCCGACGAAGTTTCCGCCGGCGGCATCGTGATCCCGGACTCCGCCAAGGAAAAGTCCACCAAGGGTGAAGTCGTCGCCATCGGCGCCGGCAAGCCCCTGGACAACGGCAGCCTGCGCGCGCCGGTGGTCAAGGTTGGCGACAAGGTCATCTACGGCCAGTACGCCGGCAGCAGCTACAAGTCCGAAGGCGTCGAGTACAAGGTGCTGCGCGAAGACGACATTCTGGCCGTCATCGGCTGAAGCCGTTGACGGCGGGATTCGGGAGTCGAGATTCGGGATTGGTCAGTGCGCTTCGCGCAGCTGATCCCGCATCCCCCGGAACCCGCTCTAGCCAATCCCCAATCCCCAATCTCAAATCCCGGAGTTTCAGACAATGGCTGCTAAAGACATTCGTTTCGGTGAAGACGCACGTACCCGCATGGTCCGTGGCGTCAACGTGCTTGCCAATGCCGTGAAGGCAACCCTCGGCCCGAAGGGCCGCAACGTCGTGCTCGAGAAGAGCTTCGGCGCGCCGACCATCACCAAGGACGGCGTCTCCGTCGCCAAGGAAATCGAACTAGCTGACAAGTTCGAGAACATGGGCGCGCAGATGGTCAAGGAAGTCGCTTCCAAGACCAACGACAACGCCGGCGACGGCACCACCACCGCCACCGTGCTGGCCCAGGCCCTGATCCGCGAAGGCGCCAAGGCTGTGGCCGCCGGCATGAACCCGATGGACCTCAAGCGCGGTATCGACCAGGCCGTCAAGGCCGCCGTCGCCGAGCTGAAGAACATCTCCAAGCCCACCACCGACGACAAGGCGATTGCCCAGGTCGGCACCATCTCGGCCAACTCGGACGAGTCGATCGGCAACATCATTGCCGAAGCGATGCAGAAGGTTGGCAAGGAAGGCGTGATCACCGTTGAAGAAGGCTCGGGCCTGGAAAACGAGCTGGACGTGGTCGAGGGCATGCAGTTCGATCGCGGCTACCTCTCCCCGTACTTCATCAACAACCAGCAGAGCCAGTCGGCCGACCTGGACGACCCGTTCATCCTGCTGCACGACAAGAAGATCTCCAACGTGCGTGACCTGCTGCCCGTGCTGGAAGGCGTGGCCAAGGCCGGCAAGCCGCTGCTGATCGTGGCTGAAGAAGTCGAAGGCGAAGCGCTGGCGACCCTGGTGGTCAACACCATCCGTGGCATCGTCAAGGTCGTGGCCGTCAAGGCACCGGGCTTCGGCGACCGTCGCAAGGCGATGCTGGAAGACATGGCCGTGCTGACTGGCGGCACCGTGATCTCCGAGGAAGTGGGCCTGGCGCTGGAGAAGGCGACCATCAAGGACCTGGGCCGCGCCAAGAAGGTGCAGGTCTCCAAGGAAAACACCACGATCATCGATGGCGCTGGCGATTCGGCCGCGATCGAGTCGCGCGTCGGCCAGATCAAGACCCAGATCGAAGACACCTCGTCCGATTACGACCGTGAGAAGCTGCAGGAGCGCGTGGCCAAGCTGGCCGGTGGCGTTGCAGTGATCAAGGTCGGCGCTTCGACCGAAATCGAAATGAAGGAAAAGAAGGCCCGCGTCGAAGACGCCCTGCACGCCACCCGTGCAGCCGTTGAAGAAGGCGTGGTCCCGGGCGGCGGCGTGGCCCTGGTGCGTGCGCTGGTGGCCGTCGGCAACCTGACCGGTGCCAACGAAGACCAGACCCACGGCATCCAGATCGCCCTGCGCGCCATGGAAGCCCCGCTGCGCGAAATCGTGGCCAATGCCGGCGAAGAGCCGTCCGTGATCCTGAACAAGGTCAAGGAAGGCACCGGCAACTACGGCTACAACGCGGCCAACGGCGAGTTCGGCGACATGGTGCAGTTCGGCATCCTGGACCCGACCAAGGTCACCCGTTCGGCGCTGCAGAACGCAGCCTCGATCGCCGGCCTGATGATCACCACCGAAGCCATGGTGGCCGATGCACCGAAGAAGGACGAGCCGGCGATGCCGGCCGGCGGTGGCATGGGCGGCATGGGCGGAATGGATTTCTAATCCACGCCACTCGGTTGTTGCAGTACAAAAGGACCCCGCCGCAAGGCGGGGTTTTTTGTGTCCGACGAGCTGGATGGCAGCATGCGATCGCTGGGATGATCGGCCCGAAGCAGGTGGCCGCCGCACGCATTCCACTGGTCACGCAAACCGCATGCGCGGTAGGAGCGCACCTGGGCGCGAACGGCTTCACCGATAACGCCCCAGTCGCGCCCGGGTGCGCTCCTACGCAAGGTCGATGCGGCCCGCGCAGCCAGCTTGCGGCCCCAACCGTGTCGAATCCAGCGCAGGCATGACCACCCAGTCCCCCATGACCCCGTAGGAGCGCACCTGGGCGCGAACGGCTTCACCGATAACGCCCCCGTCACGCCCGGGTGCGCTCCTACGTGGGGTCGACGCGGCCCGCGCAGCCAGCTCCCGGCCCCAACCGTGTCGAATCCTGCGCAGGCATGACCACACAGTCCCCCATGACCCGTAGGAGCGTACCTGGGCGCGAACGGCTTCACCGATAACGCCCCAGTCGCGCCCGGGTGCGCTCCCACGCAAGGTCGATGCGGCCCGCGCAGCCAGCTCGCGGCCCCAACCGTGTTCACCATCGCAAAAGCCCGCAGATTGCGACGCCAATCACACTTGCATGGCAACCTGTTGACACCGATGTCATCGCAGTTCTAGCGTCGTTGGGCAGGCGTTTGCGCCGAGCGGTCGGGGGGCCATCGGACAAGGGGCAGCGGTGCATGCATCGCTGGCGGACGTCGTTGCAGTGCACTGCCACGCCGGCCACGTCCGGCTTCTCCCGGGGATCTTATGAACTGCCGCAGTCATCGTCTTGCCTTGTCGATTTCCGTGTCCTTAGCGCTGACGGCTGCCGTCGCGCCACCGCTCATGGCCCAGCAAACCGAGCCGGATACACCGCGCGCCACCTCCACCCTGGATGCGGTCAGCGTCACCGGTTCGCGCATCAAGCGCGCGCAGGTCGAGGGCGCCCAGCCGGTGGTCACCATCTCGGCGCAGCAGATCCAGCAGGAAGGGTTTGCCACTGTCTACGACGTGCTCAACAGCATGAATCAGCAAGGCTCGGTGGAAGCCGATACGCAGTGGGGTTCGCACACGCCCAATGCTTCGCCGATCAATCTGCGCGACCTCGGCCCGGGCCGCACCCTGCTGCTGGTCAATGGCCACCGCGTGGCCGATTACCCGCTGCCGTACGGCGGCGAAAGCAACTTTTCCAACTACAGCAATATTCCCTCCGCAGCGGTGGAGCGCATCGACATCCTCACCGGTGGCGCATCGGCCATTTACGGCTCCGACGCGGTGGCCGGCGTGATCAACGTAATCCTCAAGCGCGACTACCAGGGCGACCAGGTGCGCCTGCGCGGCGGCACCGCCACCGAAGGGGGGCGCGACAGTTTCGACGTGTCCTGGGCAGGCGGGCGCACCGGCGAGAACTGGAGCCTGACCTACGCGCTGCAGGCCACCCGGCGCGATCCGCTGAACGGGCGCGATCGCCCGCAGATGGACGACTCCGACGACATGTCCTATTCCAACTGGACCGGCCAGAACCGCCGCTACGGCTTCAACCCGTTCACCGGCCTGAGCCTGGTCGATGCCAATACCAATGAACGCCTGGCGCCACCTGCCGGCACCTGCGCGCGCTTCGGCGGCGAGTTCATCGACGGGCAACGGTTGAGCTACGACCAGAACACCGGGGTCGTCACCAATGCGGGCGATTACTGCGGCGTGGCGCGCGACTACGGCGACTGGGGGCTGGTGACCGGCAGCGAGGATTATTCGGCCTATCTCTACGGCACCTGGAAGTTCGGCGAGGCCACCGAGGCCTGGGCCACGCTCTCGGCCAACCGCAGCATCGGCCGCTGGACCTACGACCCGCCGTACGCCTATCTGGGCCCGTTTCAGGATGCGGCCACCGGTCGCTCATTGAACCTGATCCGTCAGCTCACCCGCCGCGAAGCCGGCGGCTGGGACCGGCTGGCCAACTACAACAAAGAGCAGTCCTGGGATCTGAGCGCCGGTTTGCGCGGCGTGTGGGCCGACCGCTTCGATTGGGAGCTGAGCGTAGGCCGCTCGCGCTACACGGTGGACGAATACGTACGCACCGTGGATACCGCACGTGCCACTGACTATTTCCTCGGCAGCCCCACCGGCACCGCTGCCGATGGCACGCCGATCTATGCGATCAACGAAGCGCGGCTGTACTCGCCGCTGTCGTCGAACCAGTACGACGACCTGGTGGCCAAGTCGCACAACTCGGCGTATTCGTGGGTCAATCAAGCCAGTTTCAGCTTGAGCGGCGATGTGGTGCAGGGCTGGGCCGGGCCGATCCGCTTTGCCACCGTGGCCGAAGTCGCCAAGCAGGGCTATCAACTTTCACCGGACCCATGCGCCAACGAGTGCTACCCGGTGGACGTGGTGGACAGCGGCGGCGGCGAACGCATGCGTAGCTCGGCCGGGCTGGAATTTCAGATTCCATTACTTTCCACATTGAGCGCGAATGTGGCCGGCCGCTACGACCGCTACGGCAACTACCGCTCGTCTGCCGCGATTCCGACCGATGTCGGTACGCAAAGCGACACCACCTGGAGCGCGGGCCTGGAATGGCGGCCGGTGGAGAGCCTGCTGGTGCGCAGCACCGTGGCCACCAGCTTCCGCGCACCGGACATGCACTACGTGCTGGGCGAACCCAGTTCCACCAATCAAACGGTGATCGATCAGTACCGCTGCATTTCCTCCGGCGCCTACCTCACCGGCGGCTGCAACGACGAGAACAACAACATCTTCTACACCGTGGATGTGAACCGTCGCGGCACCCCGGATCTGCGCTCGGAAACCGGCCGCTCGTTCACCGGTGGCGTGGTGTGGGACATCGCACAAGGGCTGTCGTTGAGCGTGGATTACTACCGCATCCAGCTGGAGGAAATGATCAAGGACCTGGATCGCGACGAGATCCTGTCGGCCGAAGCCGGTTGCCGCACCGGCACCACCATCAGCGGTGGCGCCTGGAATAATCCGGGCGGCGCGGGCTATTGCGACACCATCACCTCGCGGGTGACGCGCAATGCCGACGGCACCCTGGCCAGCATCGAGCGCGGCCCGATCAACCTGGCGCAGATGGAGACCTCCGGCATCGATGCCGCGTTGAAATACCGCCTGGCCACTGCAGGCTGGGGCAACTTCCAGTTGTCGCTGGACTACAACAACCTGATTGCCTACCGCGAGCAGATCTACCGCACCGACAGCAACGAGAACCGCCGCGACGAGCGCGTGCGCAGCCGTGTGCGCGGCAGCGTGCATTGGGACAACGGCGGCGCCTGGGACTGGACGGTGTACTTCCGCCGCCTCGGCTCGATGCGCGCCGTGAACTGGGGCACCTGCGCCCGTTTCGACGACGGCTATCAACCCAGCGCTTCCGACGAGTGCCTGGTGACCGATACCGCCAACGTGCATCTGGGCGAAACCAGCAAACGCTACTTCGGCCGCGTGGGCCCGGCGATCTACTGGAACCTGAGCACCGGCTACAAGATCACCGACCATGCCAAGGTCAATTTCTACGTCAACAATGTGTTCAACGAAGTGGGCTACGAAAACAAGGAGCGCTTCTACGGCTACGGCTTCTACAACACCACCTTGTTCAACCCCATCGGCCGCGAAGTGGCGGCGGAGTACGTGTTTACGTTTTGAGTGAGGTTTGCCGCGTGGCACGCCACGGCCTCGTCGCCGTGGCGTGCAGCGGTGCGTTGCGGTGGCACGCTTGGCGCAAACGCGTCATCAGGCAAGACGCGCCGCGGTGCGGCGCAGGCTCGCCAAGGCGCGCGTGGCGATGCCATGCATCTGATCGCTCAAGGCGTCGTCGTCGATGCAGCGCTGCCAGAACTGTTCGGCCATCTCTGCGGCGCGCCGCCACTGCGCAAACTGCCCGACCGTGGGCGCCGGAATCTCGATGTCCCTGGGCACGATTTCGCCACTGGATGCCGGCCGCAGCACCATCGGCAACATGTCGTACACCGGCGCAAGCCGCAACGGCAGCGTGTCGGCAAGGATCAGCGCGGCGTTGCCCAGATGCATGTCGGTGTTGCCGATGAGCGCGCCGAACCAGCTGATCACCTCCAGGTGCTCGGCATCTTCCGGACTCAGCCAACCATCGCGCTTGAGCATCGGCGCGAGCGCGCGCCAGGTGCCGAGCTCCGACTGCCTATAGAACGCGGCGTAGATCGCCATCAACGAAACAAAACCGCGTCGGCCCAACGTCGGTGTGCGATCGAAGCGTGTGGATTCGAGAAAGACGCGCTCGCCTGCCTGCAGCCGCTGCGTCGTTGCCGCAGCAATGCCACCGGCAAGCAGCACCTGGCTGGCCAGGTGCTCCATCTGCAGAAGGTCCGCCCAGCGCCGCCCGGCCGGCTGATCGATGCGGTCGGAAAACTTCACGATGACCGGGCGGTACACGCCATTTTCGCGCAGCACCGCAGTGAACTTCGGCTGCTCGCCTGCAGCGGACGAGCCGACGTCTTCACCACGCAGTGCGGCATCGGCCTGCTTAAGATAGGCCTGCGGGCGCGCGTGGATGTCGATGTCATCAGGCTGGTCGATCGACGACAGTGCGCGCGCCAGCGCCTGCTCGCCCACGAGCAGGTCGCCGAGCTGGTCGTGACCATCGGACAGCAGTGCGATGAGCGCGTCACTGGGCGACCACAGCGTGAGATTTTCGGGCAGCCGCAATGGCCCGGAGATGCGATGTGCCAGGTTGCGCCCAAGAAATCCCTGCGGGCGTTGGTCATCCAGAAACCAGGGCAGCGACGCGAACTCGCCCAGATGCAGCGGCGGATGCAGGAGCACGGGGTTGTCCTGCAGCAGCTCCACGAAGAAGTGGTCGCGATGGAGCGCATGCAGCTGGCCCAACGCCACCACGCGGGCATGGCTGTCGATGCGGTAGAGCGGCCAGGCGCGCTGACCGCGCACCTCGCCCGCGGCGATGTAACTGGTGGCGCGTGCGCTGCCGTAGCGCCGCACCGCCGTTCCTGCAGCGGCAACGAGACGCGAAAGGGTTGCCTTGCTCACGCCCAACCGCGCCGCGAGTTCGGCGCCGCGCAGCGGGCCGTCGATGCGCAGCGTGGTGACCAGGCGTTCTACGGCATCGGGCTGTGGCATGCGGGTCAGCGATGAAACGATTTATGAAACGATACATTAGGACGGATGGCGCTGCAAATAACTGACTTATATTGATAATTTGAAATTTAAGGGGAAGATGGTGCATTACAAATGAAACGATACGTTCGGTGCTCCTGAGCTGGCCTCGGGGGCCGGACCGCAACGCCTGCACGGCGCTGGAAAGCGCCAGAAACGCCAGGTGAGTCACGCGCATGCAGCGGCGAAAACGGCGAGACCGGTGTGCGTCTCCGCTTGCCGCAGGGAGCTGATCTGGAACGTCGCGGGGGGCTGCCGTGCGTCGGCGCAGCCTGACTTCATCGCGTCCGGTTTGAGCAGGTGCACCTCCATCCCGGCGCAACGATTGCATTGCGCCGGGCACGCAGCACACCAGCGCATGACACGGCTGCTCCGCGGAAGGTACGACCGCCGCACCCTCGATTGGTTTGCGCCACGCGGCCCTGACCAGCACGTTGGCGCCATGCGTCCGCCCCTCTGTTGCGCCAGCTGTCGATTGCGTCGGCGCGCCCGTCCGTTGCCGATGAAACAGTGGCAACGCGCAAAAGTGCGTGGTATCAATGCATCCCATGAACGCACCCCGCAGCCCGTTTTATTTTTGGTACTACGGTTTTCCGATGCCGCTGGCGGAGGAAGGAGTGCGCTCACCCTGAAGGACACTTCAGCAGCATTCCCGAAAAGCCGCCAGCGCACACTGGCGGCTTTTTTGTTGCCGCAACGCCTGGCTCCCTGATGCAACACCGCCCAACGAGACACTGTTATGCCGCCTGTGACCGATGACCTGCGTATCCGCAAGATCGAAGCCCTTGCACCGCCTTCGCAGCTGCTGTCGCTGCTGCCATGCGACGAGCGCGCCTCCGACACCGTGACCAACTCGCGTGCCGCGCTGCACGAGATCCTGCACGGGCGCGACGACCGCCTGGCGGTGGTGATCGGGCCATGCTCGATCCACGACCCGGTGGCGGCCATGGAGTACGCGCAGCGCCTGCGCCCGTTACGCGACCAGTTCGGCGATGCGCTGGAAATCGTGATGCGGGTGTACTTCGAGAAGCCACGCACCACCATCGGCTGGAAAGGGCTGATCAACGACCCGGAGATGGACGGCAGCTTCCAGATCAACAAGGGGTTACGGGTGGCGCGCGGATTGCTGCGCGATATCAACAACCTCGGCCTGCCGGCGGGTGTGGAATTTCTGGACATCATTTCGCCGCAATACATCGCCGACCTGGTGGCCTGGGGCGCGATCGGCGCACGCACCACCGAAAGCCAGGTGCATCGCGAAATGGCCTCTGGGCTCTCGTGCCCGGTGGGCTTCAAGAACGGCACCGGCGGCGACGTCAAGATTGCGGTGGACGCCGTGGGCGCGGCCTCGCATCCGCATCATTTCCTGGCGGTGACCAAGGACGGCCACACCGCGGTGGCGGCAACGGCCGGTAATCCGGACTGCCATGTGATCCTGCGTGGCGGCAAGGTGCCCAACTTCGATGCGGCAAGCGTGGATGCGGCCAGCCAGGTGCTCAACAAGTCGGGGTTGCCGGCGCGGCTGATGATCGATGCCAGCCACGCCAACAGCGGCAAGAATCCGGACAACCAGCCTAAGGTGGTTGACGACATCGCGCTGCAGCTGGAAGGTGGCGAGACGCGCATCGTCGGGGTGATGGTGGAGAGCCACCTGGTTGGCGGCCGCCAGGAGCTGGTCCCCGGCTGCGCACTGACCTACGGCCAGAGCATCACCGACGGCTGCCTGGGCTGGGACGCATCGGTGCAGGTGCTCGAACGCCTGGCAACGGCAGTGCGCGCACGCCGCGCAAGGCGGATTGCCGAGGCTGCGTGAGCCGGGTGCTGGCGAACGGGCCGATGCTGATGGAGTGCGCTGCCGCCCAACGACGTGGCGGGGTTACCCATCCAATCCCGTGCGACCAGACCCACAAAAAAAACGCCGGGCCGGCGCAGGAAGCCGGCCCGGCGTGGTGAACAACACCACCCACTGGTGACCCGTCGCTGCGGCAGCCAGGTGCCAGAGCACCGTTCTGCACCGCCAGCGAGCGGGTGCAGCTGTTATCGCCCACGCGCGTGGCCTGCGAATGTCGCTGCGTAGCGCAGGCAGACATGAAGTGTCGAAAGCGCTGACCGGCCGCAACGACACCACCGCAGGCAATGACGTCCAGGCAGGCGTTAGACCGCCGCCCGCATTCGTCGCGCGGGCCGCGGCCGTGGCGCTTTTCGCTGCCCAGACCAACGACCGCAGCGCACGTCGAGGCGGCCGCATCGATCTCCGTGGCGAACAGGCTCTGGCCCCGCGGCACTGCGCGTTACCTCGTCTATCGACGTGCAACCTCTCAGCCCAGCATGTCGCCGCTGTCCAGCCAGCGCTGGTGCCACGCCAATGCCTCGGGCAACAGGTGCGGGGTGTGCTTGCCGTAGCTGTCCCGGTTGGCGCGTGCCACATAGTCTTCCAATGCATCGCGATAGCGCGGGTGAACGCAGTGATCGAGCAGCTGGCGCGCGCGTTGCTTGGGGGTCAGGCCGCGCAGGTCGGCCAGGCCCTGCTCGGTGACGATCACCGAGACATCGTGTTCGGTGTGATCGACATGGCTGACCATCGGCACGATCGACGAGATGCTGCCGGCCTTGGCGATGCTGGGGCTCAGGAAGATCGACAGAAATCCATTGCGCGCAAAATCGCCCGAACCGCCAATGCCGTTCATGATGCGGCTGCCCATCACGTGGGTGGAATTGACGTTGCCGTACAGGTCGGCCTCGATCATGCCGTTCATGCCGATGCAGCCGAGCCGGCGCACCAGCTCCGGATGATTGGAAATCTCCTGCGTGCGCATGATGATGCGCTGCCGGTAGAAATCGATATTGCGCTTGAACTCTTCGTTGCCTTCCGGGCTGAGCGCAAAGCCGGTGCAGGAGGCATACCGCAGCACGCCATCGCGCAGCAGCGCGAGCATGCCGTCCTGGATCACTTCGGTGAATGCTTCCAGATCGCGGAAGCCGCTGCGTGCAAGCCCCGCCAGCACCGCGTTGGGGATATTGCCCACGCCCGACTGCAGCGGCAGCAGGTTGGCCGGCAGCCGGCCCTTGCGCACTTCATGGCGCAAAAACGCGATCAGGTGCTCGGCAATGCGTTCGCTGTTGTCGTCGGCCGCGGCAAACGGGCTGTTGCGGTCAGGCCCATGCGTGCGCACCACCGCCACGATCTTGGCCGGGTCGCAGCGCAGGCTCGGCTCGCCGATGCGGTCGTCGCCATGCAGCAGCGGGATCGGTTTGCGCTGCGGCGGCAGGGCGGTGCCGTAGTAGATGTCGTGCATGCCGTCCAGGCCGGCCGGCTGCCAATCGTTGACCTCGACGATGACCTTGCTGGCCAGGTCCAGCCAGGTCTTGTTGTTGCCGATCGAGGTGGACGGCACCAGGCTGCCATCGGCGCGGATGCCCGACACTTCCACCACCGCGGTATCGATCTGCCCGTAAAAACCGAACCACACGTGCTGGGCCACGTGGCTGAGATGGATGTCGATGTAATCCAGCGTGCCGGCGTTGATGCGCTGGCGAGCGTCCGGGTCGGACTGGAACGGCATGCGCATGGCGATGCCATCGGCCTTGGCCAACGCACCGTCGAGCTCGGGCGCGGTGGAGGCGCCGGTCATCAACTTGATCTGGAACGGTTGGCCCTGCAGGTGCGCCGCCTCGATGCGCTGCGCCAGCGCCATCGGCACGGCCTTGGGATAGCCGGAGCCGGTGAAACCGCTCATGGCCACGGTTTCGCCAGGCTGGATCAGCGCGGCGGCCGCGTCGGCAGACACCAGTCGGTCGCGCAGCGGCGCGTACAGGATGCGTTCGTCGGACATAGGGCAGGCACGGCGGCAACAGGGGGAGCGCGATTATCGCCGCTGCAGGCAGCGGCCGGGGTGCGACCTTGGTGCAATGGCCAAGCGCACGGCGCAGTCCCCGTGATCGCTTCAGGAGGGGGGAGCGCCGGCGAGCGCGACCGCTGTCGGCGCCTGGCGCCGCTCGCTGTGGAGCATCCATCCGCTGCGCCGCTCACCCTGCCGGCACGCGTCGCGTCCAGTGTTCACGCTTCGCCGCCGGCCCAACCGCGATAGTGGCGACAGATTCCTGCCTGCCTGCGCCCATGCCCTCTGTTCGCGATCGCTTCCAGCGCTGGCCCCGGCCGTGGCGTGTTGCAGTGTGCGTGTTGCTGGTGCTTTACGCGCTGTATCTGCTGGCCGGTAACGTGTTTCTCAACACGCCGTTGTTCGATGCCACCACCAACCGGCAGCCGCACAAGTTCACCATGCAGACCGGCCCGGCGCTGACGCTGTTTCCGGGCCAGGTGATGGCCTGGAACGTGCGCATGCGCGGGCAGGCCAATCGCACCGTGTACGTCTTCCACGCCGACCGCGCACATGCGCGCGTGGCGCTGCTGGCGCTGTTCCGGCGCGAGGTGCGCCTGCCGTGGCTGCACGCCACCGGCCTGAGCGCCGAGGTGGAGACCGCCGACACGCCCATCCCGCCGCCGCCGCGCGGCGATACCGGCTGGACGCTGCGCTTCGATGCGATCACCAGCAACAGCATCCGCAGTGCGCGCCTGGGTAAGCTACTGATCGCCGGCAACGGCCACGGCACGGTCGGCTTCCTGAAGCAACTCAAGGGCGGGCCGTCGGAGCTGTTTCCGTCCGAGGCGGGCTTCCGCGATGCGGTGGTCAGCTACGACGGTGTGCAGGTGTTCAACGGTGCCGAGGTAGACGCGCAGTTCCAGTTTCCGCGCCACTACCGCGACCAGGCGCCGGGCCTGCGCAAGCTCGGGATCACCCACGCACGCCTGCAGTTGAAGGCCGCGACGGTGGCGCTGAAGATCGATACCGGTGCGCCGCACGTGGATATCCGCAGCGGGCCGTCTGCTGCGCGCGTGGAGGCCGACATCACCCTGGACCGCGGTGCCCTGCAGCCGGGCAGCCACGCAGTGTGGCGGCTGCCGTTGCTGGCCGGCGTCGGTGCCACCGACCGCGGCATGCTGGCATTGCAGCTGGATGTGGCGCGCGACATCCGCGTGCAGGCACGGCTGCCGCGCGACGACACGACCGGTAGCGAACTGCAGGCCGATCTACGGATCGCCGGGCGCAGCATTCCGTTCGAGCAACCCGCGCAGGTGTTGCCGCGTCTGTCGGGGCAGGTGCGCGGGCGCTGGAAGTTCGAATCCTTGAACTGGATCGCCGAGCTGTTCGTGCGCAAGCCGTGGTTTCAGCTGCAAGGCGGTGGTCTGGTCGAAGCGGATCTGCGTCTTGCGCAGGGCCGGCTGACCAGTGGCAGCACCCTGGACATCCCGCGTGTCGAGGCCGTGGCACAGGTGTTCGATACGCGCCTGGCAGGCATCGCCAAGGCGCACGGGCGCATCGACGATGCCGCCACGCCGCAGGCGCATCTGGACGTCAGCATTCCCACGTTCAAGGCGGCGCCGCGCGACGCGCCGAAACAGATCTTGCTGGATGGCCGCGATCTGCAGCTGGCGATGCATGGCGATGCCGAACTGGCCCGCTTGAGTGAGACGCTCAAGGCGCAGCTGCGTTTCAGCGATGCGCGTGTGCCCGACCTGACCGTCTACAACCGCTATCTGCCCGGCAACAACGTGCGCCTGCTCGGTGGCAGCGGCAGCCTGACCGGCGATGTGGCGCTCAATGCATCTGGCGACGTTGGCAACGGGCATGCGAATCTGCGGGGGCAGGGCGCGCATCTGGCAGTGGCTGGCGTGCAGATGCGTGGCGATGCGCAGTTGCAGGCAAGGCTGCAACGCGCCGATTTCAAGAACAAGTTCTTCGACCTCAGCGGTACGCGGGTACGTCTGCGCAATATGCGCGTGGGCGACGACGGTGGCGATGCCAACTGGTGGGGCGAACTGCAGGTCGGTGCCGGCACCATCCAGGCCGAGGCACCGTTCCAGGTGGACGCCGATGCGGCCATTCGCATGCGCGATATCGCGCCGTTGCTCTCGGTGTTCGCGCAGCGCGCGGACTACCCGCGCTGGGTGCTGGGCTTGCTGGATTCCGGCGAACTGGATGCCACCGGGCGCGTGCGCTGGCGCAAGCAGCAACTGACGGTGGACGACCTTCATGCGGAAAACGCGCGTCTGTCCTTGCGGGCACGGCTGGCGCTGGAGGATGACCAGCGCCGCGGCGATCTGTATCTGCGCTGGGGCGTGCTGGGTGCCGGCATCGAGCTCGATGGCAAGCAGCGGCAATGGCATCTGGCCGGCGCACGCGAGTGGTACGACAAGCAGCCGGGCTTGTTGCCACCGGTGTCCAAGCGCACGTCAGGCACGCGCTGACAGGCGCGGTGAGCGCTGTCGGGTAAGCCACGCCGCAGCGATGCAGAAGGGTGCGCGGATGCATGGTGTTGGGTCGCGGGATTGGCGCCCGGCACGCTGCACACGCTGGTCGGCCGACGATGGATCCGGACGTTCTGCGCGCCGTTGCAAGGCGTGCCCGCTGACAGTCGTACCTGCTGGTACATCCAGCACATCGAGCATCGGGCACACCCAGTACACCCAGCACACCCAGCACACCCAGCACACCCAGCACACCCAGCACACCCAGCACACCCAGCACACCCAGCACACCCAGCACATAAGGCGCACGAGGCGGTTGCGCGCCGTGCTCACGGCCGGCTTGGCACACTGCGCGGCGCCGCGTGCGCGGCCTTCAGGAGCCTGCCGTCATGACGATGCCCGTCCGCGCCCGTTGGCGCGCAGCGCCCGCCGTACTGCGTTGGCCGATCCTGGTGGTCATCGCGTTGTATGCCAGCTACCTGGTGCTCGGCAATCTGCTGCTCAACACGCCGCTCGGTCCGGCAGCGCTCAATCGCACGCCGGAAAAGTTCGCGATGCATTGGGGGCCCGCAGTCACCTGGTGGCCTGGGCGGCTCGTGCTCTGGGACGTGGCGCTGCACGGCCAGTCCACGCGCAACCGCTGGGATGTCAGCGCCCGCCGCATGAGCGGGCAGGTCCGGCTGCTGCCGCTGCTGAGACGGCAATTGCTGGTACCACACCTGCAGGTGCAAGGTGTGCGCGCCGGCCTGCAGGCGACGACGGCCGTTCCGGATGCAGCCAGTGCCACGCGGCCGGCCGCGCCGTCGCAGGCGCAGGCAGGCAGGGCGCAAGGCCCCAGATCAGGCCCGGCCGTGGCGGGCACCGCTGACCCTGGCGCCCTGGCCGCAGCAGCAACAACAACCGCAACAACCACTTCGTCGCACGCGACTGCGGGCCCGTCGCACGCTGCAGTGCCATCAGCAAGCGCGACGCCGGTCGCGACATCGGCATCGGCCAAGGTGCCAGCAGCAACTGCATCAGCACCACCAACACCCACCACCTCAGCCAGCAGTTCGCCAGCCGTCAGCCAAGGGGCCAGGCCTGCCTGGACCCTGCAATTCGACCGCATCGAGGCGCAGCAGGTGCACGCGCTGTCGCTGCGGCAATGGCAGATCGAGGGCGATGGCCAGTTGCAGCTTGGCCTGTTCAAGCAATTGCGCGGCGGGCCGCTGGAAGTGTTTCCGTCGCACGCTGCCTTCGACAAGGCGCAGGTGCGCTGGGCCGAGACCGAAGTGCTGCGCAATGGTCAGCTGCGGCTCGAAGCCAGCGTTGCGCGGCATGCAGCCGATCAGGCGCGCGGGCTTGCGCTGTTGCAACTGACAGACGCATTGGTGGTCGTGCATGGCGACACTGCGGCGCTGGAGGTCACGCGCACGGCACAGGGCCGCCACACGGTTGCCACGCGCCCCGGCAAGGGACGTGCCGATGGCGAACTACGCTGGACACGCGGCGCATTGCAGCCGGGTAGCCAGCTGCATTGGCGGGCGCCATTGCATGACAGCACGCGCACTCCGGCAGCAGTGCTGGGCGAGCTGGCTGCGCAGCTGCAGGTGGACGACAACATGCGTCTGAGCATCCGGATGCCCGAGCCGGCCGATGCCGGGCTCACGCTGGATGCGGACCTGCGTGTGCAGGGCCGCCAATTGTCCTTGCAATCCATGCGTAGCCTGCTGCCGCGCACCTCCGGGCATGCGCGGCTGCATTGGCAGCTGGCCTCGCTCAGCTGGATCCCTGCGCTGTTTCCCGATGTGGACTGGCTCACGCTGGAAGGCGATGGCCTGGTGGATGCGGATTTGCGCATCGCGCGTGGCCAGCTCGGTGCCGGTAGCCGCCTGCAGGTGCCGCATGTGCGCGCGCATGTCGGGGTGATGGGGCATGCGATCGACGGGCAAGCCAGTGCCGATCTGCGTGTGGATGCCGATGCAAACGGTCAACTGCTGCCTGCACTCGCGTTGCAGATGCAGCAGTTTTCAATCGCTCATGGCGAGTCACCAACGCGTCCGTTCGTGCAGGGGCGCGATCTGCGTCTGGACCTGCAGACGCGCGCCGACGCCCGCAACCTGACCACCCTGCGCGATGCCACGCGCGCGCACCTGACCTTCGCCAATGCGCGCGTGCCGGACCTGCGTGCCTATAACCGCTATTTGCCGCGGCAGCAATTGCGTTTCGACGGTGGCAACGGCGTGCTCAGCGGCGATCTGCAGATCGAGCCGGGTGGCCGCATCGGCAAGGGCGGCCTGCGCATCGGCGCGCGTGCGGCGCGCCTGCAGTTTGCCGGGCTGGCGCTGCGTGGCGATGTGGATGCCGATCTGCGCCTGCAACGCGGCGATCTGCGTGCGGAGCAATTCAGTCTCGATGCCAGCACCATCCAATTGCGCAATGTCGGCTTCACCGGCCCCGATGGACAACGGCGCGATGGCTGGTGGGCGCGCATCGCGTTGGAGAACACGCGCATGCAATGGCGGCAGCCGATCGGCGTGGATGGACGCGTGCGCATCCAGGTGCGCGATCTGGCGTTTCTAATGGCGCTGTACGCACGCGATCGCTCGATCCCGAACTGGATGTTGCGCCTGGTGGATGCAGGGCAGGCACAAGTGACTGCCCGTGCGCAGTGGCAAGGCGAGACCGTGGTGATCGATCGCTTGCAGGCACGCAACGATCGCTTCCAGGTGGATGCGCGTTTGCGCCTGCAGGGCAACCAGCGCAGCGGCAGCCTGCTCGCGCGCTGGGGTGTGTTGAGTGCGGCAGTGGGGCTGCGCAACGACACGCCGGAATGGCATCTGCTGCACGCCCCGCAGTGGTATCAGGCCCAGCCCGATCTGCTGCGGTGACCGCCGCGGCGCCATCACCGCGTGAAGGAATTCCTGCTAGTTCTGTACTGTCTGGTGTTGTTTTGCAGTGCAGCGTGCAAGTCGGATTCGGGGCGCGCACTATGATCCTGCATCCCGACGTGGGGGAGGGAGCAAAGCCCGCTGGCAGTTCGCTGCAAGCGGGCTTTTTTATTGCCTGAACGTTGCCGGGTCAAGCGCTGACCCGCGGGTGGCCAACCCGGCAAGCCCTCGCGACGCCACAAGGGGCTGCGGCCCGCGCGCAGTGCAATCGCCAGACTCGCATGGCTTACTGGGGCAGCTCCAGTAACCACAGCGCGCTGCCGCCGGTAATGAATAGCCGCCGCTGTTCCAGATCGAACGTGCAATTGGAGGCCGTTGCCGGCGTCGGCACCAGGCCGAGCCATTGCCCATCGCGGTTGAAGATGCACACGCCGGCGCCGGAGCTGCTCCATAGCCAACCGTGGCGGTCCACGTAGAAGCCGTCCGCCAGGCCGTCTGGCACCACCGCAAACCGACGCTGGTTGTGCAGTGCGCCATCGTGCCAGTCGAAGGCGGTGATCTCCGGCTCGCCCTGGCCGCCTTCGGGGGTCTGAGAGACATACAGCACGCGTTCGTCGGGCGAGAACGCCAGCCCGTTGGGGTGGTCCAGCGTGGTCATGCATTGCAATGCGCCGCCATCGGGCGGCAGCCGGTAGACGCCGTGATGGTCCAGTTCCTGCGGGGCCGGGCAGCCCTGGCTGGGCTTGAGCAGGCCGAAGGGTGGGTCGGTGAACCAGATCGCGCCATCGCGCGCCACGATCAGATCGTTCGGCGAATTGAGCCGCTTGCCTTCGAAGCGGCTCACCAGCACGTGCGCCTGGCCGTCGCCGTCGCTGCGGGTGATGGCGCGGCGCCCGTGTTCGCAATGCACCAGCCGTTGCTGCGTATCTACGGCATTGCCGTTGGTGAACGCGGTCGCATCCAGCAGCACATCCACCGCGCCGTCCTCGCGCCAGCCCAGCACGCGGCGGCCGACCACATCGCTCCATACCAGGGTGCGCTGGGCCTGCCACCAGGCCGGCCCCTCGCTCCACGTGGCCTGGTCGTAGAGGGTCTGCAGCCGCGAGTCACCCAGCCGCGCAGCTAGGGCTGCGTGCTGTGTGGTGGGTGGCGGGCAATCGGCTGGCTGGGCAGGGCCGGGTGCGCGAACGCGGCAGTAGCTATCCATCAACGTGGCGCCGGATGACCGAACGGATGCGCAGTGGCGGCCCCAGGCGATTGCGCAAATTGCACCAGCATCTGCAGGCAAGGCTCATCGCCCAGTTGGCCGGAGCGGTGGCCCCGCTGATCGGTGGTGCCCTGATCCTGGCCGAAGTGGATGTCGCCAGGCCCCATTTCCACGCGTGTGCCGTCGTCGGTTTCGATAAACCAGCGGCCGCGCAGCGGGATCACCCATTGCGGGTGCGGGCTCTCGTGCCAGTCGCCCACCCAGCCCACCGGCAGCACCGCAAACTGGATGCCGAGCACCTCGCCCGGGAACGGCCGCAGCCATTGTGGCGCCGCCCCGCCACCCACGCTCTTGCTGCCGAAGCCGGGCAACTGCGAGGGATTGAGGCGGCTGTTGCCGTCAGCGCCGGTCCAAAGATGCAGGAAGGGCAGGGTAGGCGGCAGTGCAGGATCGTTGCCGTCGGTGTCGAGCGGGATCTGCGAGGGCAGCAATGCGGCGGGCAGCAAGGTGGGGGACATTGGCAATGCCTCATGCGAAAACCGCAGTGCAGCATGGCCCTTGTCAGGGTTCCGTAAGGGAGATGTTCAAGGCCGCAAACGTCGTCACATGCGGGGCCTTGCGGGTGCCGCATCAATGTTCGGTGCGGCAGGTGGCGGCTGCGACATTGCTGATGCCTTGCCTGGCAAGGCGCATGCGCGGGACGCGTTGTGTGGTCTCGGGTCGCGCATGGAGTGAGGTGCTCACGTCCAGGTGCCCACGTGTGCTCGTCTGCCGTGGCAG
This sequence comes from Xanthomonas sp. WHRI 6106, assembly GCF_040202405.1. NCBI lineage: Bacteria > Pseudomonadati > Pseudomonadota > Gammaproteobacteria > Lysobacterales > Lysobacteraceae > Xanthomonas > Xanthomonas sp. WHRI 6106. Next base: position 111,602 of record NZ_JBEGFC010000004.1, on the reverse strand, counting down.
CACTGCTGCGCAGTGCAACGACGCAGACGCATGCGGTGGCATCGACATGCCGGCATCGCACAGGAATGCCAGAATCCGTGCATGTCATCGCCTCCCACATCCCCATCTGCCGCACTCGCCGCCTTGATCGAGCGGGCTGTCGCACGTGTCCGTCATGCACTGCCTGCCGATCAGCCGTGGCCTGGTGGCGATGTCGATCGACACCTGGAGCAGGTCGCGCTCGCCAGCGAGTTTGCGCTGGAGACGCTGGCGCGCCAGCCGGCGCTGCTGCAGTACCTGACTCAGGCCGATCCGCCGCCGCTGCCGGTGCCGGTGCTCGACCCGGCGCAGCCGCAGGCCTGGCCTGCGCAGTTGCGGCGCTACCGCGCGGCAGAATCCACGCGCCTGGTGTGGCGCGATGTGCTGGGCCTGGACAGCGTGGATGCCACGCTGGCCGGCGCGACCCGGCTGGCCGAAAACTGCCTGCAATGCGGCCTGCGGGCGTTGCAGCAGCAATTCGACGCCCGCCATGGCCAGGTCATTGCCGAGGACGGCAGCGTGCAGCGGCTGGTGGTGTTCGGGCTGGGCAAGCTGGGCGGTGGCGAGCTGAATTTTTCCTCGGACGTGGACCTGGTCTACGCCTATCCGCAGGGCGGCCAATCCGATGGCGCGCGCCCATTGGCGGCAGAAGAATACTTCGCGCGGTTGGGGCAGCAGCTGGCCAAGTTGCTCGACGAAACCACGGCCGATGGTTTCAGCCATCGGGTGGATCTGCGCCTGCGTCCGTTCGGCACTGCCGGCCGCGTGGCGTTGTCGTTCACCGGCATGGACCAGTATTTCCAGCGCGAAGGCCGCGATTGGGAACGCTACGCCTGGCTCAAGGCGCGCGCGGTGGCCGGCGATATCGCCGCCGGCGAAGCCTGGCTGGAAACGCTGCGGCCGTTCGTCTACCGGCGCTATCTGGATTTCACCGCGCTGGATGGCCTGCGCGAGATGAAGGCGGCAATCACCGCCGAGGTGGCACGGCACGACCGGCTGGACGACATCAAGCGCGGGCCCGGTGGCATCCGCGAGATCGAGTTCCTCGCCCAATCGCTGCAGCTGATCCGCGCCGGCCGCGAGCCGGCCCTGCGCGAGCGGCGCTTGTTGCCCGCGCTGCAGGCGCTGGTCGCCGCCGGCCAGATCGAAGCCGACAACGGCGCCGCGCTCACCGCGGCCTACCGCTTCTTGCGCCGGCTGGAAAACCGCCTGCAAATGCTGCGCGATGCACAGACCCACGCCTTGCCGCAGGCGGAGATGGATCGCGAACGCATCGCGCTGGGCCTGGGGTATGCCGACTGGCCCGCCCTGCTGGACGCGCTGGCCCCGCACCGCCGGCGTGTGGCCGCCGAATTTGCCGAGTTGCTGGCGCCACGCGTGCGGGCCACCGCGCCGGACGCGCTGGCCGACTACTGGCGCGCGCTGCCCGATGGCGATGCAACGCCGCTGCTGGGCATTGGCCTGCACGACCCAGATACCGCGCATCAGGTGCTGGGCGATTTTGCGCAGTCGGCCGGTGTGCACGCGCTGTCGGACACGGCGCGCGCGCGGCTGGATCGCGTGGTGCCGGCACTGCTGCACGCCGCCACGCGGGCCAGCCAATCCGATGCCGCCGTGCGCCGCATGCTGGGCCTGTTGCAGGCCACCTTGCGCCGCACCAGCTATCTGGCCTTGCTGGACGAGCAGCCCAGCGCGCTGGCCCGCCTGGTCGATGTGCTCTCGCGCAGCGCCTTGCTGGCCGAGCGGCTGGCGGCGCACCCGTTGTTGCTGGACGAGTTGCTGGATACGCGCATCGGCGGCCCGTTGCCGGATCGCGCGGCGCTGCAGGCTGCCTGCGTGGAGACCTTGCAGATCGCAGACACCGAGGCGGCCTTGCGCGAGCTCAACGAGCGCCGGCTTGCGCTGAGTTTCCGGATCGCCCTGGCCACGCTCGACGGCCGCCAGCACGCGGTGCAGAGCACCCGGCAACTGGCCTGGCTGGCCGAGGCCGTGGTGCAGGTGGTGCTGCAGCTGGCACGCACCGAGCTGCTTGCCGCGCACGGACAGGTGCCGGGTGGCCTGTTCGCCATCATCGGCTACGGCAGCCTGGGCGGGCTGGAGCTGGGGTTCGGTTCGGATCTGGATCTGGTGTTTCTCTACGACCACCCGCGCACGGTGGACAGCTCCGACGGCAAGCGGCCACTGGATGCGGCGCGCTGGTTCGCCCGTCTGGCGCAGAAGGTGATGGCCTTGCTCGGCGCCGAAACCGGTGCCGGCCGCCTCTACGACATCGATGTGCGGCTGCGCCCGGACGGTGGCCAGGGCGCGCTGGTGTCGTCGCTGGCCAGCTACCGCGAGTACCAGCGCGAGCGCGCCTGGACCTGGGAGCATCAGGCGCTGGTGCGTGCCCGCGCGGTTGCCGGCGATGCCGCGCTGTGCGAGGCCTTTGCGCAGGTGCGCCACGACACGCTGACCCGCACACGCGACCCCGCGCTGCTGCACGACGACGTGCGCAAGATGCGCACGCGCATGCGCGCCGAACTCGATCGCAGCGATGCCGGCCGTCTGGATCTCAAGCAAGGTGCCGGCGGCCTGGTGGACCTGGAATTCGTGCTGCAGGCCGGCGTGCTGGGGCAGGCCGCGCAGCATGGGCCGTTGCTGGCATGTTGCGATACGCCTGGCGTGATCGATGCGCTGGTGCAGGCGCAGTGGTTGCCCGTCGAGATGGCGCAGCCGCTGCATGAGGCGCATGCCGCGCTGGTGGAGGCCGGGCTGGCGTGCACACTGGACCGGCGTCCACGGTTGATCGCACCGACACCTGCCATCCAGCAGGCGCGCAGCGTCATCTTCAACGCAGCGCGTGCACAGGGGCTGGCATTTCCGGCCGGCAAGGACGCGGCCACGCTCTAGCGGGGCGGCGGGTGCCGGCTGTCCGCAGCCGCCGGTCGTGCATGCCAGGCCGATGCCGCCGGTGCGCGCAGGCGAGGCAACGGCGCAGGTCAGGCTGTGCACTCGGCGCGTCCGGTTGCGCATCGGTCTGCGGGAGGCGGGCAGGGGCGGTGGGTGGTTGCCCGACGCGTCTTGGTAGCGACAGCGCACCGCGCTTCAGACAGGGCGGCGTGGTGCGCTCCGCCACAGCAACGCGCGAAACGGCCCGAGCAGAAACACGCCCATGCCCAGCTTCACCGCCAGATCGCCGGCCGCCCAGCTCACCCACGGCAGCGCCGCACCGGCGAAGGCGATGCTCCAGAAGATCGCCGTATCCAGCGTGGCGCTGCAGGTGGTGGCCACGATCGGCGCACGCCACCAGCTGCCATTGCGCAGGCGGTCGAACACGGTGATGTCGAGCAGCTGGGCGGCGATGAAGGCGGTGCACGAGGCCGCCGCAATGCGCGGCGTCGCCAGCCACACCGACAGCACCACCGCCAGTGCAAAGCCGCACCACGCCACCGTGCGTGCCGCACGCGGTCCGAAGCGACGGTTGATCAGGTTGCTGACCAGAAACGCCAATGGATACGAAAACGCACCCCAGGTCAGCCAATCGTTGATCGGGTACTGCACCAGGACGTTGGACAACAGCACCACCGCCCCCATTGCCAGCACCGCCCAGGTCAAGGCACGGGCGGTGAGCGGAGCAAACAGCGGGGCGGGGGCAGCGGACATGACGGCAGGGCAGAGGCGTTACGCGGATTATCCGCGGGTCGGTGGCAGTGGGCCAGTACACAAGGCCGCAGCAACTCACCGGCGCGCGCCGTGGCGAGGGCGTGTTCCCCGTGCCATCGCTGCCCGATGGCGCCGCGAAGCAGCCGACACGACCACGGTGGCACGTGCACGCAACCCGGACGCGATCGCCAACGTGCATGTAGCAGATGGCCGCCGTGCATCGGCATGCTCATCAGTGCGCCGTTGCGCGGTGGTGGCGTGCACATCGCGTGTCGTGTGCCACCGTCGGGCGCATGGTCATGCCGACAGGCGCGCGCGCACCTGCAGGGCGATGCGCTCGGTTTCGCGCACTGGAGTGATATCGACAGCGGGCGCGAGCACTTCATCGGCTGCCTGCAAGCGCTGGCGTTGCCGCAAGGTCTGCAGGTAGCTGCCTACGCGCCCGCTCGCGCGCTCGCCGAACGCGGCGGCCACCGGCACGCGTGTGGCGCAGGCTTCGGAGAGCAGGTTGACCGAGTCGGCAGTGGCGATCAGCGCATCGGCCCAGCCCAGCAGGCCGGCATACGGATTGGGCCCGTCGCGCGCGTCGCACCACAGCAGGTGCGGCAGGCCGGCGCAGGCCGCACGCAGCGGAGCGATGGCCGCGGGCGGGGTACGCCGGGAAACGGTGACCAGCAGGCTGCCGCCGGCCGCATGCAGCTGGTCGCGCAGCGCCGCGCACAGTGCCGCCAGGTCCTGCATGGTCCAGGGCACCTGGTCGGTCGGGCCGCCGATCAGCAGCGCCAGGCGCAGGCCGGGCAGGGCGCCCAGCTCCGGGAAGGTGGCCCGCCCGGCGGCCAGCCAGGCATCGTCCACCGGGTGCAGGCTGCCCAGCAGGGTCAGCACGTTGGCGCCGCGCAACCCATCGTGCTCGGGCACGATCAGCAGGTCCCAGTGGCGCGGGTCCAGGCGCGGGTCCAGGATCTGCACGCTGCGGCTGCCGCGTGCACGCAGCAACCGCGTGGCCAGCGCGGCCTGACGCCCGCAGCCGATCGCCAGGGCCGGTGGGTGCAGCAACTGCTGCGCAAATGCAGCGCCGAAGGCGGCCCGTGCTCCGGGTAACCGGCGCGGCGCCGCCCAGCGCCAGGGCGCCTGTGCGTGCAGATGCATCGGCTGGAAGGCGCCAGGCTGCAGTGCCCGCGCCAGCGCTTCGGCCTGGCGCGCGTTGCCGGCGCGGCCGTCGCTCAGCGCCCAGGTCAGCCTCATCGTTTCAGATCCGACATAGATTTGTTTCAGATTGAACGCGTGTGACGGCAATCGCACCACTCTACACTGCGGGTCTTCACACTGACGCCGATGCCGCCCGGCCTGGCGCCTTTCCCCTCTTCTGGAGTGCTCATGTCCGACTCGCTCAACGCCGCCGCACTGGACCAGCTGTTCCGTACCGCCCGCACGCAAAACGCGTTTGCCGACACGCCGGTCAGCCAGGACGTTCTGCGCGAGCTCTATGAGCTGGTGAAGTGGGGCCCGACTGCCGCCAACAGCTCGCCGGCGCGGTTCGTGTTCGTGACCAGCGCCGAAGGCAAGGCCAAGCTCAAGCCGGCCCTGTCCGAGGGCAACGCGGCCAAGACCCTGGCCGCACCGGTGACGGTGATCGTGGCGCACGATGAGGATTTCCACGAGAAGCTGCCGTACCTGTTTCCGCATGCCGATGCCAAGAGCTGGTTCGACGGCCCGCGTGAGGGCCGCGCCGAGTCCGCACTCCGCAACAGCTCGCTGCAGGGTGCGTATCTGATCCTGGCCGCGCGCGCGCTGGGGCTGGATGCCGGCCCGATGTCCGGCTTCGACAATGCCAAGGTCGATGCGGCGTTCTTTGCCGGCACGCCGATCAAGTCCAATTTCCTGGTCAATCTCGGCTACGGCGATCCGGCCGGGCTGTTCCCGCGGTCGCCGCGCCTGAGCTTCGACGAAGCCGCGCGCTTCGAGTGAGCGTGGCAGCGCAGTGCGGCCTGTGATGCAACATCGGCGCTGCATGCGGGCTGCCGGTGATCGCACGCACGGGGTGTGTGCTTTTGAAGCGTGAGTGCTGCGTTGTTTTGCCTGCGTGTGGAATGTTGTGATCAGCACGTGCGCTCGTGTCCGCATGAGCGCAGTCGGTGGCCGCAGGCGGTCAGGTCGTGCGGTCAACTCGCCATCGAGCCTGCCGCGCATCCGCGCTGATCACTGCATGCAAGAAGTGTGTTTTGCCCGGTTTCCTGCAGTCCTCGTCTGTCTGCGTTTCGCCCCATCCGCGTTGACCCAACGCGTCTCTCATCACATGGAGTTCCAATGAAGATCACCCACAAGCTGTTGCTGCCGCTCGCCCTCACCGTGGCCATCGCCGCCTGCTCCAAGCCGGCCGACAACACCGCCGCACCGGCGGCCGACGCCCCGGCCGCGACCACTGCACCGGCGGATGCCGCTGCTGCCCCGGCCGCTGACGCGGCCGCTTCGACCGCCCCGGCCGTGCAGGTTGCCTCCGGCACCTACACCCTGGACCCGAGCCACACCGACGTGATTGCGCAATGGAGCCACTTCGGCTTCTCCAACCCGAGCGCGCATTTCGGCAATGTCGACGGCACCCTGGTGTACGACGCAGCCGACGTGACCAAGTCCACCGTGCAGGTCACCCTGCCGCTGTCGGGCTTGAACAGCTTTACCGCCAAGTTCGACGAGCACCTGAAGAGCGGTGACTTCTTCGACGCGGCCAAGTTCCCGACCGCCACCTTCAAGAGCACCAAGGTCGAAGCGGCCGGCACCAACAAGCTGACCGTTACTGGCGATCTGACCATCAAGGACCAGACCAAGCCGGTCGTGCTGGACGTCACCCTCAACGGTGCCGGCGAGCACCCGATGAAGAAGGTGCCGGCAGCCGGTTTCGATGCCACCACCACCATCAAGCGCAGCGACTTCGGCGTGGGCCAGTACGCCCCGAACGTCAGCGACGAAGTAAAGATCCGCATCACCACCGAAGCGCTGCAGGCCAAGGCCGGCGACGCCGCTACCGCGAAGTAAGAGCAGCTAGCAAAACTACTGCGCGGCCGCCAGGCGGGCGCGGTCGGTGCTCGGAATCCTCATGTACCACTCGTACATTGCGGTTCCTCCGCGCCGCCCGCACCCACCTGACGACCGCTCGCTACGTGTTGTTAGCCGCTCCAAGCCCGCGCAGATCGCGGCATCGGTGCGCGCAGCCGCCCGATGCCGCAATCCAAAAGCCCGCCAATCGGCGGGCTTTTGCTTGTGCATGCAAACGCGTTGCCACTCCGGACGCTCGCTTGCGTAGGAGCGGACCTGGCCGCGACCGCGTTGCCGACATCCTCTCCGACAACGCGCGACCATCTCGGGCAAGCCCCGTCGCGCCCGGGTGCGCTCCTACGCGAGGATGCTGCACCCCATCCGTGGCAAGCGAGCACGCCAGCCCTATGTAGGAGCGGACCTGGCCGCGACCGCGTTACCGACACACTCTCCGACAAGGTGCGGCAATTTCGAGCAAGCCCCGTCGCGCCCGGGTGCGCTCCTACGCGAGGATGCTGCACCCCATCCGCGACAGCGAGCACGCCAGCCTACGTAGGAGCGGACCTGGCCGCGACTGCGTTACCGACACCTTCTCCGACAACGCGCGACCATCTCGGGCAAGCCCGTCGCGCCCAGGTGCGCTCCTATGCGAGGATGCTGCACCCCATCCGTGGCAAGCGAGCACGCCAGCCTACGTAGGAGCGGACCTGGCCGCGACCGCGTTACCGACACACTCTCCGACAAGGTGCGGCAATTTCGAGCAAGCCCCGTCGC
>NZ_JBEGFC010000004.1:0-104041 GCF_040202405.1 Xanthomonas sp. WHRI 6106 | reverse complement strand
GTCGCGCCCGGGTGCGCTCCTACGCGATCTCGATAACACTCGCTCGCGCGCCAGCGCGTCCCAACAAGAAGCGCGTGTTGCATCATTCCTCTGCGGAATGTGCCTTCCAGTAGCCCTTCGCGCGAATCCATTCCTTGTCAACGCCCAGGTGTTCCTCGATGAACTTGCGCATGGCACGGGCGCGCATGGACTCGGTGCCGATCCAGTAGAACGTGTCGCCGTCGTGCGGCTCGTAGTCGCGCAGGCTATCTTCCAGCAAGGTGCTGCTGGCTGCATCGAAGCCGTTACGCTCCAGCCAGTACACATCGACATCGGCCGCACTCGGCAACGCCTGCCGCTCGGCGGCATCGGCCACTTCGATGAACACCTCTGCCTGCAGGTCGGCCGGCATCGCCTCCAGCCAGCGGCCGATTGCCGGCAAGGCGGTTTCATCGCCGATCAATACATAACGATCGAAGTCATCGGCCACCAGGAACGAGCCGCGTGGGCCGCCAATGCGCAGTTCGTCGCCTGGCTGCGCCTGGGGGGCCCAACCGGAGGCCACCCCGTCACCGTGCAACACGAAATCGATGCTGAGCTCGCCGGTTTGCGGGTCGAACAGGCGCGGCGTGTAGTCGCGGCCGGGCGAGGGCAGGGCGCCGTCGGCGTAACGCGGTCCTTCCGGTGTCATGGTCGGCAGTACGAACGCGCCGTCGGCATTGGGGAAAAACAGTTTGACGTGATCGTCCGGTGCGTCGCTCTGGAAGCCGGCAAGCTCGCTGCCACCAAAGACAATGCGGCGCATCTGTGGCGTGATCGACTCGCAGCGCAGCACCTGTACGGAGCGCAGGCGTGGGTCGCGGCGGATTTGGGTGCTGGTGTGCAATGCCATGGGTGCAGGTCCTGGAGATACGTTGCAGTTGCGTGGTGGTGGAGGTGGGAGGTCAGGAGTAAAACTGACGAGGTGACAAGCAGTAAGCAACCAGTGATGGGCAGCGGCTGTGGGCGATTCCTTCTCCCATCGGGACACTGTCCTCCTTTATGGGGGAGAAGGTGCCCCGGAGGGGCGGATGAGGGTACGAGCGAAGCCTCGTGCAGTTGCAATAACGCGTGGCTTCGTCCGTACCCTCACCCCAACCCCTCTCCCGAAGGGAGAGGGGCTTCAAGCCGCCGCGAAGAGACACGATCGCCGTGGCAAATTTGCAGAGTGATGAAACTCGCAAACGGCGCATCCACCGCCACTCCTGCACGCCACTCGCATCAGCAAGCAACCTGTCGTAGTGACGCAGCCGCAATGACAGGTTTGTAGTCGCCAAGCACACCCGCTCAGCCGTCATCGCGCTCCATGCCGTCGGCGGCGGCGTTGAGTAACGCCGCAATGCGGGCAGTTTCTGCGTCGCTCCACTGCCCGTGCCGCGCAAACAGGCCATGCTTGATGCGGTGAATCGCATCGCGAATCGGCGCCGGCGTCTGTGCCTTGATCAATTCGCGTGCGCGCCGATGCGTGCGTGCCAGCGCCGCGTCGAAGGCATCGCGTTGCTGCGCGACATGCGCGCGGCCGGCATCGGTGACCTGATAGCGCTTGCGGCCGTCATCCACCGAGGTCTGCACCCAGCCATCGGCTTCCAGCTGCGCCAGCGCGGGATAGATCGCGCCAGCACTTGGGGTGTACAGCCCTTTGAACAGCGCGGCGATCTGCCGCATCAACTCGTAGCCATGGCGCGGGCGCTCGTCGATCAGCGCCAGCAACAGCAGGCGCAGATCGCCGTGCTCCAGCGGACGCGCCCGCCCGCCCGCCGCGCGGCCACGTGCGGCGGGCGGAGACGGATCGAGATCATCTGGAGAGCCGGATTGGCGCAAGCGCGGCCTTATTCGATATATCGAAAGATACCGAAACGATATATCGAAGCTTGCCTGCCGGCAAGTGCTTTGCTGTCGGGTCGATGACCGGCCACGGGGCGCAAGCGCAGATGCTGCAACGCGGCTGGACAGTGCCGGTTTCCGTAATTACGATGTAATTACTTCGGCATGACGGGCTTGGCCCGGTGAGGCAGCAGCATGAGTCGACAGTGGGACACCCAGGCCGAGAGCCGGCGTCTGCGCCTGCAGCGCGCCGCTGCACTGGCGCCACAGGGGCGCGTGGTGGCCGCCGACGATGTGGTGGCGTTGCTGGAGGCGGTCATCGAGCCCGGCGACCGTGTGTGCCTGGAAGGCAACAACCAGAAGCAGGCCGATTTCCTGGCGCGCTGCCTGACCGAGGTAGACCCTGCGCGCGTGCACGACCTGCACATGGTGCAGTCGGTGCTCTCGCTGGCGGCACACCTGGATGTGTTCGAGCGTGGTATCGCCAAGCGCCTGGATTTTTCGTTTTCCGGGCCGCAAGCCGCGCGCCTGGCCGGGCTGGTCAGCGAGGGCCGCATCGAAATCGGCGCCATCCACACCTATCTAGAATTGTTCGGCCGCTATTTCATCGACCTCACGCCGCGCATCGCGCTGGTCACCGCGCAGGCGGCCGACCGCCACGGCAATCTCTACACCGGGCCCAATACCGAAGACACGCCGGTGATTGTGGAAGCCACTGCGTTCAAGGGCGGCATCGTCATTGCGCAGGTCAACGAGATCCTCGACACCTTGCCGCGCGTGGACATCCCGGCCGATTGGGTGGACTTCGTCACCCAGGCGCCCAAGCCCAATTACATCGAGCCGCTGTTCACCCGCGACCCGGCGCAGATTTCCGAGATCCAGGTATTGATGGCGATGATGGCCATCAAGGGCATCTACGCCGAATACGGCGTGGACCGGCTCAATCACGGCATCGGTTTCGATACTGCCGCCATCGAGTTGCTGCTGCCCACCTACGCCGAATCGCTGGGGCTGAAGGGAAAAATCTGCCGGCATTGGGCGCTCAATCCGCATCCGGCGCTGATCCCGGCGATTGAATCGGGCTTCGTGCACTCGGTGCATTCGTTCGGTTCCGAACTGGGCATGGAAAACTACATCGCCGCACGCCCGGATGTGTTCTTTACCGGCGCCGACGGCAGCATGCGCTCCAACCGCGCGTTGTCGCAGACCGCAGGCATGTACGCCTGCGACATGTTCATCGGCTCCACCCTGCAGATCGATCTGCAGGGCAACAGCTCCACCGCCACGCGCGACCGCATCGCCGGCTTCGGCGGTGCGCCCAACATGGGCTCGGATGCGCGTGGCCGCCGGCATGCCAGCGATGCCTGGCTCAAGGCCGGGCGCGAAGCCGCAAGACCGGGCGAGATGCCGCGCGGACGCAAGCTGGTGGTGCAGATGGTGGAAACCTTCCGCGAGCACATGGCGCCGGCCTTCGTCGACAGGCTCGATGCCTGGGAACTGGCCGAGCGCGCCAACATGCCGCTGCCGCCGGTGATGATCTATGGCGATGACGTCAGCCATGTGTTGACCGAAGAAGGCATCGCCAACCTGTTGTTATGCCGCACGCCGGAAGAACGCGAGCAGGCGATCCGTGGCGTGTCCGGCTACACCGCCGTGGGCCTGGGACGCGACAAGCGCTTGGTGGAAAACCTGCGCGATCGTGGCGTCATCAAGCGGCCGGAAGATCTGGGCATTCGTCCGCGCGATGCCACGCGCGACCTGCTCGCTGCGCGCACGGTCAAGGACCTGGTGCGCTGGTCCGGTGGGTTGTACGACCCGCCGAAACGTTTTCGCAATTGGTAAGGGCTCAGCATGGAAACCCTGCGATATCGCTTTGACGGCCAGCACGGTGCACGTGTTGGCGTGGATCACGCACTGGTCGGCGTGGTTGCCTCCGGCAACCTGGAAGTGCTGGTTGAGCGCGTGCCGCTCGACGGCGCGATGGAGATCGAGATCCTCACCGCCGCACGCGGCTTCGGCGCCATCTGGCAGGCGGTGCTGGACGATTTCGCCGCGCGGCATCCACTGCGCGATGTGCGCATCAGCATCAACGATGTGGGCGCCACGCCTGCAGTGGTGAGCCTGCGCCTGGAACAGGCCATCGACGTGCTGCAAGGAGCCGACGCATGAGCCACCCCATCCACCTCACCGCAGGAGCGCACCCGGGCGCGACGGGCGTTCCCGGTATTGCCCCGGTCGCGCCCAGGTACGCTCCTACGCACGTTGTAGCCAGCGTCAGCGTTACCGCGGCCGAGCGCAGCCACAACGAACTCGCACACCCAGTCCATCTCGTAGGAGCGCACCCGGGCGCGACGGGCATTGCCGGTTGCGCCCCGGTCGCGCCCAGGTGCGCTCCTACGCATGTCGTCGGGAGACGTGTATGAGCACCACCATTCCCATGGCCGAGCGCAGCTACTACGAAGCCGATGCGCGCGAGCGGATCGACGGGTTGCTGGATGCCGGCAGCTTCCGCGAATTCGTCGGTCCACGTCGCCGCCTGATCAGCCCGCATCTGGCCCAGCTGGATACGCCCGGCGCGTTCGACGACGGCATCGTTGTCGGCGAAGGCACGTTGCGTGGGCGCACCGTGCTGATCGCCGCACAGCAAGGCGCCTTCATGGGCGGCGGCGTCGGCGAGGTGCACGGTGCCAAGCTCACCGGCCTGCTCGAACGCGCCGCAGCCACGCAACCGGCTGCGGCGCTGTTGCTGCTCGACACCGGCGGCGTGCGCCTGCATGAAGCCAACGCCGGCCTGATCGCCATTTCCGAAATCATGCGCGCCACCCTGAACGCGCGCGCCGCCGGCGTGCCGGTGCTGGCCTTGATCGGCAGCGGTAACGGCGCCTTCGGCGGCATGGGCATCGTGGCGCGCTGCTGCAGCGCGGTGATCATGTCCGAAGAGGGTCGGCTGTCGTTGTCCGGCCCGGATGTGATCGAAACCGTGCGCGGGGTGGAAGAGTTCGACGCGCGCGACCGTGCCCTGGTGTGGCGCGTGACCGGTGGCAAGCACCGCTACCTGCTGGGCGATGCGCAGACCCTGGTGGCCGACCGCATCGCGGCGTTTGCCGATGCGGCGCTCACCACGCTCGACACACTCGCAGAACCCGACGGCGGCGATGCCGCCTTGCAAGCCCTGGAGCACGCGCATCACCAGCTGGCCGCGCGCATCGATAGCTATGGCGATTGCCGCGACGGCCTGGAGATCTGGCAACGCCAGGGCATCGTCGACGCGCAGCGCCTGCCGCTGCTGGACACCGATGCCTTCCTTGCCGCCACCGCCGACCGGAGCACGCCATGGAACTGAGCCAACTGCTGGACCAGCTGTTCCCGCTCGGCCACGCGATCGCCCGCAACGCCGATGTGCTCACCGGCAGCGCCACCACCGCGGCCGGCGAGGTCACCGTGATCGGCACCGCCAACACGCTGGAAGTCGGCGTGGACCATGCGCTGGCATTGGCGGCGACCGTACTCGCCAGCACCCGCGCGCATCCGCAACGCCCCATCGTGATGCTGGCCGACACGGCCGGGCAACGGCTCGCACGCCGCGACGAATTGCTCGGCATCAATGGCTATTTTGCGCATCTGGCACGCGCGCTGGATCTGGCGCGCAGGCGCGGCGCGCGGCTGGTGACCCTGGTCTATGGCGAAGCGGTCAGCGGCGGGTTTCTGTCGTTCGGGCTGATGGCCGACCACATCTACGCGCTGCCGGACGCGCAGGTGCGGGTGATGGATCTACGTGCGATGGCGCGGGTGACCAAGCAATCGGTGGACACCTTGCAGGCGCTGAGCAAGAGCTCGCCGGTGTTCGCGCCGGGCGTCGAAAACTACGTGCGCATGGGTGCGGTGGAATCGCTGTGGGACGGCGATCTGGCAGAAGCATTGCTCGCTGCATTGGCCGCGCCCACCGACGGCGACCAGCGCCGCGCACTCGGCGCGCAGCGCGGCGGGCGCACCCTGGCGCGCGATGTCGCCGCCGCCGTGGCCGCAGGCGAGGCGTGAGCATGCCCGGCCGCCACGCACTGGTGTGGTTGCGCCCCGGCGCGCGCTGGCAAGCGCTGACACCGGGTGCGCAGCCACGGCTGCAGCAGTGGTTTGCTGCGGGCCTGCCGGCAGTGGTGGCGCGTGGGGATGGCAGCCAGGCACCCGGCCACGTGCGGCTCGGCGTGCCGTTGCCGCCGGACGAAGGTAAACAGCGCCTGGCATTAATCGCCGGGATGGACGACATCGCGCGCAGCACCGCACCAATGGCGCTGGATGCCGTGATCGCTACCGCCCCCATTTCGGTGCAGCCTGCACTGCGGGCCCTGCTGACGCAGGCCACTGCCGGCGGCCTGCAGCCGCGCGTGTTCGGCAGCGTTGCCTGGCAGGCCCTCACCGGGCTTGCGTATGTGCATGCGCAATCGGATCTGGATCTGCTGTGGTCCATCGCCACACCCGAACAGGCGCACAGGGTGGTGACGTTGCTGCAGCGCTGGGAACGGAGCCACGGGCTGCGCGCAGACGGCGAGCTGCTGCTGTCCGACGACACCGCGGTGAACTGGCGCGAATACGCCGGCAGCGCACAGCAGGTCTTGGTGAAATCCAGCGACGGCTGCCGCTTGCTGGCGCGCAGCGCGCTGTTTCCGGTGGGGTGCGCGGCATGAGGAGGCTGGTCGAACGCACCGCCGATACCAGGCCCTCGGGGACGCAGTGCAATGCGGCCGGGCGGCAGCCAGCATCAACGCCATCAACAGACACGCGCATTGCACCACACCTGGCTGGTGCGGCTCGCCCTTCGACAGGCCTGGCACGTGCGGGGCGCCCGTCGGCACCGGTACTGCTACCTGCAGCACCGCAGGACTCGCCGTCGCAACCAGGGCCGGGTCCTGCCCTCGCAGACGGCGGCAGCAGCCTAATGCATGCGCCATCGCGTGCTACGGCCACGCGCGGCGATCTGCAGCACAACGCAGTGCTGCAAGGCACATCGCATGCGGCCGCCGGCACCACCAGCGCGCTGGCGCATCGGCTGGGCCGGCTCGCGGTCGCCGCCTTGCATGCAGAACTGAGCTGCGCACCCAAGCCCGGCCTGGTCACGCCGTTCGACCGCGGCAGCCACACCGATATGGACGCGTCGACGTTTCTGCGCAGCCTGTTCGCCCTGCGTGGCTACTTCGTTGCGATTGCGCAGGCCGGTATCGACAACGCGCCGTTTGAGCAATTGCGCCAGCTCGGCATCGCGGCCGAAGCGGCGATGCTGCGCGCCACCGGCGGCATCAACACCCATCGCGGCGCGATCTTCAGCCTGGGCCTGCTCACTGCGCAGGCCGCGCGCCTGCGTGTCGCGCACGGGAGCCGCCCCGTCGGCGAAGCCGTCTGCACCGCGGTGCAGGTCTGGCGCGACGCCTTGCGCACCGCGCCGCTGGATCCCCACAGCAATGGCCAGCGCGTGCGTGCAGCGTTGCAGATCGGTGGCGTGCGCGAGCAGGCCGCAGCCGGTTATCCGTTACTGCGCGAGATCGCATTGCCGTCGCTGCGCAGCGCACTGCACAGCGGCGCCACGCGCCAGGCCGCAGTGGCGCAGACCTTGATGCACTTGATTGCCGAGGTCGACGATCTCAACCTGTTGCATCGCGGCGGGCAGGCAGGGCTGGCTTACGCAAGGACGCAAGCACGTGCATTTCTCGCCGCGGGCGGTATCGCACAAGCGCAGTGGTGTGATCGCTTGAACGCCATCGGCAGGCAATTCGTTGCGCGTCGTCTGAGCCCGGGTGGCAGCGCCGATCTGCTGGCCTGCGCCTGGTTCCTGCACTGTCAGGAGACCGTATGAGCACGCAGCAGCCACCGGCAGCGGCGAAGACGCTGCGCGTGCAAACTTGCGGTAATGGCGCCCATGCCACTGCCCCGGGAAACGGCGTCCTGCTCCGGCACGTGGAAGAATGGGCCCGCAGGGCGGATGCGGGCCACGCGCGCATGGCGCACGGCCTTACCTGCACGCAGGCCACTCCATGAGCCTGGCCGTGCTCTGTCCCGGCCAGGGCGGTCAACATGCCGCGATGTTTGCGCGCGTCGCCGATGCGCCTGCCGCGGCCGGCGTACTCGCTGCAGCGGGTCAGGTGCTTGGCGCCGCGCCGCACATCCTTGCCGCAGACCCGGGCCGCTATGCCAACGCCATCGCGCAGCCGCTGGTGTGCGCGGGCACCCTGGCGCAGTGGCAGGTGTTGCGCCAGCAGCTTCCCGTGCCGTTGCTGGTGCTCGGCTACAGCGTGGGCGAGCTGGCGGCGCATGCAGTGGCCGGCAGCGTCGACATCGAAACCTGCCTGCAGCTTGCAGCCACCCGCGCCCGCCTGATGGATGCCGCCAGCCCCGACGACGCCGGGCTGATGGCCGTCATCGGCCTGTCACTGCCCACGCTCGCTGCCCTGTGCACCGCGCACGGCGCAGCGCTGGCCATCGTCAATGGCGATGACCATGCGGTGCTTGGCGGTCCACGTCCTGCACTGCAGGCGCTGGGCGACGCAGCGCAGGCGCGTGGCGCACGCGTCACGCTGCTGCCGGTGAGCGTGCCGGCGCACACCCCGTGGCTGCGCAGCGCCGCCGCTGCATTCGCGGTCGAACTGAACACCGCCCGCATCGGTGCCCCGAAGGTGCGCGTGCTCGCCGGCATCGATGCACGTGCGGTCGGCACGCAGGCGCAGGTTGTCGACAGCCTGGCCGCGCAGATCGCACAGACCGTGCGTTGGTACGACGTGCTGGTGCAGGCCGCCGAACGCGGTGCACGCGTGTTTCTCGAACTCGGGCCCGGCAGCGCATTGGCGCGCATGGCGCGCGAGGTGTTGCCGGCGTGCGAGGCGCGCTCGGTAGACGACTTCCACAGCACCGAGGGTGTTGTGGAGTGGGTCAACGCCGCGTGCGAGCGTGCGGCATGACGATCAGGCAGGTGCTGCACACGGTGTGACCCTGGGATGGCGGGTGGCCATCCGTGCTGTACGCGTATCAGGTGTCTGGGAGGGCGCATGACCCCGCAAATTGCAACGATTCTTGGCTTGGTGATCATGTTCATCGTCGCCACCGCATTGCCCATCAACATGGGTGCGGTGGCCTTCGCGCTGGCGTTCATCGTTGGCGGTGTGTGGGTGGGGCTGGATGGCAAGGAGGTGCTGGCCGGCTTTCCGGGCGACCTGTTCCTCACCCTGGTCGGCATCACCTATCTGTTCGCCATCGCGCAGAAGAACGGCACCATCGATCTGCTGGTGCACTGGGCGGTCCGCGCGGTACGCGGGCGCATCGTCGCCATCCCGTGGGTGATGTTCGTCATCACCGGCCTGCTCACTGCCTTCGGTGCGCTGGGCCCGGCCGCGGTGGCCATCATCGGCCCGGTGGCGTTGCGCTTTGCCAGGCAGTACCGCATCAACCCGTTGATGATGGGCCTGCTGGTGATCCACGGCGCGCAGGGCGGCGGGTTTTCGCCGATCAGCGTGTATGGCGGCATCACCAACAAGGTGGTCGAAAAGGCCGGGCTGGACGTCACCGAAATGGCGGTGTTCCTCACCAGCCTGGGCTTCAACCTGATGATGGCGATCATCTGCTTCTGCGCTTTCGGCGGGCTCAAGCTGATGCGCCGGCAAGAGGTCTCGCTGGCCGATGCGCAGTACGTGCCGGTCAGCGGCGATCAGGCCTCGCAGCGGCGCTTCGCCATTGAAGGGCATGGCGCACTGGTGGCACCGGGCGGCGGCACCTTGTCCACCGACCCGCTGGCACTGGAAGCGGTCTCCATCACCCGCGACCGTGTGATCACCCTGGTCGGCCTGCTGGGCCTGGGCGTTGCGGCATTGGTGTACAACCTCAATGTCGGGCTGGTGTCGATCACCGTTGCGGTGGCACTGGCGCTGATCTCCCCCAACGCGCAGAAGGGTGCGGTAGACGGCATCAGCTGGTCCACGGTGCTGTTGATCAGCGGCGTGGTCACCTATGTCGCGGTGCTGGAAAAGGCCGGTGCGGTGGACTACATCGGCACCGGCGTCTCGCACATCGGCATGCCGATGCTGGGCGCCTTGCTGGTCTGCTATGTGGGCGGCATCGTGTCTGCGTTCGCGTCGTCGGCGGCGGTGCTGGGCGCCACCATCCCGCTGGCGGTGCCGTTCCTGATGCAGGGCCAGTTGGGCGCCGCCGGAGTGATCTGTGCGCTCGCCGTGTCGTCCACCATCGTCGATGTCAGCCCGTTTTCCACCAACGGCGCGCTGGTGGTGGCCTCGGCCGCCAAGGAAGAGCGCGACGGCCTGTTCCGCCGCTTCCTGGTCTACAGCGGGCTGGTGGTGTTGCTGGGGCCGCTGGCGGCGTGGCTGCTGTTCGTGGTGCCGGGCTGGCTGTGAGGGTGGCAGCGTCGGGCAGGTGCAAGGGGCGCCCCGCTAGAATGGGCGCCCCAGACCCGATGCCGACGACCTGCCTGCCATGACCCTCGCCCCTGATTCGCGCGTGTCCAAGAAGCGCGTACCGCTGTACGAGGAAGTGGCCGAGCGCCTGCGCCAGAAGATCTACGACTACGCGCTGCCGCCGGGCGAATGGATCGACGAGCCGGCCCTGGCCGAGGAACTGGGCATCAGCCGCACCCCGCTGCGCGAGAGCCTGAAGTTGCTCGCGGCCGAAGGCCTGGTGCAGCTGGATGCCGGCCGCGGCAGCCGGGTCACGCGGCTGACGCTGGAAGACCTCAACCAGCTGTTCCCGGTGATGGCGATGCTGGAAGGCCGCTGCGCGCACGACGCGGTCAAGCGCCTGGATGCGGTAGGTGTACAGCGGCTGGAAGACCTGCATGCGGCGATGGAAGCCGCATCGGCGGCCGGCGATCTGGCCGAGTACTACCGCAACAATTATCTGATCCACGAAACCGTGCAGCAGTACGCCGGCAATCCT
The DNA here is from genome assembly GCF_040202405.1 of Xanthomonas sp. WHRI 6106. Lineage (NCBI taxonomy): Bacteria > Pseudomonadati > Pseudomonadota > Gammaproteobacteria > Lysobacterales > Lysobacteraceae > Xanthomonas > Xanthomonas sp. WHRI 6106. Next base: position 93,274 of record NZ_JBEGFC010000004.1, on the reverse strand, counting down.
TGGTTGATCCGGGTGACGCACGATCTGCACCGCATCTTGAAGATGCACCGCGGGCGGCAATTGCTGACCCCCGGGCGCATGGCGCAATCGCTGGCAGAGCATCGCGAACTGATGGACTGCGTGCGCCGCGGCGATGCCGAAGGCGCCGAGCGCACCATGCACGGGCATCTGTTGAGCCAGGGCCAGGCCTTGGCGGCGTACGTGGCCGCGGGCGGCATGTTGAACGTGCCGGCACCATTACCGAGGGTAGGCGGGGTCTAGACGTCGGCGCTGTCCGGGCGCATCACCCCGCGCACCAAGATCGCACATCCGTTCTCCCACCGGGACATTGTCCTCCTTCATGGGAGAGAAGGTGCCCTAAGGGCGGATGAGGGCACGCGCGCGCGCAGCACCGGCAAGCTTCTCGCTCTGGCGAATCCCCAATCCCCAATCCCCAATCCCCAATCCCAGCCGAAAAAAACGGGCTACTCCGCCAACGCGAGCAACGCATCCACGCGTTCGATCAACAACGTCCCAGCCAATCCCGCAAACACCTCCGGGTGCGCATAGCCCCAGGCCACCGCAGCAAACGGCAGGCCCACCGCTTGCGCCGCCTCCCAGTCGGCGACCTGGTCGCCCACATACACCGCCTGCGCTGCGCGGTAGCCGGTTGCGCGCAAGACCCGACGCAAGGCGCGCTGCTTGCCCAGCAGATGCGAGCCGCCTTCGATCACCGCAAACTTCGCGCTCAACGCAGCTCCCAGCGCGCGCTGCACATTCTCCACCGAGTTGGACGACACCACCGCCAGGCGCGTGCCACCTGCGTGCAATTCGGTCAGCGCCGTGGCAATACCGTCAAACAGCGCCACCGGTGGTGCGGCGCGCATCAGCCGGATGAAGTCGGCCGCCACCAGCGGTAGACGCCATGCGCTCAGGCCGGAAACCTTGACCAACTCGCGCGTGCTCAGGCGGCGCGCGGCGTCCACTTCGTGCGCTTCCACGGCGCGGAATCCGTGCCGGCTGGCGAGAACGCGCTGTGTGCTCAGAAAGAAATCAAACGAATCGGCCAGCGTGCCGTCGAAATCGAAAATGATCAGTGCAGCCATGGCAACGCACGCAGCGGGGCGCCATAGCCTAACCAGACGCGTGCAGCTGTCGCACGCGCACACGTCCCCACGTGTACGCGCACGCGATGCCGCTTACGCTTCGGCGAAATGCGGCACGATCGGCGTATCGCCTTGCGCGCTCTGCTCGATCACCTTGCGCTGCATCGCGGCCAGGTAGGCATCCAGCTCTTCGGTGGAGGCGAACACATCGCTCAACGGCACCGCCTTGACCATGTCGAAGACCTTGCGGATCTGCGGCTGCGGGTTGCTCACCAGCACCTTGCCCTGGCGCGTGGCCAGCGCCTTGCGTGCCTTGAAGATGCAACGGATGCCGGCGCTGGAAATGTATTCCAGTGCGCTCAGGTCCAGCACCAGGGTAGTGATGCGGGTGCCCAGCAACGGCGACAGCGCCGCGTCCAGGTCCTGATAGGTGTGAGTGTCCAACCGCCCGGTCAGGATCACGCGTTGACGGGTGTCTTGCGGCGGGTCGATCTGGATGGCGAGCGTGGTCATGACAGGGCCTCGGGGACAGGGGCGTACGGGTGGAGCAGGGTGACGCGCACGATGTTGTATGCACCATCGCGGCGGTAGTCGATGTGATCGGCGAACTGATGCACCAAAAACAACCCCAGCCCGCCGATCTGGCGATCGTCGAGCTCGCTGGCGATGTCGGGCATATGCGCCGCACAGGGGTCGAACGCGATGCCGGCATCGTGCATTTCCAGCACCAGTGCCTGTGGGTCCAGCTGCAGTTGCAGGCGCAGCGGCTGTTCGGCGCACTGCCCATGGGTGAGCGCGTTGCAGCCGAGCTCTTCCACGATCAGCCGCACCTGGCCGATGCGCTCGGCGTGCAGGCCTTCGCGCGTCAGCGAGTCTTCCAGCGCGTCGTTGGCGCCGGCCAGCTGGGCCAGCGACGGGGCAATGGCCAGATCGAGCTTCATGGAGCCGTCACCTCTCCGGGAACGCCCCGGCCGGTCTCTGCGACCCGTCCAGCATGCTCCTGGCGCAGCCGGATCGCCAGCAGCGTGATGTCGTCATAGGGGTCGGCCTGGCCAGTGAAACGGGCGATGTTGGCCACCACCGCCTTGCACTGCGCGGCGGCGCTGCGGCGCGGGTGCAGCGTGGCCAGCAGCCGCTCCAGCCCGTAGCTGGCGCCGTGTTCGTCCATGGCCTCGGTCACGCCGTCGGTGTAGCCCAGCAGGGTCTGGCCGGCGCTCATGCGCCCGTGCAGCACCGGAAACGAAACCTGCGGCTCGATCCCCAACGGGGCACCGGTCTCCAGTGGCAGGACGCGTGCCTTGCCATCGATATCGATCAGCAACGGCGGCTCGTGCCCGGCGCTGGCCAGCCAGTAGTCGCCGCTCACCACATTGATCAATCCGCACAACACGGTGGCGAACATGCAGGTGTCGTTGTTTTCGGCCAGCCGCGTGGACGCGGCAATCAGGATCCCGTCCGGACGTGTATAGCGGCGCGCAGCGATCTCCAGCACGCTCACCGCGCGCGCCATGAACAAGGCCGCCGGCACGCCCTTGTCGGACACATCGCCCACCACGAACCACAGCAGCCCCGGTTCGGTCTCGAAGAAATGATAGAAGTCGCCGCCCACCGCCTTGGCCGGCTCCAGCCACGCGCAGGTTTCCAGATGCGAACTGGCGCGGTCGAAGGTGCGCCCGGACGGCAGCATGGCCTGCTGGATCTCGCGTGCAATCTGCAGCTCGCTGTGCATGCGCTCGCGCGCGGCGGTCATCTCGCCGATCTCGCCGATGTGGTGACGGATCGCATCGCGCGCCGTGTCGAACGCGCGCGCCATCACGCCCACCTCGTCGTCGCGTTCGATATGCCGCAACGGGTACTCGAATTCGCCGCGCCGGAAGTGCTCGGCGGTGTTGGTCAGTTCCTCGATCGGCCGTGTCAACTTGCGCGTGATCCGCCCCATCAACCACCACCACACGCCCGCGCCCAGCAACGCCGCCATCGCCACCCACGCGACCAGCCAGTTCAGGCCGGACAGCACGTAGCGTTCGGAGGCGGACAGCACGAAGGTCCAGCCACTGCGGCCCACCGCCGCGCTGTGGGTCAGGAACCGCTCGCCGTCCGGCGCGGTGTGTGCAAACGAAATCGGCTGGCCGGCTGCCAGTGCGCGCTGCAATGGCCGCAGGTCCGGCCGCGAGCGCGCCACATAGCTGTCCAGGCTGTGGTGCAGATTCAGCGCCGGATCGGGGCTGAACACCAGCATGCCTTCCGGCGACAACAGCATCGGCTGGATCCCGATGTCGCGCGGCAGCTGGTCGATGATCTCGCGCAGATGTTGCAGCGGCAGATCCACGCTCACCATTCCCACCGGCGCCGCATCCGGCGCGTCACCGGGGCGCCGCAGCGGCAGGTTGTAGCTGGTGTACAGGGCATTGCCGTCATTGCGGTTGAGGTAGGGCTCTGACCACCACGCACGGCCCTCGCGCTGGGTGCGCACATACCACGGCATCGTGCGGTAGTCGTAGCCCAGCTCCAGCGCCGATTTCTCCACCAGATGGGTGCCGTCGCGGCGCACGTACCAGACAAACCCGGTATCGCCGGCCTTCTGCGTGCGCGGCTCGATGATCAGGCGCGTCGCTCCGATATCCGGGTCGCCACTGAGCGTGGCCAGCAGCAAGGCACGCAGATTGAACGGCTGCAGCCCCACCGCACTGCTGCTCGCGGCCAGGGTGCGCCCGCTCACCTGCACCGAATCCAGCATCGCCGCCAGGCTGCGTGCGGTTTGCTCGGTCAGCCCGTCCACTTCGGTGCGCGCCGCTTCCACCAACTCGGTGCGCGCCCCGACGTAGAACACCGTCCCCAGCACCACCAGCAACACCAGCAACACGGCAGTTGCCGCCAGCATCACCCGCGTGCGCAGGCTGTTGCGCCAGTGCACACGCGGGGTGACCGGCGATGGCCGTGCGGGCGGGCTGGCAACGGTGGCGATGAAGCGCGCTCCTTGGCGGCGGCTGCGCCCGATCATGGCAGCTTTGCACTCATCCACAAGCGCGACGAGCGGCCTCATCCTCACAAGCGTCCAATTGACCACCCGAACTCAAGCGGACTAGATTGGCGGCCCAACTGCCACGGAGGCCGGCCTTGCGCCAGATTCTGACCCCAAGCCTGCTGGCCCTATTGCTTACGGCCTGTAACGCCCCGGAGACCAGCATGACCCAGACCCTTTCCCCCGCCACCGAGGCCACCGCAGAAGCCGACGTCGAGGCCGGCGGCCGCGGCCTTGCCAAGTTGAATCCGAGCCCGCGCAAGGCGTATGAGGTCACCGTCAAGATCGACAAAGCACCGGGTGCGTTCGGAGCTGTCAATGGGTATGCGCAGTACGACGTCAGCAATGACAGCGAGTGTGGCCAGATTCATCCCCAGACCGGCGTTGGGCAGCGCATCACCAGCAATGAGCCGGTCGTGTTGAAAAAAGTCTCAGAGCAGGAATATCAAGGAATCGTCTACCTCGATCTGATGCTGGATGAGGACTACTACGGGCGTGGGACGTGTCATTGGGAAATGACAGGCGCACGTGTCTCCCTGAAGGCCAGTGGAAAAAAAGAGGAGATCGCGTTTCTGCCGTTCATTGAAACCAAGGATGTCGTGGCAGGCAAGCCGGTCACGCTGTATTTCTGGAAAGGCGGTTACCCCAAGGAAGATATCGAAGACTACGCCGACAATGGTTTGCCCTCGGCTTCAGACTTCAAGCCGGAGCTGCGTGATCAATTGTTCTCGGTCACCCTGGTCGCCAAAGAGGTTTCACCGTGAAGCCGACCTCGCAGCAATACGCCATTCTGTCCAATGAGGGCTACGTCGACCACAAGGTCGGCAAGCGCGGACCTGGCGACCGTGAGCGAGTGGATGTTGGTGGCGTGAGTTACGAAATTCTGGAGCACGTCAATAATCGAAAGACGGGCTACCAGGGAACGATTTACCAACGCGTTGGCGGCGGAGACATTGTCGTCGCTCACCGGGGTACGGAGGAAATCTATCGTGACGCGCTGCAGGCAGATGGCTCGATGGTCTTTCAGCGCGCTAACCCCCAGTCCGAAGATGCGATAGCCCTGACAAAAAGTGCGCTTGGCTATGCGGCAAAGCAGGAGCAGCGCACCGGGCACGCGCCCGAGGTCACCGTCACCGGCCACTCGCTAGGTGGAGCGCTTGCGCAGGTCAGCGCGCACCACTTCGATTTGAAAGGTGAGACCTTTAATGCGTATGGCGCGGCGAGCTTGGCCTATCGCATTCCAGAAGGCGGCACCAGCGTGGTCAATCACGTGATGGCAGCCGATCCTGTGAGTGCAGCCTCCCCGCATTACGGAGAAGTGCGCGTTTACGCCAGACCCAGCGAGATCGCGGCGCTGAGCGCCATGGGCTACAGCAACAGCAAGGTGAACTTTCTGATTCCCGATTCACCGGTGGCCTCTGCCGTCAATTCATTGGGGTCGCACACCATCAAAAATTTCTTGGATGAGCGTTCCCCGCTCAATGACCCGCAAGCACGTCAGCTTGCAGATCAGAACAAGAGAATGATCAACGAGTATCGATCCGATCTGGATGAGATCCGCGCCGGCATCACCTTGTTGAGTCGTGGCCCGAAGGGCCTCGGCCAGGACGCCATCGACGCCATCCGTGGGCCGCTCGCTCCGGGTGAGCCGGCCAAGCGTGACGCGCGCGAGCATGGCAACGGCCACACCTCGCTGCGTATCGATCAACCCGGGCACGTGGGTAACTCCCTGTTTCAGGATGCCCAGCGTGGCGTGCATGCCCAGGATGCCCGCGCCGGCCGCGCGCCCGACCAGCAGAGCGCGCAGCTATCGGGCGCGCTCGCCTCGGAGATGCACGCCGCCGGTGGCCAGCGCATCGATGCGGTGATGATGACCCCGGATGCCGCACGGACCTTTGCGGTGCAGGGGCGCGTGGACGACCCCGCGCAACTACGCGTCAGCGTGGAGACCATGACCGCCATGAACACCCCGCTGGAGCAGAGCAGCCAGCGCGTGGCCGACAACGCCGCACGTCAGTCGGTGGCATTGGAGCAGCAGCAGGCGCAGACCCAGCAACAGCAGCAAGGTGCGCGCGCCATGGGCTGATGGGTGCGTGGCATGCTGCCGCGGCGGATGAGTGCCCGGGTGTGCATCACCCCGGCAGGCGTTGCGGCGTGTGGCGCCGAGCCTGCCCATCACCATCATCGGGGGGTCTACCGAAACGCCGGGCTTGCCCGGCGTTTTCGCGTTCAATTGCGCAGTAATACGCAGGGGTGCTGCTGCACCCGCACAACCGCGCGCCTCCACAACGCACGTGGACTCAAGGTTTTCCTGCCTCGAGATATGCCGCAACACGCTTGCACCTATAGCGGCCTCAACCGCGCTGTACTGCCGTGCTTGAATCGCAACCGCTGTGCAGCGACACATGGTGAAGCGGCAACGCTCGCGCGCACCGTGGCCGCATGCACTCCGCAACACAGGGGGAATCACGCAAGGCGCCGCCCGGCGCGACATCCATCGATCGAGGAACCTTTCATGGCTATTTTTCGCATCCAGTACCACCGCGTGCTGCTCGTGCTGGCGCTGTGCCTGTGCAGCGCCGGCGTCAGCGCCCAGGGCATCGCCAAGGGCGCCGACGTCAGCTGGCTCAACTAACAGGCCGCCAACAATCCGCCGCAGGTATTTCGCGATGCGGCAGGCAACACCACCGACTTCATCAAGCTGTTCAAGGACGTGGGCGGCAACGCGATTCGCCTGCGCGTGTGGGTCAACCCGTCCGGCGGCTGGAACGATGGCCGCGACACCCTGGATAAAGCCAAGCGCGCCGCCGCCCAGGGCATGCGCATCATGATCGACTTCCATTACAGCGACAGCTGGGCCGACCCGGGCAAGCAGACCAAGCCGGCCGCCTGGGCGGGCCACTCCGTTGCCCAACTCAATACCGATGTCTACAGCCACACCCAGGGCATCCTCAAATACCTCAAGGACAACGGCATCACCGTCACCTGGGGGCAGGTGGGCAACGAGATCAACAGCGGCATGTTGTGGAACGAAGGCAAGACGCCCAACTTCGCCAACCTGGGCCAGTTCATCAACAGCGGCTACAACGCCACCAAGGCGGTGTATCCCAACGCCAAGGTCATCGTGCATCTGGCCAACGGCTACGACAACGCCAACTTCCGCTGGTTCTTCGACAACCTGCGCTCGGCCGGCGGCAAGTGGGACGTCATCGGCATGTCGCATTACCCGCCTGTCGGCAGCTGGCAGGACTACAACAACCGCCTGGACACCAACCTGCGCGACATGATCACCCGCTACGGCAGCGACGTGGTGGTGGCCGAGGTCGGCATGGACTGGCAACAAGCGGCCACCACCCGCGCCATGCTCACCAACCTGCTCAGCCGCAGCAACGCCATCAACGGCAGCCACAGCAAGCAGGTGCTCGGCGTGTTCTATTGGGAGCCCAACGCCTACCCCGGCTGGCAGGGCTACACCATGGGCGCGGTCAACAACAACGGCCAATTGACCGAAGCGCTGCAGGCGTTCTGACCAGCATGCTCCTGCGGGGCGGCGCCCGCCGTCGGGATTTCCTGGCGCGCACCCGCAGACACGCCATCGCGTAGGAGCGCACCCGGGCGCGACGGGGCTTACCGAGAAAGCCCCTCGCGCCCAGGTGCGCTCCTACGGGGGCATGCATATCGGCCCACTCGGTACGGCATCGGCCGGCCATCGCCTGCCGCTGGCTCTCATCCTTTGGTCGTACGCCGGCAGCGCCCGCTGTGCCAAAGTGTCGTTCCAGCCGGCGCCGATGCCCCGCTCAGCGCACAACACCATCCCATTCCATACGCCACCGTAGCGAGGAATGGCAACAGGTGCGTGCGGTACACTTGGGGGTTCACGAATTCACGATGTCGACACACCCGCGGGGTGTGTCCCCCCGGGAGCGCTAATGAACTGGTTGAACGAAGTGCTGCACAACGATCCGAACCCGCTTGAGACGCAGGAGTGGCTCGAATCGATCAAGGCCGTCATCGACGTCGAAGGCCCGGAGCGCGCCCATCAGCTGCTGGAAGGCATGGTCGAACAGACCCGCCGCGCCGGCGCTTACCTGCCGTTCTCGCCCACCACCGAGTACGTCAACACCATCGCACCGGCCAATGAGGCCAAGCACCCCGGCGACTCCGCGCTGGAGTGGAAGATCCGCTCGATCATCCGCTGGAACGCCATGGCCACGGTCGTGCGCGCAAACCGCAAGCCGGGCGACCTGGGCGGCCACATTGCCTCGTTCGCCTCCAGCGCCACCCTGTACGACGTGGGCTTCAACCACTTCTGGCGCGCACCCTCGGACAACCATCCGGGCGATCTGCTGTTCATCCAGGGCCATAGCGCTCCGGGCATCTATGCCCGCGCCTTCCTGGAAGGCCGCATCAGCCAGGCCCAGCTGGACAACTTCCGCATGGAAGTGGACGGCCAGGGCATCTCGTCCTACCCGCACCCGTGGCTGATGCCCGAGTTCTGGCAGACCCCCACCGTGTCGATGGGCCTGGGCCCGCTGGCCGCCATCTACCAGGCGCAGTTCATGCGCTACCTGGAAAACCGCGGCCTGATCGAGAAGTCCGACCGCAAGGTGTGGTGCTTCATCGGCGACGGCGAGAGCGACGAGCCGGAAACCCTCGGCGCCATCGCGCTGGCCGGCCGCGAAGGCCTGGACAACCTGATCTTCGTGGTCAACTGCAACCTGCAGCGCCTGGACGGCCCGGTGCGCGGCAACGGCAAGATCATCCAGGAACTGGAAGGCGTGTTCCGTGGCGGCGGCTGGAACGTCATCAAGCTGCTCTGGGGCGGTTACTGGGACGCCCTGCTGGCCAAGGACAGCGACGGTGTGCTGCGCAAGCTGATGATGGAAACCGTCGACGGCGAATACCAGAACTGCAAGGCCTTCGGCGGCGCCTACACCCGCGAGAATTTCTTCGGCAAGTATCCGGAGACCGCGGCCATGGTCGCCGGCCTGTCCGACGACGACATCTGGCGCCTGAACCGTGGCGGCCACGACCCGCACAAGGTGTACGCCGCCTACCACCTGGCCGTGAACACCACCGGCATGCCCACCGTGATCCTGGCCAAGACGGTCAAGGGCTATGGCATGGGCTCGGCCGGTGAGGCGCTCAACCCCACCCACCAGACCAAGAAGCTGGACGACGCGGCGGTCAAGCACTTCCGCGACCGCTTCAACATCCCGGTCACCGACGCCCAGCTGGAAGACGGCCAGGTGCCGTTCTACCACCCCGGCGAAGATTCCCCGGAAGTGCAGTACCTGAAAGAACGCCGCAACGTGCTGGGCGGCTTCCTGCCCTCGCGCCGTCCCAAGGCCAGCAAGTCGTTCGTGGCGCCCACGCTCGACAAGTTCGAGCGCCTGCTCAAGGACAGCGGCGAGCGCAGCTATTCCACCACCATGTCCTTCGTGCAGAGCCTCAACATCGCCCTGCGCGACAAGGAACTGGGCCCGCGCATCGTGCCGATCGTGGCCGATGAGGCGCGCACCTTCGGCATGGAAGGCATGTTCCGCCAGATCGGCATCTATGCCCCGTTCGGCCAGAAGTACAAGCCGGTCGATGCCGACCAGCTGATGTACTACCGCGAAGACCAGACCGGCCAGGTGCTGCAGCAGGGCATCAGCGAGCCGGGCGCCATCGCCTCGTGGATGGCCGCCGGCACCAGCTACTCGGTGTCCGACGTGCCGATGCTGCCGTTCTACATCTACTACTCCATGTTCGGCTTCCAGCGCGTGGGCGACATCGCCTGGCAGGCAGCGGACATGCGCACGCGTGGCTTCCTGCTCGGCGGCACCGCCGGCCGCACCACGCTCAATGGCGAAGGCCTGCAGCACGAAGACGGCTTCAGCCAGGTCATCGCCGGCTCCATCCCCAACGTGCGTAGCTACGACCCGACCTTCGGCTTCGAAGTCACCGTCATCATGCAGCACGGCATGAAGGCGATGATGGAAGACCAGATCGACGAGTACTACTACATCACCCTGATGAACGAGAACTACGCCCACCCCGGCATGCCGGACGGCGCAGCCGAGGGCATCATCAAGGGCATGTACCTGCTCAAGGACGCCGGCAAGCCCAAGAAGGGCGAGCTGCGCGTGCAGCTGCTGGGCAGCGGCACCATCCTGCGCGAGGCCATTGCCGCGGCCGAGCTGCTGGACAAGGACTTCGGCGTCACTGCCGACATCTGGTCCTGCCCCAGCCTCAACGAAGTGCGCCGCGACGGCTACGCCGTAGAACGCTGGAACCGCCTGCACCCGGAGGCCGAACAGCGCAAGCCCTACGTCACCCAGCTGCTGGAAGGCCGCCAGGGCCCGGCGATTGCCGCAACCGACTACGTGCGCGCCTTCGCCGACCAGATCCGCGCCTTCGTCCCGATGACCTACACCGTGCTCGGCACGGATGGGTTCGGTCGCTCGGATACGCGTGCGAATCTGCGCCGCTTCTTCGAGGTCGATCGGTACTACATCGCGCATGCTGCGATTGCCGCGCTGGCGAAGGATGGCAAGATGACCGGCAAGGATGTGGCCCGGGCGATCAAGCAGTACAAGATTGATCCTGAGAAGGCGAATCCTGTTGGGGTTTGAGGCAACGGTAAAAAGGGTGTCCTCGGGCACCCTTTTTTCTGCGTGAAGCGCCGCTCTTCGGTCGCTTATTGTCGACTATGAGCGAATTGGTATCGAGTTCGCTGACGATCCCGGATCGATTCGATGAGGAGAGCGCAACTGTGAAATGAGGGAGTGCAGCAGCATGGACCACCTCCAGATTACATAGCCAGCAAGCGGGGATTGCTAGGCATGACTGGAACGCTACTCCTCGACCATTGTTGGCCCAAGCCCTTCGTCTGATTAAAGATCTTCCAACTGCAGTAAATTTTTGCGCAAGCGTGATTTTCCGGCCTAGACAACATTCTCAACCTATGCGCTAAGTTGCATGATTGCCGGTGGCTCGCAAGCGCATGTGCTTGACTGAAGCCTGTTTTGAGATCCCAGCGTCTTGGTTTTGTACGCTGTGGAAAGACTAGCATCGCCTAGTGGACACGCGGCTTCCTTCGTGCAGACAGCCATGGCTAAGGGCCGGGACTGCTGGATTGATGAACAGTTCTATCTTTGCCCATGTGAAAAGAATATAGGTGCGCAAAAGTATGACTAAGCTAGTTTGCATTGACTGCATGTCTCCCAATGCTCTTAAGGACTTGCTCGCAGCTGAAGGAACTGCGGGGCAGTGCTTCTTCTGTCACGGTCAGAACCTTTGCATAACCACACGAGCACTTTACGACTATTTGTGGGATCGCATTCGTGAAAACATAGTGTTCATTGATAAGTTGTCGGACTATGAGCAGGCGATGATCTATGAGTGCGGTTCGGACGATATACAGATAGCCACAATTGATGTCGTCCTATCAGAATGGCTGGGGCTCGGTGAAGATCCTTATATTGATGATGCTATCGAGAATCTTCCGGATGACTTGCGCCAAGATGAGTATGGTAACCAGCGTCATTTTTTCATGGACGAGGGAAATCTCGAGCGGAACCCCTATGACGACAAGTGGGTCGCCTTCGTTCGTGGAATAACTCACGTCCATCGCTTCTTCAATTCTGGCGCGTCGGCATTTCTGGATAAAATATTTGCCGACCTGGTTGATGTAAAAGGCAGTATTGCCACTTCTCGCTTGCTAGTTCTTCAGCCGGGCGTCGCATTGTACCGCGCAAGAAAAGTTGACGGATTGGAAAGTGCACAGAAGCTTGCGGGAAATCCAGGTGCTGAGTTCGGTCCAACCCCGCCTTGGCTAGCCGGAAATCAGAGGATGACTCCTAGCGGAATTTCAGCGCTGTATTGCGCCCTCGATCGGGATACTTGCTTGAGTGAAATTAGATCAATTACGGGGGATAACGTAGTTTCTGTGGCTCTTAGTCCGATCAATTCAATGATCTTCCTGGATATCTCGAGGTTGGCAGACGGTCAGACTGCTGATCTGAGCATGTTACAGGAGGGTTATCTGGATCAAGTACATCGCAGGAGCTTCATTCGCTCCTTAGTGAGTAAAATGTCCCGGCCAAAGCGAACGGGTGATGAGCTTACATACCTATCCACCCAAGTCGTGTTCGAGTACTTGCGAATGAAGATTGGAGAGACAGCTCAAGGTATCGCGTTTCCCTCCGTCCAGACCGGGCGTAAGGGGGTGAATATCGCCGTTTTTCCCGAATACTGCCTAATCGCCTCTTCAATAAGCGCCGATACAGACAATTCAATTTCGCAAGGCTCTGCGTTCCTTTCGGTAGTGCCGGACTCAGCTGTATTCCACAAAATTACAGCAATCTCGACTTCTGCTACTACCTACCTTTCTGCGAATCACCTGTTCATGGACGAACCGACGAAGCGTCGATTCGGCGATCATGGTACCGAGTCTTGGCGAGAGGCTGATCGAAGAATGCAGTACATGGAAACGGGAGGGGTGTCAGTCACGCCTAAGACTGGGCGCGTTAACCGATTCATGAGACAGAGGCTTGGTTGAAAGTGGTAAGGAATCCAAGTGCCTGCTCTGCCATTTAGCCTAATTGCCACGAGGGGGGCGAGGCAAGTTGGATGGCTGCTTGGCGCGGGCACGAATAGATTCCGTCATTCTGGAAAGGACAAGGAGCGGGGCGAGTGGTTGCTAGACAACCACCTCGTGGGTAGCTGCAAGCGACGGCGACAGGTCTGGCTGCAGGCGTTCCTCTGTGTGAGCGGGGAGTGGCGCCACTAGCGGATGTCTCTGATTCCAGTGAGGCGCCAGTCGCAGGTAATACAGTGATAAAGATTCGCTGTTGAAACCGCCATTCCCGCCCACCCACATGCTTGGAGAAGAGTCGGTTCATAGCCACTGCATGATCCTCCGAACTGTAACGTCAAAGAATTGACGGAATAGGGCCGCGGGACTGGTCTTTTCACGTGCGTCTTATAGCGCTAGGCTGTGCTTAACGGATTTATGGGATTTCCAGTGACGGAACTAAAGTCAAGCGACCTTGAGGCAATCCTATCTGGGGATGCGAACCAGCTGGATGTGCACCTGACCCTGGTAGAGAAGTCGATACCAATCGCAGGATCTGAGATGCGCTTGAGCTGCCATTGCCTCTCGGTTGATGCAAACGGGCGGGTCAAGGTGTCGCGACTTGTTGAGTACCTTCGTCTTGTACTAACGGACTACGCAATTCCGCGGACCAAGATCGAGGCAGCGCGAAAGCGGGACGCTGAATTCAAAAGTTCGGCGGCGATGAACTCGCTTCTTTTTGAAGCTCGCAGTCTATTTACCGACTTGAAGAATAGCGGCGAGGGTGGGGAGATGCTCCTTTACGTCCTCGCCCAGCATTACCTTAAACTTCCGCAAGTGCTGTGCAAGATGGATCTAAAGACCGATTCGAAGATGCACTACCACGGTGCGGACGGTGTGTATGCAGGGGTTACGGATGAGGGTGTTCTCAAGCTCTACTGGGGAGAGTCCAAGGTCTATGCCACACCTAGTTCAGCAATTTCCGCATGCCTCCGCTCTCTCGCCCCATTTCTTTCACAAGAGGAGAGCGAAGAGGCGGAGCGAGAGAGAGATCTTGTGCTTCTCAGCGACAAAGCAGATCTCAGTAATCCTGAACTAACTTCCGCCTTCAAACGCTACTTCGACAAAAATTCAGCTATGTCCAATCGAGTGCGTTATTGCGGAATAGGACTTGTCGGGTTCGACTCGGCAATGTACCCGGAAGCGAATGGCAGCGCTATCGCGGAAAAGCTTGCTGCGCAAGTAAAAGTAGACATCCAGGATTGGCTGATCCAGGCCAAGAAACATATCGAAAAAAGAAAAATAGAGAATTTTGAGATAGAGCTGCTGTGTGTACCGGTGCCCAAGGTGAGCACATTCAGGCGGGAATTTTTGCGCGCGCTGGGGATCTCAAAATGAGTGCAACGGAACTGCAGGATTGGCTGGTGGAGGATGGTGTCCGGGATGAAATTGCTCTCATCTCTCGGAGGATGGTCGAGATGGAGTTTGAACTCTCCCCCAGTAAGGCCCCTTCGGCTGATTGCCAGCCTATCGACTGGCAGCGTTTGCTCTTGGCCGGGAGCATACTTGCTCGGTCACGGATTCGGAGCCACGAAGAGACAGCGTTGAAAATCGCGACGGCGGCTGTATTGCTCCCAGAACGAAAAACGTGGCGGGACGCGGGTGCGATCTTGCTTGAGAAACTATCAAATCATCGTGCAGTCACCCTCGCTGAAGAGCGTGCGCTCATCAGCCCAAGATTGGATGGTCGTCTAGGAATTACAAGTCGGCTCGAAGCATTTCGCAGACAGATGGAGACAACCATCCTCGAAAAGTTCACGGGGAAGTGGTTGCCAGTTAATGACTTTCAGCGCGACTTCTGGAGTGGGGCGTCGTCAGAGGAGACGTCGTGGTTATCCGCTTCCGCGCCTACCGCATCCGGAAAGACGTTTTTGGTGCGCAAATGGCTGATTGATCGGATGTTGACAAGCGATTCGACTGTTGCTGTGTATATCGCACCGACGCGGGCGCTGGTCTCAGAGGTCGAGTCTTCAATAATTGAACTCGTCAGCGAGATGGAGGTTGCGGATAGAATTCACGTGGCATCGTTGCCGCTCAAAGATAGCTACCTCGCCCCTCTGAAGCAGGCGAAGAAGGTCATTCTTATTTTTACGCAGGAGCGGCTTCACCTTTTAGCAAATACAGTCGGAGATGATCTGCGGATTGATCTCCTCGTGGTAGACGAGGCACATAAGATCGGAGATGGCGGGAGAGGGGTCATTCTTCAATCGGCGATTGAGCGCGTGGCTTCAGGGAATCCATCCATGCGAGCTGTCTTCATCAGTCCCGCGACCCAGAATCCCGGAATTCTGCTAGAAGATGCTCCGGCCATAGCGAAGAAGGTCGCCGTGGATAGTGACTTCCCAACGGTTCTTCAGAACATAATCCTGTGCTCACCGTGCGCCGGCAAGCCATTGGAGTGGACGCTTGATCTAAGAACGCCCTCCGGTATGCTCCCGATTGGAAGTCTCCTCCTTAAGAATAGGCCTAATAGCCTATCGAAGAAGATCGCGTCCATTGCGGCCGCAGTCGGTCAGCGCGGTGGGACGCTGGTGTACGCGAATGGTGCTGCGGATGCTGAAAGGATCGCGATGCTCATCTTTCAGCAAATCGAAAACGAAATCGTAATCGATTCAGAGCTTGCCAATCTTGCAGATCTTGCACGAAAGGGAGTTCATCCGGAGTATCAGCTTGCCAATGTGGTAGAGCGAGGGGTGGCATTCCACTATGGAAACATGCCATCTCTTCTTCGTCAGGAGATTGAGAAGCTCTTCCGCACCGGAAAGCTAAGATTTTTGGTCTGCACGTCCACATTGGTTGAAGGGGTGAATCTATCCTGTCGAACGATCGTCGTGCGAGGGCCTCGCAAGGGGCGCGGTCATCCTATGGGAGCGGCTGACTTCTGGAACCTGGCCGGTCGTGCCGGTCGCTGGGGGAATGAATTTCAGGGAAACATTGTCTGTATTGATCCAAATGATACTGATGCTTGGCCTTCTGGGGTTCCAGAGCGCTCTCGCTATCCCATTGAGCGAGAAACGGATGCGGTAATGGATAGAGTTAACGAACTTGACGCGTACATAAGGGCAAGGCCAGATGCAGTAGTCAGAGAGATACTCGATAACTCGGATCTCGAGCAGGTTTCATCCTATCTTCTGGAAGTGTACATGAGGAGTGGATCAATCCTCGGCGCCCCATTCGCGTTGCGCCGTAAGGCTGCCGATATCCTCGCACTAAACAGCAGCCTGGCGTCGGTGGTTCCTGCGATTGAGCTTCCTGCGGATCTTATCTCCCGACATCCGGGCGTAGCAGCCCTTGGTCTCCAAAAGCTATTGCAGTACTTCAGGCGCTTCTTAGGAAGAGAAGAGCTGTTGTTACTTGAACCAGCTGATAGCGACAAGGCATACGGAAGGTTCAATGCGATTATGAGTGCTATCAACGAACACGTATTCCCTGCATTTCAGCCTCCCTCTGCTACGACCGTGTACTCGATCGTAGTCCTTGACTGGCTTAGGGGATACTCTCTCAGTCACATGATAAGGAAGCGAATTGACTATCTGAACCGCAAGGGGAAGGAGGTCAAAGTACCTCTTATCATCAGAGAGACCATGGAGCTTGTCGAGCAGGTTGCAAGATTCAAGGCGCCGAAGTACATCGCGGCATACGTAGATGTTCTAAAGTTTTTCCTCGCAGAGGCGAATCGCGCCGATTTATTGAGTGATGACATTGACATAGGGACGGCGCTAGAGTTTGGTGTATCAACGCGAACTATGCTGTCATTGATGGAGCTGGGGTTATCCCGAATGAGTGCGGTGGCGATTAATGATGTCATTGCCAACGACCAGATGAACCACGATGACTGTCTTAACTGGATGCGTGAAAACATTAATTTGATCATCGGATCTGAAATTCCTGTAATCATAGTAAGGGAAGTCCAATCAATCATCGATAGTGCAAAGCATACGGGGTTTTAATGGCCGCAAAGTCCGTGCAGGTAGGTAGTAGGGTCTTCGTCCTGCAGAAGGATGCCCTTCAATTCTTTAAGAGGATGCTGGGTAGATATAGAGTGGGTGATAGAGTCCTAACCGATGACGAGGTGGATCTTCGAGCGTTACTTAGCCTGCACATAGATAGTGTGCAGAAGATCGGAGCTGGAGTGGATCATTTTGAGGTGTTGGAAGACGGTTACGGCGGCCGATGCTTCTGGATAGTTAGGATCGATGGCACGCTCGAGAAATTCTCCTACATAAGCTGCGTAACGGGTCGATAGCAGCTATTTGGCCCTGTAGCTCGAGCTTTATGCTCTATATTTTTTCGTTTCCATCAGAATAACGAGGTCAGGTTCGCTTGTCAGTCGATGGCGCTCTGCTTGCGCGGCCGATGAGCGGGCCTGCCGCCCGCAAAGCGGCGGATCTTGGTTTCGACCATCGCGCGGAAGACGTCGTGGCCCTGAGCTCGCTGCTGCTGTAAGTGACGGCGGATGCTGGCGAGCAGTTCGTCGGACAGGGTTTCATCGAGCAGGGCGCGGTAGGCGTTGGATCGCTCGAGCCGGGTCGTTCCCAGGTGCAAGCCAGCAGGGATGTGGCGTCAGCGCGGAATGCCCGCGCTGGCCTAGATTGGCCGGGAAGCTGGACCAACGATACGAAACCGGATCGTCGGTCAGGCGTGCGCGCACCGTGTTGAGCTCAATGCAGCAATAGCAGTGAAGGACGTAGTCAGCACTGTCCACGAGGCTGGCTTTGTAGCGTCCCTCCCACAGCGTGCCGGTGCGCCTGGGGCGGCCATTGAACAGCACGACCTAGTTGCGCCCAAGCCGTTGCATCAGTTGCCCGATCCGTCCCGCTGCAGGTGGTGTGATTAGCAAATGCACATGGTTGTCCATCAATACATAGGCATGCAGCTTGCAGCCCGTGGCCTGTAGGGCCTCATGCAGCAGGTGCAGGTAGCGTAATTGTCGACTCCCCTTAATTCAGTGCCAGCCAAAACTAGAGGTCTGTGGCTGATGTTGCTCACGGAACTCGGCGGGCGTTAGCCCGTCCAGGCTGTCGTGCGGGATCTGCTGGTTGTAGTCGGCTAGCCAGTGTTCGGTCTGTTCGCGAACCTCGCTCAGCGTGCGGAGCAGATGCATGTCCAGCACGCCGCGCCGGTAGCTGCCGTTGAAGCGTTCGATGAAACCGTTTTGCATTGGACGCCCCGGCTCGATGAAATCCAAGGCGGAATAACGGGGTCAGGTTCACTTATTAATCGACGGCGCTCGGCTTGCGCGGCCGATGCGCGGGCCTGACACCGCAAAGCAGCGGGTCTTGGCTTCGACCATTGCGCGGAAGGCGTCTTGGCCCAGGGAGCGCTGCTGCTGTAGATGAAGCCGGATGCTGGCGAGCAGTTCGTCGGGCAGGGCTTCATCGAGCAGGGCGCGGTCGGCGTTGGATCGCTCAGTCGGGTCGTTGCCAAGCGCAAGCCAGCAGGAATGTGGCGTCAGCGCGGAGTGCCCGCGCTGGCCTAGATTGGCCGGACAGCTGGACCAGCGATACGACGCCGGATCATCGGTCAGGCGAGCGCGCACTGGGTTGAGCTCAATGTAGCGATAGCAGCGAAGCGCGTAGTCAGCACTGTCCACGAGGCAGGCTTTGTAACGCCCCTCCCATAGCGTACCTGTGCGCCCGTGGCGGCCGTCGAACAGTGCGACGTAGTTGCGCCCAAGCCGTTGCATCAGCTGCCCGATCCGTCCCGCTGCAGCTGGCGTGACTAGCAAGTGCACATGGTTGTCCATCAATATATAGGCATGCAGCTTGCAGCCCGTGGCCTGTAGGGCCTCATCCAGCAAACACAGGCAGCGCAATCGATCGCCATCATCCAGAACGCACGGCAAGCGGTTGTTACCGCGCTGCACGATGTGCTGCGGGATGCTGGCAATATCGATACGTGCGAGTCTGGCTCTAGCACAAGACTCGCAGCCGGCCGTTGGTGCTGCTAGCGAGGAAATCTCACGAGAGCTGACGCCGTAGCCTGAAATTTGTTTGGGAAATGAACCTGATTCCGTCAGCGGGATACCTCGTCGATCAGAACGACGGTATATTCGCAAAAAATATGATGAATATGACCCAGGTTGCTATACAAAGGTGTAATTCTGGTTGTAACCATCGGCCTGTGCATAATCGCATGATAAAGAGGACGGTCGTGAGGATCGGCGGTAGTGCAATTGCGGTGAGTAGAGTATTTGGTCCCACGGAACCGTAGAGTTTTATTGCAGGAGCGAAGAGTTCGCAGATCAACGATCCGCATTTCTCTAAGCCGAAGGTTAGTGGCATCAGTATTGTCGTCAGCCAGAAGGCAAGGCAGCCAAGCCAGGCGGTTCGATAGAAGATCCGCGCGGCGCGCTTTATGTGCTTCCCAACGGTGCGCAACTCATTGCGGGCGTTCACGTTCACGGATGTCATCCTTGATGATGTCTTCGGCAGGCTCGGAGTAACGGGGTCAGGTTAACTTATCAGTTGGGGGTGTTCGGTTTGCGTGGCCGATGAGCTGGCCTGACGCCTGCAAAGCGGTTGGTCTTGGCTTCGACCATTGCGCGGAAGGTGTCGTGGCCCAGGGCTCGCTGCTGCTGCAGATGAAGACGAATGCTGGTAAGCAGTTCGTCGGAGAGGGCTTCATCGAGCAGAGCACGGTAGGCGTTGGATCGCTTGATCGGGTCGCTGCCAAGCGCAAGCCAACAGGGATGCGGTGTCAGTGCGGAGTGCTTGCGCTGGCCTAGGTTGGCTGGGCAGCTGGACCAACGATACGCTGCCGGGTTGTCTGTCAGGCGAGCACGCACCGGATTGAGCTCAATGTAGCGATAGCAGCGAAGGACGTAGTCCGCACTGTCCACAAGACACGCTTTGTACCGCCCCTCCCATAGCGTACCAGTGCGCCCGTGGCGGCCATTGAACAATGCGACGTAGTTTCGTCCAAGCCGCTGCATCAATTGTCCGATCCGTTCCGCATCAGGTGGCGTGACTAGCAAGTGCACATGGTTGTCCATCAATACGAACGCATGCAGCTGACAGCCTGTGGCGTGCAGGGCCTCATGCAGCAGGTGCAGATAGCGCAATCGATCGCCATCATCCAGAAAGCAGGGCAACCGGTTGTTCCCGCGCTGCACGATGTGCTGCGGGATGCCGGGAAGGTCGATGCGTGGAAGTCTGGCCATGGCACAAGACTCGCAGCCACGCGTTGGTGCTGATAGCGAGGAAACTTCTCGAGAGCTGACAAGCTAGCCTGAAATTTGTGTAGGAAGTGAACCTGACCCCCGTTAGCTAATCCAGATTGGCTGGCCAACGGGGCCAACGATATGCCGCCGGGTCGCCGGTCACGCGAGCACGCACCGGATTGAGTTTAATGTAGCGATAGCAATGAAGGACGTAGTCAGCACGATCTGTAAGACAAGCTTTGTAGCGCCCTTCCCATAGCGTGCCGGAAGCCTCGGGTTGGGTTCACTATAGTTAGCCTGACTTCTTGGGCTAGGTGGATGCGTAGAATGGGCCGGGCTGCGGCTATTCTCACTCCGCAGAACGTATTTATGAGTCGAAACTTCTTCATTGAATCACTTATATGGCCGCTGTCAACACGTTCTGAGTTGCCAAGGAATAGCGTTAGTTGCTGCCAGTGCTGCTGATAGATCCTTAACGTCATTTCACCAACAATGCACACTTGAATTGGATCCACGACATGGAACGCAAGCTATGACAAATTCAAATTTATTGATGATGGCCGTGCTGGCTGTATCAACCACCGCATGTGCGGAGAACAACTTGCCGGTTCAATACTCCCAGTCGTCATTGTCTCCTCTAACGGTTCATAGGCAGGACACGGAGAATGTGCAGATAGATTTCAAGGTGCCAATGGAGAGTCAGTATTACGTTGCGGGTGCTGACTTTGAGGTGGGGAATGGCTCTTTGTCGGTGAAGATTCTTCGGTGCTCCATCCATGAGCAGTGCAAGGCGATGGTCGACTTGATGCCGGGGCTTTCACCTTCTGTGGGAAGGGTGGTCATTCCATTCACGGGAAATCGCGTGCGCATTGTGCACGGTGACGGTATCCAGTCGTTCGACATCTAAAGGAGTGGGAGATGGCTGACCGGATCGTGCTAGGAGTGCACAGCTGGGTTGATCCAAACACGCAGGCGAATGGAACTGCGTTCGATAAGTTCACTGACGGCCATGCTTGGCTGACTGTTTCGCGAAACGGAGAAGTAAGTTATTACGGATTATGGCCGGATAGTCACCCAGACATTGTTCGGCGAGGGCAGAGCGATCCCAAAGCCACCGATATACGGGAAGGAAGAGAGGCCGGCTCTGATGCGACAGCCAGTCGCTACTACACCCTTACTCCTGAACAAGCTAAAGAGCTTGAGATAGCGCTCCAGCAGAACGTGACGTGGGGTCCAACGACAACCTGCGCAGGCTGGGCTAGCGACACCGTCACCAGCGTTACGGGGAATAGACTGGACGCTACTGAGTTTTTGTCGATCGAAACGCCAAGAGAGTTGGTCAAAACCATTCGCCAGCTGGAAGCTGAGCAGCCGACAGCGCCAGACAATGCACTGCCTGCGGCGGGGAAAGAGCCAGGCTCGTTGGATTCTCTTAAGCCGCAGAACCTGCGTGAGCGAGCCTCTGCTTGGTACGAATCCATCCAGAAGAGCGCTGAAGAAGCGGTTCGCCGCTTGGAAGAAGGGCTCGGGAGGAAGTACGACGACAACAGCGAGCGGTTGGCCTATGGCGGTGCAGTACTGGCGGCAAATCACAACATGCAGCGCGTGGATCATATTGTGCTGAACGATGCGACCAGCTCGGCAGCACGAGGTGAGCATTTTTTCGTGGTCCAAGGTGACTTGAACAACCCCGCGCATCTTCGAGCGCATGGAAGCATGCATGAGGTGCTGAATACACCAGTGGAGCAGCATGCTGCGCGTCTACGGGAAATTGGTGAAGCACAGGTCCAGCAATCTCAAAGTGCGACCGTGGAGCACGAGCGCGACCATCAGCAACAGCGCGGCATGGCGTGAACTAACGGGGTTTAATTCTCGGGAGCAGATTCATTCATTTGGTATGGGTCAGCGTCTTATCGCGCGTTGGCGGGCATCATGGCCAGTCAACCAGCTCGATGATCATTGCTCAGGTGGTGCCAATGCAAAATTAGCATCCCAGTTCGAGCGTCCTCCAAGTCGAGATCTCACGCTGCGAGTCTGGTCCGTATCTGATCTGCGGCCTGTCCAATCCGCTCGGTTAGTACTGTCTCGGGATGATGCAGCATTGTCTGCGAGCCAAGAGATCGAGTCATTGCAACATACAGCACTTCAGCCTCCTGCCTCATTTCCTCACTGTCGGCTTGTAAGCGCTGCCCAATCTCACAGCTGCTGGGAATGAACACTGACTCGAATTCTAGTCCCTTACTGGAGTGCATCGTCAGTACCTTTACTGCAGGCTCGCCATCGAATAGATGTTGCTTGTTCCCCTTTTGTGTTAAAACCCCTGGAATTTCCGCAGTACGGAGAAGGGCCCGCGCTGTAAGGTCTGATAGCAGATAGGCATCGCTGCCGTCAGATCGATGCCTTCTCTTCTTCAGTGGAAGGCTCAGCTTTGTTTCGTCTGGAGCTTTACAGTATCCAGATGCATGGCGTCACGCATTTACCGCTTAAATGACCGATATCTTCCGAGTTTGAGGTGTTAGCGCGGGATGGAGTGCAGTGTCCGGATCCAGCGGAAGGTATCACCCCTTAATTTGCCGAGAGGAGCGCTTCAATTGAGCTGTCTAGCCGTACTGAAACTTGACGCTGACCTGTTCGCCCTTGCGAAAAGTCATCACAAAGGATCTCCAATATCCTTTGGCATCGTAGATGCCGCCCCTCGCTGATTTTACCAGCCTGAATATTTCGAAGCTATCCATTTGTATTTGTTCTTGCCCAACGTTGACTCCATCTAAGCTCGCGATGATCGCGGTTTCGATGTATCCATCCCCAATGGCCAGGTCGTACTCAAAGAAGTCGTAATCAACGCTAATGCCGGCCTCGACTAGCGAGAATATTTCATCGAAAAGATCAATCTCAGTGCGGGGTATGTCCATTTTTTTTTAAGGCTTGTGAAGGTAGCGATGGTCACCAGTAACTTCGCTCTCGCTCATTAAATCGTTGTCCCATTGAAGGAATCATTGATGCGTTTGATCCATATCTCGCCAACATTGGCCGCCGTTTTCTCTGCGTCGCAGCGCCACAGGTTGATGAATGCGCAAATTCCCAGCACTGCTGCAGCGACTGCATAGAGCCATTGCAAGAGTCCACTAGCGTGGGCCGCGACATAAGTTGCGCCCATTGCCATGAATGCAAGCAGGAAATAGCGCACCAACGACCAGCGGTGATTCAGCCATCTGCGCATTGCGCGCTTGTGCCGCGCGTGAGTCCAGCGCACCGTTTGGGTGTCTGAGTCGTAATGGTAGAACTCCCATATCTCCGAAAGGTCCATCAATGCCTGGCCGCAGTGCGGGTGATTCAGGGCGGTACGGATGACATGAGCAGGTAGCAGTTGCCCATAGAGATGGCGAACGGTGACCTCAAGCCAGAGATCGTCATCTGCGCGCTTGGGGTCCCAGTGCTCAAGGAATTCTCGTCGATGTTGACTTCGCCTGCCATGAAGATCGAAGAGACCGCGCATTGCATAAATGATGAGCGCGAATAACACGATTGGGATGAGTAGGCCAGGGCCACCGGCAGCGATCATATCTTTAAACATTCACACGTTCTCAGTAAGCGTGAAGATCACGATGATCTGCAGACGAGCGGAAGCCGGATCGGAAGATGTCATGTTTTTAGATGCTGGTTCCACGATCAATTCGTGGCCGGAAGCGCCGCGATCCTGGAGACACCAGGCAGTCGCTGTGTATAGAGCTTGGCCATGTCATCAGGGTTGACCACATGTGCAAAGTGCTCAAGGCTGATGGTCAAGAAATCACCATGGCGGCCATCGCGCTTGATTCCCACTTCAACGGCCTTGAGCGCACTGATCCAATACCAAGACACGTTGTCATTGTCCTCGCCTCTGTAGGCGTACCAGAGCGGGATACGGAACATGCGCTCGAACGCGACCGCTTTCAGCAGCTCTTTCTGCAGGCTTAGCGTGAAGCAGGGCGAGCCGTCCCACTCCTTCAAGTCGAAGTTTTTGGCGTCGACTGCAATCAGTCCGATGGAGTCGAGCAGGACCATGAAATCCGGTCGCTTGATCTCGCCTGTGAAAAGTGGGGCGAAGCTTTCCCTTGCCTGGCAGACCGCAACGTAGGACAGGCCGGAGTCGCCAAGCCACTTACAGAGATCCGTTTCCCCGATATCGCCTTTCTCCTTAATTGCGTCCTTGGTACCTACGATTGACTCCGAAATTCTTCGCAAGATTGACATGTCGTTCCTTCAAGTGGCGCGGAGCGCGGTATACCGAGAGCAGCAAACCATTGCATCGGTCGCAGTGCGCAACTCCTTGAGAACGGATCTTCGGTTTTGCGATACGAGTCACTGGCTGGGCGATCGATGCCAAGCATTTGCGGCGGGCTTGCCCTATGGGCGCGGAGTCAGGCAAAGGCCTTATGTGGCTATTGACACGTCACACCTTGCACTTGCAATCTAAGTTCAAGGAGCGTCGAAACTCCTCAGAGAGCGGTACCCACCTCCGTCAAACCGGTGGGTTTTTTGTGCCTGCATCCTGCAGGTACAAGCCGACGCAGTGCCTGCGTCGGGAGGGCGGCTAATACAACACCCGCAAGGGGAATACGCCCGCCGGCTCTCTGCGGTTTCGAACCTCCCGACATCCCGTCGCCGTTGGCGGCGGTTCTTGGGTTGTTCCAGGAGGGCGTTGCCATGTCTACCGCACCATCCATGCCGGCATCTGAGCCGGTTGATCTGCTGCCAGCTTCCGCTCACCGCCTGCGGTGGGATGTGGGCGATGTGCTGTGCCGGCTCGTCGCACGCGCGGCTGTTGAGCAGGCGAGCGCCCATTCCGCGCGTCCGCTGATTTGCCAGCCCGCTATGTTGCCGCACACCTTGCGCCGCCGGTTCGCACGCACGACAGTGGGGTTGCAGCAGCGCGTCGCCGCATCCACCGACCACCACCCGGAGGCGCCATGACCCGCCGCCGCCCACCCACGGCATCTGCCAGCGCACGGCCCACCCACACACGTACGCGCCCCACGCCGTCCAAGCGGGTGCAGTGGGTTGTTGTGGAACCCGACCGCACCAAGCTGCCACCGATGCTGCCGCCCGACCCGGACGCCTCTCCGCAAGGCCCCGGCACGCTACGCGCACCCCGCCGCGCCCGCCGCCCGCGCCAATGCACCGTCAGCTACACCCATTACCCCGGCGCCCACGACCACGCCGGCGACCAGCACGTGCCCCATGTCCGCCTCAGCGGCCTATGGCTGGAACAACTGGGCTTTGCCATCGGCACCAAGCTGCGCATCACCGCCAGCGCGGGGCAGTTGTTGATGGAGGTGTTGCCGCCAGTGGAGGTGCCTGCAAAGCAACTTAGGGCACATCGGTGAGTGCAGCCCGCTGCATTCACCTGAATCCTGTACGCCGCTAGCCGATCTTGCAAACGCAGAACCACGTGAAGTCATTGCTGCCGCCGCCTGATCCGAGGTCATTGACGTGCTAAATTTCAGCGACACTCTTAGCGCAGGATCAGAGAGATGGCCCTTCACCTTGGGAAATCCCATGGCCGGCAAGTTACTCAAGGACGTAATGCCTTCCCTCAGGCGACGTTGTTACCAATTGCGCTGCTGGCGCTATGCACTTTTCATGCGGGATGTGCCCTCAGCACTCCACGCGATCAGTCAGCCGTAGCGGCTGCAAAGCCCCCCGTTGAAACCAGGAGCAAAGACGTGACGGAACGCCTCAAGCAAGATGTCGATCGTTTGATCGCAACTGACTTCCTGGATGTCGCCGCCGTTGGTACTCAGCTTCAAGCTCAATTTGGACTACGGCACCTAGACGGAGAAAGAGAGCTTCGAGTAAGCGAGCAGGGCATGCTGGCAGGTGAAAAGGTACAGCGTGTTGAGTTCATTAGTGCAACAGATGATCCATCGCGTGGGAAGTTGGTTATCGATTTCTCTCCACCTGGCCCGAGTTTTGTGGAAGCTCCCTGGCTGGATGCTGTTCCTTACCCGCCTCGACCAGATGCGCGAGATTCCAGAGCCTATTGGGAGATGACAGTTAACGGCACCAAGGTCATCTTCGGTTTGACGGAAGACCAGTCACACCTAAGCTATATTTCGATCAGCAAACTTTGAGATAAGTTTGATGAATCAAGCAAGGGAAATGCATGATGGAAATTAATGAAGAACAAAAAATTCCACAGCCAAGGCAGGTAGGTTCATCATCCAATGGTGCGCTACCCGCTTCTCCGCTGAAGGATCCAGCATTGGCGCCTTTAATTAACTCTTCGCCCACACTTCAAGCGGGCCTCTCTCAGTTCAAGCGAGATGGCATAGGCGTTGATTGGGGCAGCGCGGGTGGAGGCACTTACCTGGATCCAGGTAAGAAAGTCGTGATAGACCAGAACGCAACCGGCAAAGGCGAACGGATCGCAAGATCACTATCACACGAGATTGGGCACCATGGGTTCGCCGAGCCTAAAGATTATTCTTCCAAGCAAGCTTATGTGAACAACATGCTGCGTGGCGAAGCCGCGGCAACGCTCAGCAACGCACTCGTTCGACGTGAGATCCTGAATCATCAGGGGCCGGATATCGGTATCTCTGGAAGCGGTACGAGACCGCAGCAGTACGAGGCAATTGCAGATCAGCAAATGGCGGGTCGCATCACACGCGATGCTGCATTGAACCAGATTGCCCAGGTCTTCAAGACGGAACAGCCTTCGGTTGCTCCAAGTAAGACGTACGAGCAATATTATGGTGATTACTACGACAAACACATCGTTCCTTGGAAGCTTAAACAGGGGCGGCCAGAGCCCGGGGCCTTTGGCGACGTCGCTACTTCGGATGTGAAGCAGGGTGGACTTGCACCTGAATCAAATCCGGCCCCACCGAGGACCGCGTTGTTGCCCTCACAGCCAGGCCATGTAGACCACGCGCTGTATCAGCAGATCAAGGGTGGCGTGACGCACCTCGACGCCCAGCATGGCAGGGAGTGGGATGCATCGAGTCAACGCATGACCGCCAGCCTGCTTGCGCTGGCAAAAGAGGAAGGGTTGTCGCGGGTGGATCATGTGGTGCTCAACAACCCAACGGCTCAGCTGGCGGGCGGCGAGAAGGTCTTCGTCGTTCAGGGCGCCCTCAACGACCCGGCACACCAACGTGCGCACATGCCAACGGTGGACGCCGTGCAGGCGCCAGAGAACCAGTCGTTTGACCGCCTGCAGGCGATCAACCAGACCCAAGCCCAGGCACGCGAACAGCAGCAGGCGCAGGAGCAATCGCAGCAGGCCGTTACCCAGGCCGGCCCGTCGATGACGCGCTGAGATGTTCTATATCGCCGGTACGCTGGCACTCAGAGCGACGAAGGCTGGAGTGTGCCCGTGAGCGTAAGGTTACTTAACTGCGCACTGGTTTTGCTCCTGGCTATAACAGGTTGCACCCTGATATTTGCCGAGACTAGTGCTCATGAGCTGCACGATCTCTCACTCTGTGCAGAGTCCCGGGACTGGGAGAGCGCAGGTGTAAACCGGGCACTGAAAATCACACCGCAGATCATCGAAGATGAAAACGGGCGCTCATATCACTTTGATCTTGGTGGGAGAGACGGGTTGCGCTACCTGGATGCCAGTTGTGGATTCGGTGCGTATGCTGAGTGCAACTTTGAGGTTGCGTCTTCGAACGGCAGAGGTTTTGGATTTTCGGAAGTTTCGACGTTCAGTCTTTGGGAGCGTGACCGAGAGTTTTATCTCGTCTACCGTGTCGTTGCCCCGAAGGGGGAGTCTGAAAGAGGCCTGCGAAGAGTCGTCAAGGTGGATGACCCACCTGTGGAGATATGCAATCAGATCGGCGACTACTCAAATCTGACGTAAACGGCCGTCGCAACGTCAACGGGCTTCTCAGCAGCTTGGGGCTTGGACATTTGGCGAAGAAGGAATCGCCACTTTGCAAAGATGCGTACGCTGCGCCCCTCTGGTAAACACTCATCCACCGCAGGAAGGAGCCGCGTCACATGCCATTCGCTATCTTCCGCCCCCACGTTTCGGCAGTGGCCACCGTGGTCGTTGCCACCTTTTCAGGATGCGCCATGACCGAGCCGCCGATTTCAAAGAAACAGTTCTCCGAGCATGTTGTGGCGCTGCTGGCCGGCAAGGACTCGGCCGTGGTTGAAGCCGGGACGCTGACTGATTTCGCCTGGAAGACGTTGTGCTTCGAGCGCGACGACAGTTTGTTGCTCAAGTTCGATCAGGGCGGGGAGACATCCGTGCTGCCGCTGCCTTATGAAGAGTTCTTCGTGGATGAAGCACATGTGGCCAGTTCGCTGGAGGACAGCTGCGTCACACCAGCCGATCGCATCCTGATCAAGAAGAAGTATCCGGGCTACCAAGGGCCTATCGAGTTTCAGAAGGCAGCGCAGGGAGGCTGAGCCATGGTCGATATCACCGATCCGAAGGGCGCCAAGCGTGAGATCGAGCAGGAAGCGTATCGGCACTAACGAACAGCTGAGCGGCATCACCTTGGCAAAGCGTCCCGATGGCACGTTCCAGTCGCAGGGGCACAATGATCAGCTCGACGCCTTCCGGCATGCGTATACCAGCGGCCGTGTCACCCAGCTCGCGTTAGGGCAGCAGTGGATTGCACGTAAGTTCGGGGATGATGCCGAAATTGGGCCGGCGCATCCAAACGACCCCTACGAACACCGCATGGACTTGTGGAACAACGAAGCCGGCCGCCGGCTCGGTGATCAGACCTCCGGGCGGGATGCGCTTGCGCGTCAGGCATACGACGCGCTGCGTCACGGTGATCTGGCGACGGGTTTGAACGATCCACGCCTCAGGCAGTTGTTTCCTGACGATCCACGCCTGGCGCGCCCCCCGGGGAGATCCAGAACGGGACCTTGTGACCAGCAGCGATGTTGGCCGGATCAACAAGGATGTGTCGCGCTTGCAGGAACAGGCGCATGACAGATTCCCGGACACGCATCCGGATCGTGCGTATTTCAACACCCTGCGTGGGCAGCTGCCGGCATCAGTTTCCGATACCAAAGTCGCCGAGGTGATGATTGCCGCAAAGCAGGCCGGTGTGGAACGGGTTGACCAGCTCGCCGGTGCCGTCCTGCGTGATGACCACATCTTTGTGGCTGGGAAGACGCCAGGATTTCGTGTGCAGGTGGACGCAACGACGCCGGCACCCGATATGCGCCAGAGCCTCTACATGGCCGACCAGCAGAATGCCGTCCACGCCTACGACCAAGCGCAGTCACAGGCTGCACAACATGCGCCTGCGCCTGGGCGTTAGCCGGCCCGCGGGAGCCTAGTGGGCGGCTGTAGATTTTCTTGTGCTATCCGATGTCTCTCGTGTTCGAGCCTGTTGGCCGCGACTAGTCCTTCTTTTGCCTGGCAAGCCCTTTTTTGCACAACCCAATATTGGTTCTAGCTGCGCGGACGATTGCGAGATAGCGATCCGCAAGGACCGGCGGCCAGCGGTCCGTCACCGCATCGTCTGGTAGCGCTGCATCCTCAGCGTAGTCCTGCAACGTTTTCAGGCATTGCGCGTACTGGGCAGTCTTGTACTGGGTGAGTGCCAGATCATTGCGCATATCTCCCTTTTCGCCCCATTCCAGTGTCTGCCCGCACTGCGTCAGGACGGGAGACAATACAGAGAGCGCTTCCTTATAGTCCTTGCGGTCGTAGCGCTGCTGAAACGCCGCGCGCGTACGTGCAATGGCGGCGCGGTCGCAGCCGCTCTTGGCACGAAGGTAAGGTGCTTCGAAACTGCCGTTATAGCCGCACATGTCTTTGCACTCCGCCGGGGTGGGCGTTGTCACGTCGACGCCTTCAGCGGTTTTGGAGAACTGGACCTTGCAGCCTGTAGTGCCAGTCTCAACCTCTGCGCTGCCTTGGGTGCCGCGGATGGTGCCCTCGAGTAAGCACATGGATTGACCCGTGGTGCTTTCCAGGGAGAATCGGAGCACTCCATCTTCTTTTGTCAAAAGCAACTGGCCCCACCCCGCCTCTGTGATGTATTGACCTGGCTCAAGCGTCTTGGCCTCCGCGGGCTCCGCAACCACGGGCGCGTCGAGAGCCGCCATTATCGAGGTCGTGCCAGGCTTGTCGGTGGGCGACTGTGCGGAAGCTGGTGCGGCGGCAAGAAGGTTGCCGGCCAACACGGCAATTGTCCAGGTAACACACATGACGTAGTCCATTGCGTTCGGTTTCCAGTGGGCTTGTGAGCGTGAGTGCGTTGGTTGCATCGGTCTATGCAGTCTTTGAATCTGGATGAGTGTTGCCTGATCAATTGGAAAAACCGCAGTTGATAGTCTGCCCTGTTCGTATCACGTGCGCAGGGCGGATGTGTGCATTGACGGCGCTGCGCGAATGCATTTGCCCTCGGCCACGCGCAATGGCAAAGCACCCGCTTGGTAGCAAGCAGCGTTTCTGTTGTCTGCAACTGCAACTGCAACTGCAACTGCAACAGCGCACGGCCTTGCTGTTTGCATGGAGCCCACGGGAATGCGGGCCAGTAATGCAACGCTATGGGCACCACTGCACTTGCAGCGAGCAAGCGTTGAGTGGTGAGTGATCTCGACCAAGGCTGACCAACGCGCGGCACGTAGGGGGTTAGCGTTGCTTGCCATCATGGTTAGATAGGTGCGGCTGCGGTCAGGGCTGCGGGTCTTACTCACCACTGTCCATCTTTGGCTGCAATCGCTCATGTTCAGATCCACTTGCACGACCCTTGCGCGCGCGTTGCGTTGGTGTGTTGTGTCGCAAGAAGCGTGGGGAAGTTGGTGGGCAGCGGCACTCGGCCGAAGGCGCGGCGATCACGATGAGCTCGCGTGACGGGCCGCCTGCGGCGCGCGGCCAGTTGTCGCTTGAGGAAAGGGACCGTCTGCGTGCGGAGTTCGACCAGGCACTGGCTGCGCTGCAGGCCGAGCTGCTGGTGTACCTGCGCCGGCGTACGCGCGATGCCGAGACGGCGGCCGACCTGGCGCAGGAGACCTTCTCGCGGATGATGGTGTACCGCGATGCGCCCCACATCGGCGACCGCCGGCTGTTGATGTACCGCATTGCGCACAATCTGGTGATCGAGCTGCGGCGGCAGCGTCACCGGCGGCTGGCGGCGCAGCACGTGTCGCTGGATCAGGTGGCGCCGATCAGGGCCGACGAGGCCGGCGTGGACGAGATTGCCGAGGCGCGCCAGACGCTGGATGTGCTGCTCAAGCGCACCTTGCTCGAGCTGCCGCCGAAGTGCCGGCTTGCGTTCAAGCTGAGCCGGTTCGACGGGCTCACCTATCCGCAGATTGCCGCGAAAATGGGGATCTCCACCAAGATGGTGGAGAAGCACATCAGCCGTGCACTGCTGGCCTGTCGTGCGGCGGTGGGGGAAGTGCCGCAATGACCAGCCTGCAAGGCTGGCGCCTGGTGCCGCCAAAGGATGCTGGTAGCATCGTGCGCAAGGGCGCAGGGAAACGGCCCGCCGGGAGTCACCAGCCATGCGTGCAGAGTCCGAGCGTATCCACGCGCAGGCGGCCGCCTATCTTGTTCGAAGCAGCGGCGAGAGCGCTGCCGAGCGCGCCGTGCGCGAGGCCTGGCTGGCTGCCGACCCGCGCCACCGTGCGGCCTATCAGCAGTTACTCGACGTGGACGCGCATGCATCGGCGGTGCTGGACGATCCCGAGTTGCAGGCCGCCACTGCACGCGATCTGGAGTTGCTGACGCCGCCCTCCAAGCAGAGGCGTCGCTGGCCCAGGGTGTTGCTGGCAGCGATGTCGATTGCCGCGATCGGCTATGCGGTGCGTCACGCGTTGATGCGCTAGCACGCACTCCACGCGGCGTGTTGCGTGGACCCTTGCGTGTGCGATGTGCAGTGGCGACGATGCATCTGCGCTTTTGTTGGTAGGGCATTGCGCCGACGAAGCATCACTTGTTGTCGGGGGACGCAATGGCGATGGTGCCGCGCCCAGGACGCGAAGGATGCACATGCAAGCACGACGGGCAGTAGCGGGGCGCGGTGTGGGTTTGGGGCCTATACCGCAGATTGGGGTATGGCTTGTATCGCGGCAGCCGCCGCGCACACATGGCGTGTCGCAATGCATGGCCGCGCAGCATGTGCAGCACCAGTGGTGCAAGCCATACGCAACGCGCTGATGCGCCTGCGAAGGTAGCCACGGTAGCTCGTGCGCTGGTGATGGCGATGCGGGTATAGCGCGCTGGACGCAGAGCAGGTGGTAGGGGAAGAGCAAGAGCGCACACAGCGATGACGTGTCGGGCCCGGCTGGGTACCGAGCCACTGTGCGTGGGCGATGATTGCTCGTGAATCAAACAGTTAGCGATACTGATCACTGCTTCCGCGTTGCGGTGTGCGTGTTTCAGCAGTCACGTGCAGGACCGATCTTGCTCAGCTGGCGATGCGCTCCGGGCCGACCGGGCGCGCTGTCGGCGGGCCAACCCAGGCAAGCCAAAGGACGCAGCATGAAGACACGCACATTACGCGACGCCATTTCTATCGCCCTGTTCGCCGTGGCAAGCGGGGCGGCAGGTGCGGTGGCGGCGCAGGCGGCAAACGCGCAGGCGGCGACAAGACCTCCGGCAGCGGCGCAGAAGACGCCGGCAGCCGTGGCGACGAACGCAGCCCCGCCGCCCGGTGCCAGCGCCCCGGAGGCGGCAAGTGCAGCAGTTCCGCCGGCGCAAACCGCCGCAACCGAGTTGGAGTCCATCGAAGTCACCGGCACGCGCATCAAGGGCGGTACCGTGCCGTCGCCGGTAATCGCGATCAGCGCGGCGCGGATCCAGGAAGAGGATTTCGGCGATCTGGGCGAGGTGATCCGCAGCGTGCCGCAGAACTTCTCCGGTGGGCAGAACCCGGGGGTGTTGAGCGGCAATCTGGCCGGGGCCGGCAATGCGAACCAGAACATGACCGGTGGCGCGAGCCTCAACCTGCGCGGGCTGGGCGCCGACGCCACGCTTACCCTGCTCAATGGGCGCCGGCTGGCCTATGGCGGATTCACCCAGGCGGTGGATCTCAGCGCGATCCCGGTGGAGGCCGTGGAGCGGCTGGAGATCGTGGCCGACGGTGCGTCGGCCATCTATGGGTCGGATGCAGTCGGTGGCGTGGGCAATGTGATCCTCAAGCGCGACTACGACGGAGTGAACGTCGGCACGCGCTTCGGGCGGGCGACGCAGGGCGGGCTCACCTCGCGGCAGTACAGCGTCACCGCTGGCACCACGTGGCGCAGCGGTGGCGTGATCGCAACCTATCAGGACGTCTCCGCAGACCCCATCTACAGCCGTCAGCGCAGTTACACCACACAGCTGGTGGACCCGTCCACGCTGTATCCGGGCAGCGACCTGCGCAGCGGGCTGCTGAGTGCCTACCAGGCGCTGGGCGACAACGCCGAGCTGCGCCTGGATGCGTTACGCACCGAACGCGACCAACTGCATTTTTACGCTGTCAGTGGCCGCAACAGCCGGGTCACGCCGACCACCACCAGCCTGCTGCTATCGCCGAGCCTTGCGGTGTGGTTGCCCAACGACTGGACGCTGACATTGGGCGCCACCGACGGCAACAGCAAGCACGATCAATACCGCCAGGAAACGGCGCTGGCCAGCGGTGCGGTGAGCGTGACCGACCTGTGCTACTGCAACGACAGCCGCAGCTACGAGCTGGGCGCCGAAGGGCCGCTGCTTGCGCTGCCGGCAGGCGATGCGCGCCTGGCCGCCGGGGTGGGGTATCGCAGCAACACGTTCCGCAACATCAACCACGTCAACGGCGTGGAGACGATCGACGGCAGCGAAAGCGCGCGCTTCGCCTATGCGGAGGTGAGCCTGCCAGTGGTGGACCCGGCGCAGGGCGTGCCCGGTGTGCAGCGACTGACGCTGACCGCGGCGGTGCGCGGGGAGGACTACAGCAGCTTTGGCGGGGTGACTACGCCCAAGTTTGGTGTGCTGTATGCGCCTGACACCGATGTAACGCTCAAGGCCTCGTGGGGCAAGTCGTTCAAGGCGCCGACGCTGTTCGAGCGTAACTACGCGCAGGAGGTATGGCTGTTCCAGCCGGGCGCGTTCGGCGGGGTGGGCTTTCCCGCCGGGACGACGGTGCTGGTGGCCGATGGCGGCAACCAGGATCTGCAGCCGGAGCGCGCCATCACCCGCTCGGTCTCGCTGGCCTGGCACCCCGAGGCGCTGGATGGCCTGGAGGCGGAGCTGACCTGGTTCGGAGTGGACTACAGCAACCGCGTACTGCAGCCGATCGCCAATGCCAGCCAGGCCTTGCGTAATCCGATCTACGCGCCCTTCGTGGACCGTACGCCGACAGCGCAGGCGCAGGCCGATGTGATCGCGCTGGCCAGCCGGTTCTCCAACTTTGCCGGCGTCGCCTACGACCCGAGCCGGGTGGCGGCAATCATCTACACGCAGTATGCCAACGTGGCGCAGCAGGACATCGAGGGTCTGGACCTGAGCGGCAGCTACCAGGTGGCGTTGGCGCGCGGCACGCTGACCTTGCGCGGGGCGGCGAGCTGGCTGGACAGCACGCAGCAGACGTTGCCCGCGCAACCGGCGTTCGATCTGTCCGGCACGCTGTTCAACCCGCCCAGGCTGAGCAGCCGCGTGGGTGCGGTATGGAAGCAAGGCGGGCTCACTGCCTCGCTGTTCGGCAACTACCGCGGCGGGGTGCGCAACCGCGCCGATGGAGTGGAGTCGGCATCGTTCACCACATTCGACGTGGCGTTGCGCTACGCCACCGGCGCACGCCGCGATGCATGGGCGGGGCTGGAGTTCGGGGTATCGGTGGACAACGCCTTCGATCGCGATCCGCCGTTGTACCGGGTGACCTCGCCGCTGTACGTGGCCCCGTACGACTCCACCAACTATTCGGCGATCGGCCGCTTCGTGAGCGTGTCGGTGTCCAAGCGCTGGTGATGCGTCGGCTGCCTGCTGCAGCCGAGGTACAGGCATGGCTCTTGAGTGTTGCTGAGAGGAGTGTGTGCGTGAGGAATCAAGAAACCTGGCGCCTGCTGCTTGCAGGCGTGCTGATGACGGCAGGTGCGTGCGTGTGCCACGCGCAAGCGGTGTCGCCCCAGCGCTTGCTGGAGGTGGTGGATATCGGTAGCCCCACGCTGTCGCCGGACGGCCGCAGTGTGGCCTTTCGCACGGAGCAGGCATCGGTGCAGCGCAATACCTACGACAGCGTCTGGTATGTGCAGGGCCTGCAGGATGCCG
Source organism: Xanthomonas sp. WHRI 6106 (assembly GCF_040202405.1). Taxonomy (NCBI): domain Bacteria; kingdom Pseudomonadati; phylum Pseudomonadota; class Gammaproteobacteria; order Lysobacterales; family Lysobacteraceae; genus Xanthomonas; species Xanthomonas sp. WHRI 6106. The sequence continues at coordinate 58,186 of NZ_JBEGFC010000004.1, read as the reverse complement.
CGCCCAGACGCGTTGCCGATGGCGGTGTGCCGCTGCGCGATTCGGCTGGCGGGTCCTTGCCTGCAAAGGTGCTGTGGTCGCCGGATGGCCGTTGGCTGTACTACCGCGCGTTGATCGATGGCGTGATCGCGGTGTGGCGTGCGGCGGCGGACGGCTCCGGGGCGGAGCCGGTGACGCATGATGCGGCGGATGTGCAGGAGTTCGCGCTGGCTGCGGACGGGCGCGTTCTGCGTTACCGCATCGGTGCGACGCGCGAGCAGGTGCTGTCGGCGGAGCAGGACGAGTATGCGCAGGGCATCCGGATCGACGAGACGGTGCCGCTCGGGCAAGGCCTGTTCCGTTCGGGCAATGTCGACGGGCGCTTGGCCACGCAGCGTTTCGGCTCGGTGTGGTTCGACCGTGCCGGGCTATCGGCGGGAGTGCCGGCACGGTGGATCGCGCTGGATTTGACGACTGGCACTACACAGGTGCTCGCCGATGCGCAGCGACCCGAGGCGGAAGCAGACGTCAGCACGCTGCGCGACCTGGTCGGCGATGCGTGGAAATCTGCGCGCGCGCCACAGGGCGGCGCGGTAGCGGTGTTGTCGCGCGTGGGCGACGGCACTGGGCAGCTGTCCCGGCCGGACGTGGCGCTGTCGGTAGTGCCGGGTGCTGGCGCACGCAAGGCAGTGCAGTGCGTGGCGGCAGCCTGCGTGGGCAAGGCGATCAGTGGCGTCCAGTGGCGCCCCGGGAGCACGGAGGTGCTCTTCACCATCACCGATCCCGCCTTGGGGCTGGCGCAATCCATCCACCGCTGGGACCCCGCCAGCGGGCAGGTGCAACTGGTGGTGCAGGGCGGCGGGTTGATCAATGGCGGGCGCGATCCATCCGCGCCCTGCGGCGCATCGGCTACGGCACTGGTCTGTGTGACGGCCGAAGCCGATCGCCCGCCACGTCTGGAACGCATCGCGCTGGACGGCGGCACGCGCGGCCTCCTGTTCGACCCCAATGCGGCGTTGGCGGTGGACATGGCAAACGTGACGCCCGCGCGTCTGTTGCAGTGGACCGATACTCGCGGTCGGCACTACAGCGGGCAGTTCTTTGCGGCACGCAGCCAAGGCGACGGCCAGGTGCCCTTATTCGTTACCTACTACAGTTGCCCAGGCTTCGTCCGCGGTGGCGTGGGCGATGAGTGGCCGCTGGCCGCGTTGGCGCAGGTAGGCATCGCAGCGCTGTGCATCAATCAGTTGCCCGGCTACACCATGGATGCGGTGGAACGGCACGGCGAAGGGCTGGCGGGGGTGGAAAGCGCGGTGGCCTTGCTGTCGTCGCAGGCCGGCATCGATCGCACGCGGGTGGGCATGGGCGGCCTGAGCTTCGGCGGTGCGGTGACCTTGTGGACGGCGACCGAATCGAACCTGCTGGCCGCCGCTTCGGTGGCCAACCCGGTGGTGTCGCCGTCGTACTACTTGTTCGGCAGCATGAAGGGCGAGCCTTTCCTCAAGGGGCTGCGCGAGATGTGGGGGTTGGGTGCACCGGAGCAGACACCCGAGCGGTGGAAGGCACTGTCGCCGGCGTTCAAGCTGGAGCGGATTCGCGCGCCCATCCTGTTCCAGCATTCCGAGCAGGAGTATCTGTATGCGCTGGATTACCTGATTCCCCTGCTGCGTGCGCAACGCGCCGAGTTGTACGTGTTTGCAAACGAGCCGCACCAGAAGTTCCAGCCCCGGCACAAGTTGGCCGTGTATGCGCGCAACGTCGACTGGTTCCGCTTCTGGCTGCAGGATTACCAGGACGCTGCACCGGAAAAGGCTGCGCAGTACGCGCGCTGGCGCGCAATCAAGGCGGCACTGCCGGCGCGTGGCAACTAGCGTGCGTGGTGCGGCTGACGCGTGGCACGTTGGCATGCCGGCGGCACGCACCTACGCAGCGCAGGCAATGTCAGCCCTGATGACGGACCCAGTTCTCGACCGCACACAGGTCGAAGATGCGCATGACGCTGTGGTCGCTGTCGGCCGATGTGCGGTCGAAATGGTGGCGCAGGGCATCGGCGTCCAGCAGCCCCTGGTCTGCAAGCCGGCCCTGCAGCAGATAATCGCGGATCTGCTGCCTGCCCCGACGATAGACCGCGCCGGAGTAGTTCATGAAGGTGCCTTTGCTGCGGCGATGCAGGATCTGCGCAGGCAGCACATCCGCAAACGCATCGCGTGCGACAGCGCGATTGCGGCCGCCAGCGATCCACATCCAGCTCGGCACTGTCAGGCAGGCCTCCACCACCGGTTGCGACAGCAGCGGCATGCGCAGGTGCCACGACGCACTGCGTGCCAGCCCATCGCGGAACACCTGGGTGCCGGCCAGATCAAAGATACGTTCGCGGTCACCGGGCAGGCTGTCGGGTGGGGCATCGAACCAGGGATGTGATTGCAGTGGAACCGCAGCCTGCGTGCCTGGCAGGAACGATCGCTCCGGCGTGCGTGGCGGTCCGGCCTTGGCGAGGAGTTTCTTGATCGTTAGCCTGCCTGCTTTCCAGAGCGTGCACTGGTGCAGTTCGGCAAGCGCATGGACTGCGCTGACGCCGGCGCGCAGGCCGCCTGCACGGAAGGCATCTGCGGCGGGCGCGGCGGTTCTGGTGTTGCAGAACACGGTGTCGCCACCGCCGCCGGAAAAGAAACTGGTGATGGCCAGCTGCGTGCCGATCGCTTCCTTCAGCGCATTGGAGGCATGCTGCAGAAACCAGGTGCTGGGCGCGACCGCGTGTGCCGGCGGTGCGAAATCGACCGGTGCAGCGTCGAGTCCCAGGGTGCGCACGATCAGCTCGGTGCCCAACAGGTCGCTCATCTGCCGGGCATAGTGCCGCTCGTCGGCGCCAGGCACCGGCGTGACCAAGTTGCAACATGCCACGCGCGCGGTGGTGTCTTTCAGGCATGCGGCGAGGATGGAGGAGTCCAGCCCGCCAGAGAGTTCCAGCAGCACGGATGCATCGGTCCGCGCCCAACAGGTGACGCTGGAGGCCACCGCCTGACGCACCTGCGCCTGTGCGCCGAGTGGATCGCGGCGGCGCCGGGATGCTGCGACGAAATCCCAGGGGTTCCAGACGTGTTCGACACCGCTGCGGTTGGGCTGCAGACACAGCTGGCTGCCCGGCAGCAATTCGCGTACGCCAACAAGCCCGGTGCGCTCGGTCTTGAGGTGCGGGTAGTGCAGATGGTGGGCAATGGCGTCCCAGTCGATCTCACGCGTGTACACACCGGCATGCGTGGCGATCGAGATGTCTGAGGTGATGAAGCCATGCTGTAGCGCATAAACGCATGCCACCCCGCCGGAAGGCTCGCGCATGACGGTGATGGCGCTCGGATCCTCGTGCGGCGCATGCAACAGCAGGTACTCGCCCCAGTGCGTCTCGATCAGGTGCCGCGTCCGCTGTGCTGCGGACAACGCATGCAGCGATGTGCCGTCGACCAAGGGGGCGTTGTCGCGCTGTGAAAAGACATGGCCGATCAGTGCGCCACCACCAGTCAGGTCGAGCACGGGCGTGTCGTCTGATGCATACAGGTCGATGTGCCCAGCGCGTTGGCGTAGCTGTAACCCGATCTGTCGCAACGACGCATCGACAGCGGTGCGGTCGCCATCGCGGTGTGCCTGCGCATGGTTGAACAAGGCGATGTAGCGGTACATCACACCACCCGGATGGGGGTATGTGCGTGGACGTTGCCGACCGTGTCGTTCAGGACCAGATCGCCTGTCTGGACCCAGCAATGGGCCGAAAACGGATCGAGTGCGACGCCGAAGACAACCCGGGCGTCGAGCTGGCGCCGACGCAGGAATCTTGCCAGTGCGACTGAATCGAGCAGGCAGCGCATCTCGACCGGCACCCACACGCGTGCGCGCCGGAAGACGGATGCCGCATCGGTGAGCCGTTGCTCGAGTTCGGCGAGCGAGCGTTGCTGCATCCCTCGACCCTGTGCTGCAGCGGAGAGGCTGCCAAGGACCCTGCCAAGCGGGTTGCGCTTCAATGCCAGGCGTGTGGACAGCACAAGTGCCAGCACCTCGAGTTTTTCAAGCAGCTGTGGTCGTCGTGCCGGCATCGGCATTTCCATCGCGCTACGCGCAACAGGTATGACGGAAGGCTGCGGGCCGGCGGTCACTTGCGACCGTTCCACCAGCAGTCCCCGTTCGACAAGGTCGTTGATCTCCAGGTCCGACACCGGGTCTTGCGCCAGGTAGGTGAGCAGGGAGTGCTCCAGTGCCTCGGGAAGACGGAAGTAGCGGTCGTTACCGACATCCATGAACACCAGGCGCTCGCCAATGCGGCAGAACGCTAGGTCGTCGCGCAATGTGTAGCGTTGCATGGCGCTGTCCTTGAGAGAGAAGGGGCGCACCGTTGCAGTGCGCCCCGTGGCCTGAGAAGTTGCTCACCGGCATGTACGGCCGAGTGGCGACTGCCGCGCGTTGGCCGTGCCTAGTCCTGGCTGATGCCCAGCGTGGTGATGCCGCCCATTTCTTCGCCTGCCAATGGCCCGCCCTCTGTGTCCAGGCTTGCGATGCCAAGCACGATGAGATCCTGGCCAGACGTCGTGGTATAAGCGTCGTTGTTGCTGGTATCCATGGTCGCTACTCCTGGTGGGAGAGGCGTGCGCTCAGGCACGCCTCGGGTTCACTCTTCGGAAATGCCCGGCACATTGAAGCCGCCGATTTCTTCGCCAGCGAGCGGGCCGCCCTTGGTGTCGGTGCTGGCAACGCCAAGCACCGTGATCTCGCTGGATGCATCGGTGTGGGTGGTGTCATTGATGTTCATCGCTGTCTCCTGGTTGTGTCATGGGATCCATGACACCAACACGTTAGGAAACGGGACTGTTGATTTTCAAATGATTAAGTCGTAACACCGCAATAATTAAATTCACTGTGTGACCGCCATCGAAGATGGCCGTGGAAACTTTGCCGGTGGCGTCGCATCGCGCCGCTCATGCCACATCAGGTGCACGTTGCCGGCAGTGCGCAGGCGCAGCATGCAGATCTTGCGAGGCCGTGCTCTGGCGACGGTCAGCCGCCAAGCCGTCAAGCCTGACGGCTGCGCTCATGCATGGCGGCCACGATGCGCGGCACGGCCTGGATGCGGCGCACGTGATAGGCATGCATCGCCGTTTGCAGCGCCGCAAGGTCGTGCCGCTGCCAGTGCAACGTGAGCTCTGCCAGTTCTTCTTCGAGAGCGTCGAGCAGGCCATGTTTGGCACGTCGCAACGGGGCCAATCGGTCATTGGTCTGCCTGACGGCTTGATGCAGCGACCAATGCGCAGTGGCGTGGGCAATGGCGTCGAAGAGCTTCCAGGTCTCCTTAATCACATCTGCAGGGGCTGTGGTGGGCTCCTGCTCGCCGGGGGCATGCGGCATCGATGCAACGCCGATTTCGCAGGCCATCTGCAACAGGCGATCCATCCAGTCATAGAGATCCCGCAGCGCGACCTCAGTGAGCAGCGGTACCTGCAAGCCATAGCGTGCGTGATCGATGAGCAGGCCTTCGCCGACCAGGCGATACAGCGCAAAGCGCACCGGCGTGGGGCTGACCTTGAACTCTTTCGCCAGTGTTCCCGGGTCGATGCGTTGACCGGGCGGATACCGGCCGGATTGTAGTGCGCGCCTGACCTGTGTGTAGGCGACAGCACGTTTGGAGTGGGACCCGGGCATGGCGAACTCCTTGTCTGACCTCGACTCTTCCCCTGGATGGATCGTACATGCAATGACTGTGGCGGGTGGCTGCTGCAGTAGCCTTTTCAGTCCCAGGCTGGGCACAGCGCGACGCGTGTTAGGCAGTTCCGAGCCAATCGCCTGTCCCGACAGTAATAGTTTTAATAACGTAGAAAAGAGAGAAAGCCGAGGGCCACCTGGTATGCCCGGGCGGCCCTCGTGCGTTGTACGTTATCTGTCCCTGCTATTGCGGGGCACCACCGCTGTGCCAAGCGCGGTGGCTTGTCTAGCGAAACGACTCACGCAGCCGCTTGCCCGCATACTCCTGCGCGGCCTTCGCCTTGGCAACGACTGCCGCACAACCGAAGAACTCGTGCGTCACGCCGGTGTAGACCTCGCGCTCGACCGGTACGTTGGCCTCCTTGAGGGCGTCCTCCAGCTTGGCGCCGTCGCTGCGCAGCGGGTCGATGGTGGCGTTGATGAGCGTCACCGGTGCCAGGCCGCGCAGGTTGGCGTTGACCAGGTCCAGGCGCGTGTCCTGCTTGTCGGCATCGCTGCGGATCAGGTGGCCGACAAACCATTCGATCATGGCTTTGTTCAAGGGTTTGGCGATGGCGTTTTCGATGTAGGACTCTGTGTGCAGGCTGCCGGTTTGCCCGACCGGGTAGACCGCCAGGATGTGCGTGGGTGCCTGCAGGCCCTTGTCACGCGCGGCCACGGCGGTGGCGATGGCCAGGTTGCCGCCTGCGCTTTCGCCTGCAAGGGCAACGCGCTGCGGATTGCCGCCGATGCTTGCCGCGTTGGCCAGCACCCATTCGTACGCGGCGAGTGCGTCGTCCCAGGCGGCGGGGAATGTGTGTTCGGGCGCTTGGCGATAGTCGACCGAGACGACGATGGCGCCGGTTTCCTTGGCCAGCCCGCGTGCGCCGCCGTCGTAAACCTGTGCGTCGGCAATCACCCAGCCGCCGCCATGGAAGTAGACGATCACCGGCAGTTGCGTGCCGCCGCTAGGGGTATAGATCAGTGCCGGAAGATTGCCTGCTGGCGTCTCCAGTGTGTGAGCCGTGCGTTTGACGCCGGGCACCAGGACTTCCGGGTCGGTGGTCTTGCCCTGGTCCTGCAATACCTTGTTGACCGCATCGGCAATGGTGGGCTGCTGCCGTGCTTCCTGTGGCGTCAATTTTTCGATGGCCTTGGGTTCCAGCGCATCGTGCGCCAGTGCTACCTGGTGCATGTCGTCATCGGCGCGAAGGGTGCCGATGATGTTTGCGAGGGTGTCGATGATGGGATTGGGTTTGCCGTTGTCGGTCATCTGCGCGTCTTCTGAGGAGTGGTGCCACGCTAGCGCCGATCTGATCAATGGTGTGGCAAGGGAACACGACCGTTGTGCACGTGATTGCAACAATTGAGCTCGCCTGGCCGCACGGCGACGCCGGAGCAGCTGGAGCAGGGGCAACGGGCCGCCCTCCACCAAGCGGGTGCGTTGGCCGGGACATTGATTGACCAGGGTGGATCGTCGCTGCTGGCGCTGTGCGATTGCGCCGCGAACCGTCTGCTGCGAGCGCAGCGCGGCAACGCCAGCCGCGTACGTTGACGGATGAGTGACCGTTTCATGCAGCCCAGGGCACGGGAAGCCTTGCAGGCGTGCGCTGGCGCAGTCGCCCTATCGCCGGATAGGCAACCAGCCGACGGCGTCTGGAATCAGCTGCCCGGACGCCGGGCGCCGGACGGCATCGCAGCGTGGCAATGTGCCGAGACGCGCCGACCTAGTGCAGGTGCGTGAAAACCCAGCAGGCGCCACTCAGCAGCGTGACGTAGCCAGTGACAAGTGCCGCATGGATGGCACGTTGATGCGTTCTGATCAGCTGCATGCTTCCCCTCGCACACAAACAGTTGCTGTTGGAATGTCGGCTCTGGATGTGCTCCGCATCCCACGAGATGAGCGGCCCATGGCCTCGTGTCCGACAGCGTGATGTTGGTGTGAAGGTGGGCGCCAATCCAATAGAAAATTTCTATGCCTCGATTCCGGGACGAACCCGCCGGCTCACGGCGTCTCGACTCGCCATTTCCGATCATTGCGCGCATGAATAGTGGTAACCAGATCACAGCGCGAACGGTGACTGTCGCGCCCGACGAAACAGGGCGCGCCGGCAGCAAGATCACCGTCGAGTTGTCTGCCCATCCCGACCCGCGGTGGCAGGCGTGCTTCCAGTTCGTGGTGCAAGGCCGCGACGGGTTCTTCATGGAAGCCAGGCCGGTGTTCGACCGCGGCAGCTTCGAGGGGATGGTGCCGCCCGCGCACGTGGATGGGTTTCGTCAGGAACTCAATGACGTCATCGCAGCGGCCAATGTGCTTGCACGTGCGCAGGCCAACAAGGACGCGCCGCCTCGACGCCGCTGAGCCTGGCGGGTGCAGGGGGATGTGCGAGGGCAAGCGGTCAGCTGCGATGATGCGCCCCCCACTGCGTCACCGCTGGCCTAGCGCCGCGGAGACCCGATCCAACCGCTCACTCAGTGCCTCACGACCGGCATCGAGCGCGGCGTTGCCGACCCGCTGCTGCCACGCGGCGGTCGCCGATGCCATCTCGGCAGGCAAGCCCAGGGCGGACACGGTGGCGGCAACCTCATGCATCTCTGCCGCGCGGCGGACGCCGTGCACCATCATGCGCTCAAGGTTGTAGCTGGCCTGCTCGCCCCAGGTGCGTTGTGGTGAAGACGCATTGAGCGATGCGATGACCTGGTCTTCGACACCTGCACGCCGGGCGGCGATGAAGCATTCGGCGCACAGCGCCTCGATACCCTTGACCATCACCGAGCGCAGCATCTTGATGGACGAGGCCTGGCCCACGAGCTCGCCAGCGATCTCGGGCCGCATGCCCAGCGCCTGCAGCACGGTCAGCGCGGCAGGCGCATGCGGGCCGCTCACCAGCAGCGGCACGTGGTGCCGTTGCGGCAGCACCGGGGCCATGACCGCAACGTCGACATAGCGGCCGCCAGCCGCTTCGATCACGGCGGCTGCCGCCTGTTTGGTGCCGGGTGCACACGAGTTGCAGTCCAGCCAGAGCGCTGCCTTGCGCAGGGCAGGCGCTGCTGCGTGTGCTGCCGCTTGCGCACGGTCGGCAGTGACCAGGCTGAAGACGATATCGGCCTGTTCCACTGCGGCTGCGGCGCTTTCGCAGCCCACCACGGCATGGTCGAGGTAGCGCGCATGCATGGCAGGTAGCGTCTCGGGGTGGTCGCTCTTGATGTCGTAGGCCGTGATCCGGCGCTGGCCATCGAGTGCCCAACCCTCATGGAATGCGCATGCGGCTTCGCCGAAGCCGATGAAGGCGAGTGCGCCGTGCGGTGCTGACATGCAGGAGCTCCTGTGCCGCGGGTGGTCGATCAGGCGGGTGTGGGGTGTCTGATGCAACGCTAAGAGGTGCCGTCAAGCCGGACTGTCTTGGGTTGGATGGAGTGGCCCGCTCATGCGTTGCCTCGTTGATGCAACTTCAAACGCACCCAGGGCTCGGCGACGCGTTGCAGGTCTCCACCCTGACCTCATGCGTCTTGTCCGTTCGGGCCGGCGATGCGAGGGAAGACAGTTCAGCATGCATGCCGAACCGGCACGGGGCCGGAGCGCGAACCGACGCGTGCTTCCGCGAATCAATTGACCGCCACGTGAGGCCTGCGCACGCACTGACCGGTGCGCGTGTGCGGAGCCGGCATCGCATCGCGATGCGGTGTGCCGGTGCGGCCTGATCCATCACCAATCCGTCGGCGCGTAATCCTTGAGGAACTGGCCCCACACGTGCTCGCCGGTATTGAAGCCGTGGATGATCGGGTCGACGATGCGGGCGGCGCCGTCGACGATGTCCAGCGGTGGGTGGAAGCGCTCCTGCTGGACCTTGAGCGCGGCAATGTCGGCCGGATCTTCGTCGGTGACCCAGCCGGTGTCGACGCTGTTCATGTGGATGCCGTCGTTTTGATAATCGGCCGCCGAGGTGCGCGTCATCATGTTCAACGCGGCCTTGGCCATGTTGGTGTGCGGGTGGCGCGTGGTCTTGAAGTTGCGATAGAACTGGCCTTCCATCGCCGAGACGTTGACGATGTGCTTGTCGCGTTCGGGCGTGCGCAGCATCAGTGGCTTCAGGCGCGCGTTGATGATGAACGGCGCGATGGCGTTGACCAGTTGCGTTTCCAGCAGCTCCACCGAGGGCACTTCGGCCATCAGCAGGCGCCAGGAGTTGCGCCCGCGCAGGTCCACCTGCTGCAGGTCCTGGTCCAGCCGGCCTTCGGGGAACAGGTGTTCCTGACCCACCAGCTCGTCGTCCAGCAGCGCGATCTGCGAAAGCTCTGCAGCGCGAGTGAGGCCGTCTGCATCGTCGAGGCCGCGCCCATGCACGGCCGGCAGCGCGGTGGCCGATGCGTCGCGCAGCAATTCGGGCGTGCGCAGGCCTTCGTAATGGCCAACGAGTTGTTGCACCGTCTCCGGCAGGTCATGCAGGGCGGCGGTTTCATTGGCCATCATGTGCGCATAGAACTGCGGTGGGCGGCGCACGGTCTGGCAGGCGTTGTTGATGATGAAATCCAGCCGCTCGCGGGTGGCCAGCAACTGGCTGCAGAAGGCCTCCACGCTGGGCGTGTGGCGCAGGTCCAGGCCGAAGACCTGCAGGCGGTGACCCCACTGCGCAAAATCCGGTTCTTCCGCATAACGCGCGGCCGAATCGCGCGGAAAACGCGTGGTGACGATCAATTCCGCACCGGCACGCAGCAGCTTCAATCCGGCCTGATAACCGATCTTCACCCGCCCACCGGTGAGCAGCGCCACGCGCCCGCGCAGGTCGGCGGTTTCGGTGCGCTTGAAGAAATTGAGCTCGGCGCAGGCCGGGCACATCTGGTCGTAGAAGTGATGCAGCTGGGTGAACTTCTGCTTGCACACATAGCAGTGCCGCAGCTCCGGCGAGTGCAGCTGCTCCGGTGCCTCGGCGGCGTTCTCGCCGTTGTGCGCGTCGTGCAGGCCGGCGGCATGCGGCGGAAAGTAGTTCGGCGTGCTGAACACCGGCTTGCGCCGCAGTGCGCGGATGCCGCGTTGTTCCAGCAGCGCTTCGGCCTTGCGCACCTTTTCCTGATGCCGCTCGCGTTCGCGCTGCTTGAGCAGCTGCCGCCGCGCCTTGGGCTCGGGGTGATAGACCTTGGCGACCACCTGATGCAGGCGCACGCGATCGGCCTCGGGCAAGGTGTCGAGCACGCTGCGGTCGGCCTCGATGGCCTCCAGCAGATCCAGAGCCGCGCGCAGGCGGTCGGTCAGGGGCAGGTCGTCGTTGGCGGGCAGAGGCGGGGTGGTGGTGTTCAAGGCAGATCCGGAAAAGACGTTGGGCATCGGTCGCGTGCCAGGCACGCGTGAAGGAGGCCGCGGCAGGGTGCGGCGAGTGTGCACGCCGGGCGGCCCCAAGGCGCGATGACGCGTTATTTTCACCGATCCGGGCAGGTTGGCGCCAATGCCGCCGGCCGGGTGGCCAGCCACCTAGCTACGACGATGCGTGACCGGCAACCGAGCGGCTGCCCAGGCGCTGCTCGCGCCCGCTGCGGATGTGTGCAGGCCCGTCACCGCTGCCTTTGCCTAGCGGCAAGCGGTGCGGTGTGGATGGCTTAGCGCTCACGCACCCTCCAGTGCTGCCGGGCTAGGGTGGCCGCTCATGCTGTGGCGGGAGAACACGATGGGCCTGTTGGTCGATGGCAAGTGGCAAGACCAGTGGTACGACACCGACAAGAGCGATGGGCGATTCGAGCGTTCTCAATCGCAGTTTCGCAACTGGGTGACACGCGACGGGTCGGCCGGGCCGCATGGCGAAGGCGGGTTCAAGGCGGCCGCGGGCCGCTACCACCTGTATGTGTCGCTGGCCTGCCCCTGGGCGCATCGCACGCTGATCTTTCGTCGGCTGAAGGGGCTGGAACCACTGATCGATGTGTCAGTGGTGCACTGGCTGATGGGTGAGCAGGGCTGGACCTTCGATCCTGGTCCGGGTGTGGTGGCCGATCCGGTCAACCATGCCACGCGCTTGTACGAGGTGTATCTGAAGGCCGACCCGCGCTACTCCGGCCGCGTGACGGTGCCGGTGCTCTGGGACCGTGAGCGCGGCACGGTGGTGAGCAATGAATCGGCCGACATCATCCGCATGTTCAATAGCGCCTTCGACGACGTGGGTGCCCGCGCGGGAGATTACTTCCCTGCGCACCTGCGTGAGCAGATCGACGCGGTCAACGCACGCGTGTACGACACCGTCAACAACGGCGTTTACAAGGCGGGCTTCGCGACCACCCAACACGCCTACGAAGAGGCCGTGACGCCACTGTTCGCCTCACTGGACTGGCTTGAGGCGCGCCTTGGGCAGCAGCGCTATCTATGCGGCGACACCCTGACCGAAGCGGACTGGCGCCTGTTCACCACCTTGGTGCGGTTCGATGCGGTGTATGTGGGGCACTTCAAATGCAATCTGAAAAGGATTGCCGATTACCCGCAGTTGTCCGGCTTCCTGCGCGAGCTGTACCAGATGCCGGGAATCGCCGAGACGGTGAACTTCCAGCATATCAAGGGCCACTATTACCAAAGCCACGGCATGATCAATCCGACCGGAATCGTGCCGATGGGGCCGCTGCTGGATCTGGATGCACCCCACGGGCGTGGCGGTTGAAGTGCAGGGCGTTTCAAGCAGCGCATGTCCCCGATTGCAGCTTGGCGATGGAATGGGCAGCAATGGTGGAACGCAGTGGCCGAGGCGCCTGAAGCACCCGCCTAACGCCAGGCGGGGTACTGCAGCACGGCCGTGCTGCGGCCACGATGCAGATGTTGAACCATGGTGCAGCACTGCATGCAGGCACGTCAGCGGGAATTAGCGCTTTGCGGCGTCCCGGATGATCAAGGTGGCCGCGCCCACCGAGATGGCGTCTTCGACAATGCCGGTGCTGGTCTGGCCGTAGCGTTCGATGGCACGCATGCGGGCGTTGAAGGTGAGATAGGCGGCGGCTACCGCGGTGGTTGCACCGAGCAGGGCGGCAATGCCACGTTGCTCGCGCGGCGCCAACGCAGTGCCGACGATGACGCCGGTGGCGATGCGGGCAATCATTCCAGGGAGCACGATGCGGTCGGGGGCGGTCTTCATCTTGTCGCCCGCCAGCTCACCGCCGGCCAGCGCCAGCATGCCGGCCGAGGCGACAGGGTTGGCAAGCAACGACGGGGCGCCATTGTCGGCAGGAAGCTTGCCGGTGCGGGCGGCGTTGGCCACTGCTGCCAGCGGCGTCATCGAGCGCATGCCGGCGACGGCGCTCATCAGGATGGAATGAATCAAAGCCATGTGCACCTCTGCCTGTGGTCGACGAGCGCAAACCAATGGCACTGCGATCGTCACGCTGTTGTGGATCGCCACACACTAGGGCCGGGCATGTGTGGGCGTTGGCAAGACGTTGTGCACGCCGCGCATCGGTTGCGCCCGTATGCCGCCGCTTGCTCTTTGCCACGCGCCGCCGGGTGGCGGCGTGGGCAACAGGGTGGTGCGTAGGTCATGCGGCGCGCAGCCTCTACAGCTGTCGGGGCACGGCGAACGGATCAATAACGCGTGCGAGATGCGGGCGCCACCTCATTGCCTGGCGAACTGACCGCAGCGTCATGCCAGCCACACGACCGTGTCGTAGTTCTTGTGGTAACGCGCCTGGTCGTACTCGCCGACATCCAGGTAAACCTGCGCGGGGAGATCAGTGTGGATGGTGGCGTAGGCAGCTTTACGCTGCGCCATGACATGCGCGCCGTACCAGTACGACGGGCTGCCAGGATGTAGCCGGAAAACATCTGCGGTGTGCTCAGCAGGATTTCGATTCCGAGCAGGCCGCCATACGAATGGCCCAGATACAGGCGCCGCTCTTCATCAGTGGGGTAGTGCTGCGCGGTGAAGGGCAACACCTGGTCACGCAGATACGCGACATACGCCGCGCTCTTGCCGTGCCCGGCGTCTGAGACCAGCGCGCCGCGCCGCTCACTGGCTGCGTCTCGAACGCCTGATCGCGCATCTCAGTTCAATTGCCCGACCACGGCGAGCGCTGGTGCGCGCGCCATATCGTTCGGGTTGCTGCCGGGTACGTCCTGCGGTACCTGCATGCCGCGGCTGCGGTAGAAATCGGTCCAGTACGGCGAGATCCTGCCGGTCTGCAGGTTCTTGAAGTTCATCGGCTGCAGCGCAAACACATGGTGTGCCCGGAACGCGCGCTCGATGAAGTCCGAGCAGTAATAGCTGTCTTCGTTCGGCACATAGGTGTCGTTGTAGGGTTTGCCGAGCATGCGACGCGCCTGGGCGACGGCGTCTGCAATGGCGGGGCGATGCTCCGGCGTGAGGCGATACACGATGATCTGCCGGTGCTTGGCGGTCGCCTCGTCGATGAACGTGCGCAGCGACTGCTGGCGCGAGCCTTGTTCGTCGGCGTGCAGGACGATCTGCGTGTTCCCTTCGTGCGCGACCAGTGCCACATGGTCGAAGCTGGGCGCGCCCGGTCTTGCGGTTGCATCGTCGATCGCACCACTCAGGCCGGTACGTGCGGCGGTAACGAACAGCAGGTCGCCCTCGTGGACGCGTAGGGCTGATGCCGTGACGGGCAGCAAGGCGAACAGGAGTGAGAGCAGCAGGGCGAAACGCATGGTGCGGGCCTGAGGACAACAAGACCTGCATTATTGCCTGGACGGGCAACTAGTGCGTTGCTGCAGCCAGACGCACTGCAGGAGTGGGCTCGGACGCTCGGTAGCGGTGCATTGGCACCCGCTGCGGTTACCACCTGTAAACTCGGTGGGCCAGCGGGCGTCGCCGCCGCCATCGCGTCGCGGCAATCCCTGTGTCCACTGGAGTGTTGCATGCGTTCTGCTGCTGCGTTGTCGCCGATGGGTCGGCTATTTGCGGTTGCCGCGTTCATTGAGGGCGTGACCTGGGCCGGCTTGTTGCTGGGCATGTGGCTCAAGTACGGCACACAGACCACCGAGGTGGTGGTGTGGCTGTTCGGTCGCCTGCACGGCGTGGCCTTCCTGTTCTACCTGGCGGTGAGCGTGCTGGCCGCGCTGCGGCTGCGCTGGCCGTGGTGGGCCTGGGTGCTGAGCCTGCTGGCCGCAGTGCCGCCGCTGGTGACGGTGCCAGTGGAGATGTGGTTCCGGCGTATCGGATTGCTGGGGCAACGACGGGTTGCCGCGCGCTGACGCGTCTGTCGCGCGCCCTTGGCGCCTCTGCGGGGCTTCGGGTGAGATACGGCTGCGATTGCTGGGTTTGTCGGCAGTGCGTCGCGGCCTGGGCCGCTTCTACGAAGGGCGGGGTGCAGCGTGCTTTCGGTAATGCTTGAAGACGCGCCACGCGGCACCGATGGCGGTGCCGCGTAGCGGGGTGGTCATTCCTTCGGCATCGGCTTCATCTGGTACTGCGCCGGTGGTGTGGCGCCGAGCAGGTACTGCACGAAGTAGTCCCAGCGACGGCGGGCGACGTACGGGGTCAGGTCGCCGTAGCCGTGCTTGGCGTTGGGCAGCATCAGCATGTCGAAGTCCTTGTTGGCCTTGATCAGCGCATCGGCCACCAGCAGGGTGAGGTAGGGCGGCACGTTGTCGTCCAGGGTGCCGTGTACCAGCATCAGCCGGCCCTTGAGTTTGCCGGCGTGGTTGGCGTTGGCCTGGTCGTCGTAGTTGGATGTGCCGTCGGCGTTGACGATGTGCTCGCCGTGATACTTCTCGGCCCAGTCGTCTTCGTAGCCGCGGTTGTCGTGGTTGCCGCTTTCCGACCAGGCCACCTTGAAGAAGTCCGGATAGCGCAGCATCGCCGCGGTGGACGCATTGCCGCCGCCGGAATGGCCCCAGATGCCGACGCGGTCCAGATCGATCCACGGGTAACGCTTGCCCAGTTCCTTCAAGCCGGCGACCTGGTCGGGCAGGGTGTTGTCGCCCATGTTGGCGTACCAGGTGTCGTGGAAGGTCTTGGAGCGCCACGGCGTGCCCATGCCGTCGATGGCGACCACGATGAAGCCGAGTTCGGCCAGCGATTGATTGTCGCCGTGGCCGGCCAGGAAGCTGCGGCCGCGCACCGAGCCGGTCTGCGGGCCGGGGTAGACGTAATCGATTACCGGGTATTTGCGCGTCGGGTCGAAGTGGCTGGGCTTGAACATCAGTCCGTACAGCGTGGTCTTGCCGTCGCGTGCCGTGACCGTGATCGGTTCCGGCGGCACCCAGCCGGCCGCCTTGAGGCGGGTGATGTCGGCAGTGGCCATCGTACTGACGGTGCGGCCGTCGCCGGCATCGCGCAGCAGGGTGACCGGTGGGGTGACGGAGGTGGAATAGGTGTCGACAAAACGTGCGCCATCCGGTGACAGCGCAATGCTGTGATCGGCTGCTTCGGGGGTGAGCAGTACCGGCTCGCCACCGTCCAGGCTCACTTTCCACAGCTGCTGGTAGTAGGGGTCCACGCCCGGGCTGCGGCCGACGCCGACAAACCAGGCAGTACGGCTCGCCGGGTCCACGCGCAACAGCTTGGTGACGTTGCCCTCGCCGCTGGTGATGGCGCGCTTGGGTTTGCCGGTGGCCAGATCGTAGAGATACAACTGGCCCCAATCGCTGCGCTCGGAAAACCATATCGCTTCATTGCTGGCTGGCAGATAGGCCCAATTGGCGGCAACCTGGCCGCTTTCGTAATAGGTCTTGGCGGTTTCCTCAAACGCGGTGCGCACGGCGCCGGTGCCGGCATCGGCGATACGCAGCCAGGTCTGCTTGTGAAAGCGCGAGGTGGAGGCGAACGCTAGCGTCTTGCTGTCCTGCGCCCACTTCACGTCATCCCACAGGCCCGGCGAGCAACTGACGTCGTCGCACAAGGTGGAGCGGTGCTGATCCGGCGGCAGCTTCAGACGCACCACGCTGCGCGTGGGCACGTCGATGATGACGCGCTCGATCATGGTCACGTCCTTGTCGCCGGCCAGCGGGTATTTCCAGGATTGCAGTTCCGGATGCCCGAGTTTGGTGCTGACCAGATACATGTCGCCGGTCTTGCGTTGGTCCTGCTGGAACGTGGCGATCTTTTGCGAATCCGGCGACCACGCCACGATGGCGTTGTCGCTGTGCTGC
The DNA here is from genome assembly GCF_040202405.1 of Xanthomonas sp. WHRI 6106. NCBI lineage: Bacteria > Pseudomonadati > Pseudomonadota > Gammaproteobacteria > Lysobacterales > Lysobacteraceae > Xanthomonas > Xanthomonas sp. WHRI 6106. The sequence goes on along the minus strand of NZ_JBEGFC010000004.1, from coordinate 41,415 downwards.
CAGCCGGCGTTGTCGGTGGCATAGCCGAAATTTTCCACGCCATCGCGGGTGAGCTGGGTTTCCTGGCCGCTGGCCAGGTCGCGCACCCACAGGTTCCAGTTGCGGATGAAGGCTTCGCTGCGTTTATCCGGCGACAGCACACCCGGTTCGGGTTTGTCCTTTGTGTAGAGCTTGCTGCAGCGCGCCCGCGCATCGCAGACCACGGCGGTATTGCGCACATTGAGGCGGTAACGACCATCGGCGGTGCGCTTGACCACCGGTGCGAAGGTATTGGCCTTGAGCGGCTTGTCGCCGGTCTTCAGCAGCGTGTTGAGCGTAGCGACCAGCGTGGCCTGTTTGAACAGCGGCGCGCTCTTGCCGGTGGCGGTGTCCAGTTGCAGCAGGCGGTTGCCCTTGGCGTCGTGATCGACATACACCACGTGCGTGGCGTCCAGCCAATCGATGCGCGTGAGGGCATGGTCGACCAGCGGCTGCGCGGCGTAGTAGATCAACTGCTCGGCACGCGCATAGTCGGCCTCGGTGACGGCAGGCGCCTGCGCGTTGGCGAGGACTGGCAGGGCGGCCAGGGCCACGGCGGCGAACAGGTGCCGCATCGGCAACGGGGTGGGCATGTAGGACTCTCCGGGACGAAAGGAGCGCGCAACGCGGTTGGCGCGACCGCACGATGCTACCCGCTGCCTGCCAGGCGTGCCTCTGCCGGAAGTCTTGCTTCTCATTGAGCGACATCGCATCGCCTGCGCGACGGATCAATGGGCGAAGTACCGAACAGGCAGTGCCGTGATTGCCTCCAGAAACTGCTGACGAGCGACTGCCGGAGCGCGCTGCCGGCATCTGCTGCGGTTCGCCGCAGATGTGCCTGCAGGCAATGCGGGTGTCTGTACAAGGCGCTGCGTCCGGCGGGTGGGTTGCGCTGCGCACCGGCGCAAGGGTGTGCAGGTGCTGCGGCTGATGCACCTGCGCGCTTACTTGCCCATGCAGCGCTTCCAGCGCTCATTCACCCGCTGCGCAAACCAGGCGGTGGTGAGTGTGCGGGTGATCTTGGGGCTGTCCAGGGTGATGCCGGGCAGCACGGCGCGCGGCAAGGGCGCGCCGGCGGTGCGGTCGGCAAGGGCGAACACCTCGCGGTACAGCGAGGTGTCTTCGAACTCCAGCGTGTTGCCGGCCTCCAGGGCGCGACGGATCTGGCGGTCGTTCATTGCCAGCTGGCTGGCGAGCGCGCGTGTGGCACGTTCGGTGCCGCCAGGCGCATCCAGGCTGGCGCCGGGTGTGAGCAGGTCGCCATCCAGTGTCAGCGAGATGCCGCTGGCCTTGCTCAGCGCGGCCTGGAAGGCGGCATTGCGGCTGGCGTACCACCCGGCGTTGAAATCGGCGAAACGGTACAACAGCCTGTCGTAGGTGGCCGGGTACCCAAGCAAATGCTGGGTGCCGAACCACAGCCCGCCACGGCGGCTGAAGACCTCGTGGCGGATCGAGTCGCCGGGCGGGTAGGGGTAGCGCTGCGCGTGTTGTTCGGCGAAGGCGATGCTCACCTGCATCGGCCCGGCGGTGTGCACGGGGTTGAGACCGTCGAACAGGCGCGCGCCCAGCGGCACGCTGCCGGTGAAGTCTTCGAAGACGCGGCTCAGCTCCTGCTCGGTGCGGGCGGCGGCGATACGCGTGGCGTAGCTGCGGCCGTCCGGCGAGGTGATGCGCAGCGCCGCATCGACCATGAAGGCGGGAATGTGGTGCGCGCCGGCGCGGCGATCGATTTCCGCGCGCGAGATCTTGCCCAGGTTGGACACGACGGGATTGGCCTGATAGGTGGACTCCTGCTCGGTGACCGCCAGCACCGCGCAGATGTGCTCGGCGCTGGCGTCCAGCGCCTGCGACGACAGCGCCACGTAGACATCGTTGGCCCAGCCGGCACGGTCGGGCAGGTTGGCTGGCAGGCGCCGTGCGATGTCGGCCTTGACCGCCTCCGGCGAGCGTTGCGGTGCGCGCGGCGCCTGGGTGGCGCAGGCCGACAGCAGGGCGATGGCCAGCAGCGTGAGCAGGCGGGGCAGGGGGCAGGTCACGGTGTCTCCAGGATCGATGGCGGAAATCGCCGTGGCGCAGTTTACGTGGCCTGGGTGTGGCGGTTTTCATGGCGCGCGAGGTGGCGCGTGGCGGCCGGCGGCATCGCCGATGTCGATCGTGTCAGCTGGCCGGCAGGACGCACCGCGTGAGCGTACGGCCTGCCGCACCGCACGGCAGCCAACGACAACGGCGATACACCCCCTCGGCTGCGTGCGGACGAGCCGGTGAGTGACCTCGATCTGCGCAGTGAACCTCGGGCACCGTGTCCAGCAGGCCACCCGGTGTGCCACGGCCGGCATGTGCACGCGGGCCGCGCCCAACCGATTCATGCAGCCCGATTCAAGACGTGCGCAACGCGGCCGATAACGGGCTCGACCCGCTGCGCGCTCACGTGACCTGCCGTGTCTGCCAGTCATCATTGCAGCCGCAAGACATCGAGCGCGCCGTGCAGGCGGCTCACCGGATTCCACCGCTGTCAGACCAAGGGAGTGCCCGAGATGCCGCAGCAAACAGCCAGCCCGGGCCGGGCCACGGGTCTTGCCACGTGTAGTGCCATGGGCGCGCTGCGCATGCGGTCTGGTCTGCAGCGACCGTGAGCACCGGTTGAGCAGGACCGCGACCGCCTGGCGAGGTGTGCTCACCGCGTGCATGGTGCTGTTGTTCAGTGCACCGGGCTGGGCGCAGCCGCAGCCGTGGAAGACCATCGAATCGGCCACGCTCGACGACCCGATGCAGGCCCTGCAGATCGCCCGGCAGGCGCTGCAGCGGGCGCGCGTCGATGGCGACAGCGATGCGCAGTTCTGGGCGCAGCTGGCGCAGGCCCGGGTGCTGATCTCCCTGGAAGACACCGACGCGCGACAGGCGGCGCTGGCGCAGGCGCGTGGCCTGCTGGACCAACTGCACGGCAACGCCGCGCAGGCGCGGCTGTGGCTGGAGATCGTGCAGGCGCTCAGCGACGTACGCGAAAATCCCAATCGCGGCATGGTGGCGCGGTTGAATGCATTGCGGCAGCAGGCGCGCGCGCTGGGGCGCAGCGATCTGGTGTGCGAAGTCGAAGCCGTGGACATGTGGAGCATGCTGGCTTCCGGCAGCAGCGACGAGGCCTGGAGCGCCGCGCAGACCAGCTACCAGTGCGCCGTGCGCGAACATCAGCTGGGTCTGGAAATGGACGGGCTGACCCAGCTCGGGTCGTTGGCCAGCCGCGTGGCCGGCCGGGTTGCCGACGACACCGACGCGCAGGATTACCTGCAGCGTGCCCTGGCGCGCCTGCAGGGCCAGCCGGCGCGCTTCCAGCGCAGCCTGATCGAATACGAATACGGTACCTCGCTGGCGCAACAGCAGCCGGCAGCGGCGTTGCTGCATTTCCGGCGCGCGCTGGCGCTCAGCCGCGAGCTGGGCGATCAGGCCGGCGTGGCGGCGGCGCTGACCAGCGCCAGCGAGGCATTGATCGACACCGGCGATGCCGCGGCGGCGCTGAGCATGGCGCGCGAGGCGCTGCCCGTGATGCAGTCCCAGGGCAATGTCGGCCGGGTCGCCGCGTGCCACACGGTGCTGCTGCGGGCATTGATCGCGCTGAAGTCCGCCAGCCTGGGCAGCGCAATCATCGCGGCCAGGGACGCGGACGACCCGAACCTGACCCTGAGCCGGCGTGCAGAGCTGGTCGAGGCCATCGCCCAGGCACTGGCGGCCGAAGGCCGGCATGCCGAGGCATACCAGGAGCTGCAGCGTGCCAACGCACTGCGCGCGCAGAGCCTGGAGCGCCAGCGCGACACGGTGATGCTGCGCCTGCAGGCGCGTTACGAAGATGCGCGCCGCGAGGCGGAAAACGCCGAGTTGCGCCGCCGCAGCGAAACCGCGCAGCTGGCATTGCAGGCGCGCGAAGCCGGCCAGCGCGCGCTGTGGATAGCGTTGTGCGCGGCCTGCCTGCTGTTGCTTGGGGCGCTGGTGGTGCTGGCCTTCGGGGCGCGGCATCGCCGGCAGCTGTCGCGCCTGGCCATGCGCGACGAACTCACCGGCCTGCCCAATCGCCGCGCCATCCGCGCCGAAGCGCAACAGCAGATCGAGCAGGCGTTGCGTGCGCACACCCCGTGCATGCTGGCCTTGATCGACCTGGACCACTTCAAGCTGATCAACGATGTGCATGGGCATGCCATCGGCGATGCGGTGCTCAAGGCGCTGGCCAGCGCGTCGACCCTGGCACTGCGTGCGCAGGACCGCCTGGGCAGGCTGGGTGGCGAAGAATTCCTGCTGGTGCTGCCGGGCTGCAGGCCGGATGAAATTCCGGCCGTGTTTGCGCGCTTGCGCAATGCGGTGGCCGCGATCGAGATCCCCGGCCTGCCGGCAGAGCAGCCGGTGCGCTTCTGCATGGGGGCGGTGAGCGTGGCCCCGGCCACCGGGCTGGATGTGCTGCTCGGTCAGGCCGATCTGGCGCTGTATGCCGCCAAGACGGCCGGGCGCGATCAATGGGCGGTGTGCTGAACCAGCAGCGCTCAGCCGGCAGCACGCTGCGACAACCGCAGGGCGCTGCGGCACAATCGCGAGCTGACGAGGGCATGTCGTTCCTCTGAATCAACCAGACCAAGCCTGAGACCGCGTGCGAACCGATAGCCGCCTTTCCCGCATGTTGCATGTGCTGCTGCACATGGCCAGACGCGAGCAACCGATGACCTCCGAGCAGATCGCCAGCATGCTGGCGACCAACGCGGTGGTGGTGCGCCGGACCATGGCCGGGCTGCGCAGTGCCGGCTACGTGCAATCGAGCAAGGGGCACCACGGAGGGTGGCAGATCGCCTGCGATCTGACGCAGGTGACGTTGCTGGACGTGCATCGCGCGGTCGGCGGGCCGCATTTGTTTGCAATCGGCGCCGATCATCCCAACCCGCAGTGCGGCGTGGAGCGTGTCGTCAATGCGGCGATTGCCGATGCGCTGGCCGACGCAGAAGCAGTGCTGCTTCGCCGTCTGGGAACGGTGACCCTGGCCGCGTTGGCCAGCGAGTTCGATGCGCTGTGCAGCGCCGGCACACCGCCTGCCGGCACGGGTGCAGGCAAGCGCCGGCAGGCGTCGCCGCAGTGAGCAAGGAGCGCCAAGCACATTGATCGCTCGGCCGGCAGGCGGGCGCAACCGGTGCTCGAGCCGGCGTGACACGCGTGTACCGCACTGCTGCTGCGCCGTCCCTACCCCGTGACGGCGGCGTGCTGAAGGGTCTTGCAGCTCCAAGGCGTTTTCCGGTTGCGTGACCGCAGTTTGTCTTGACATCTTTTCATGTAACATCGAAAAGTACATCAATTCATGCGGCGACCCGGAGCGACCATGCACCACGACGTACTCATCATTGGCGGCAGCTATGCGGGGCTGTCGGCCGCACTGCAGCTGGCACGCGCGCGGCGCACCGTTTTGCTGGTGGACAGCGGCCAGCGGCGCAATCGGTTCGCCACAACCTCTCACGGCTTTCTGGGCCGCGATGGCGCATCGCCTGCGCAGATTGCCGATGAAGCCCGCACGCAGGTGCTGGCCTATCCCAGCGTGCAGTGGGCCGGTGGCGAGGTGGTGCAGCTGCGCGGCGAGGCCGATGCATTCGAGGCCACGCTTGCCGACGGCAGCGTCCACGTCGCGCGTCGGCTGATTCTGGCAATGGGCATGGTCGACCGCCTGCCTGCGCTTGCGGGCCTGGCCGAGCGTTGGGGCAGGCAGGTGTTTGTCTGCCCGTACTGCCATGGTTACGAGCTGCAGCAAGGCCGCATCGGTGTGGTGGCCACATCGGCGTTTGCCGTGCACCAGGCCAGCATGCTGCCGGATTGGGGCGCCACCCGCTTGTTCTTGAACGACACCTTGGTGCTGGACGAGGCGCAACACGCGCAACTTCAGGCACGCGGCGTTGCGCTGGTGACGGGTGCGGTTGCAGGGCTGCAAGGCGAGGGCGACGCGCTGGCCGTGGTGCTGCACGACGGCCAGGCATTTGCGCTGGACGGTGTGTTCATCACCCCACAGACTCAGATCAGCCCGTTGGTGGCAGCGCTAGGATGCGGCACAAGCGAGGGACCATTGGGCCACTACCTCGCAGTCGACGCATTACAGGCCACCACGGTGCCGGGCGTGTTTGCCTGTGGCGATATCGCAAGCCCCGCCGCATCGGTGGCGTTTGCGGTTGCCAGCGGCGCCATGGCCGGTGCCGCAACCCATCGCACCTTGATGTTCGGCCTGGGACACTGATGGCAGCGTTGTGCATCGGTCGCCTACGCAGGCGACCGATTGCTGCACTGCTTACTGCCGGGCTTCCCGCACTGGAATCTTGTGCGCGGTGGAATAGGCGCGCTGGGCGGTATTCAAGGCTTGCATGTCGGTGTTGAGTCGGGTGGAGACGGTCTCCAGGTCCTGCGCCACCGGCGCCAGCTCGGTGTTTGTGTAGCCATTGGGCAGCGCGGCAACGCGTTCCAGTGCCGCCATCATGGCGTCGGCGCTGCGGAGATAGGTCGTCAGCTTGCTGTCCAGGTCCTTGGCGTCGTCCGGCACGCCCGAGGCCATGGCGGTGTTGGCCTGCGCGTTGGCGGCCAGGGCCTTGCGCCGGCTACCCAGTTCGGTCTTGTAGCCTTGCAGCGGCTTGAGCGCCACGGCATCGGAGATCAGGCTCTGCCCGCGGTCACCGGCAACCCACGGATCGATGATGCTCACCGCGCCATTCCACACCGAGATGTTGTGCAGCAGGTAGTCGCTCGACGAAAGTCTGGAAGCGCCGCCGGTGGCGCTGCCACTGCAGGACGCCAGCAGCAGGCTGAGAGAGACAAGCAGAAAGGTAGCGAACGTTTTCAACGAGAGATCCTTGGTGCGACGCTGTTGCCATGACATGGCACAACAGCAGGAACTCAAGGAAGCGTCCGGGCAATCGCCGTTGCGCGGTTGCAGGCCATCTTCCTTGAGGCGAAAGCAGCGTGGAGCGTTCCATGCACCCGACCAGGTGTGCTGCCCGGCCAGTATAGCGGCGGCAACCTGCGCACACCTTGCAGCGACAGGCCTGTGGCGGTGTGTTGCATCGTGGCCTGCGCGTCTGCCGTCTGGGCGCCGGCAGACGTGCAGAGCGTTGCCGCCAACCTCGCCAGGCATCAAATGAAGCGGGATGCGCGCATGCAACGTCCGTGTCGAGGACGGTGCAGTATCGCAAATCCTCCTGCGCCGCCGCGGGCGAGGGTGCGGCTAGCGCCGGGCCGGCAACGTCGCGAGTACGCCATCCAGCGCCAACTGCGCACTGAACCCGGCCTTGGTCAGGCGCTTGCTCACTTCATTGGGCACATCGCGCCCGCTGGTGAGCTTGTTGGGCGCGCCGGTGTAGTGGAACAGCCGCCCGCCACGGCGCAGCACGCGCGCCAGCTGGTCGTAGAACACCTGCGAATACAGCTCGCCGGCGATGCCGAAGCGCGGCGGGTCGTGCAGGATGGCATCGACCGAATCGTCGGCCAGCGTGGCGATCTGCTGTGCGACATCGGCATGCACCAGCTGCAGCCGCCCGCCGGCAGCGGCAGCCTCAGGGTCCGGCGACCATGGGTTGAGCGTGCGCAGCCACAGCACGTCGGCGTTCTTTTCGAACGAGCGCACCTGCGCAACGCCGTCTTCCAGCGCGCAGGCTGCGAAGTAGCCCAGGCCGCCACAGGTGTCCAGCACGCTCTTGCCGCGCGGGTTCACCAACGCCACCTTGCGGCGCGCATCCTCGAACGGCGAGAGTTGTGCCGACGGCAGCATCTTGATGCCGTCGATCTCGAAGGTGGGCGCGCCCCATTGGGTAGGCACCAGCTTGATCAGCGCGCTGCCGAAGCGCGAGATCGGCGCGAAATCGTCGCCGTCCCAGAAATAGAGCGTGCGGTCCTTGAGCTTGCCCGGATACGGGTAGCCCCGGCCGCGCCATTGCCAGGTCTGCGCATCCAGCTGCGCGGTCCCGGTGCTGCGGCCCAGATCCAGCGACCCCGTCCACGCGACGCGGCCGGCGCTACGCGCGGCCAGCAAGGCCTGGGCATCGGAAAGGGCGAGCAAGGGTCCGGAATAGTGGGGCACGGCTGGCAGGAACATGGAGGGCGGGCGCTGCGCGAGGCGGCGCAGAGGGCTGGCATCGTAACCGACCTGATGCTTCCGGGCATCGGCCCGGCAAATTGGCGAGGACGGCCAGCGTGCGAGAGACCACCACCTGCATCCTGCCGGATCGCTGCGGTGCTGGCACGTGCCGGCCCGGGAGTGCACCGCTGCCGCGCAGTGCGCTGCACGACTGCTGCCAATGCGTGTCCGGCCGCGCCCGGCCGAACGCAGCGAGCGCTGCGTGGTGCTTGCCCGCGGTTCCGCTGACACATCCCGCACCGCATACTGCGGGCCGTCCGTATCGATACCCGCATCGATCGGCGTCAACCGTGGAGTATGGGCAATGCTGAAGGGTGTGTTGTTGGGGTTCGCCTGTTACGCGGCCTATTCGATCAGCGATGCGTTCGTGAAGCTGCTCGAAGGCACCTTGCCGGTCTACGAGGTGTTGTTTCTCGGTGCCCTGCTGATGCTGCTGGCAGTGCCGTTCCTGAAGAAGCCCGACGACCAGCTGCGCGAGCTGGTGATGGCAAAACAGCCTGCACTGTGGCTGCTGCGCGCCTTCACCGGGGCCATCGGCAACCTCACCTCGGTGATCGCCTTCACCACCTTGCCGATGGCCGAAGCCTTTGCGTTGATCTTCCTGATGCCGATCTTCGTCACCGTGCTGTCGGTGATCTTCCTCAAGGAAGAGGTGCATTGGCGGCGGTGGTCGGCGGTGATCGTCGGCTTCATCGGCGTGCTGATCGTGCTGCGCCCGGGCTTTCGCCATCTCACCCATGGGCATGTGGCAGCGATCGTGTGCGGCCTGGTCGGCGCCATCTCGGTGATCACCTTGCGCATGGCCGGACATAGCGAAAAGCGCCTGACCTTGTATGGCGCCGGCGTGATCGGCCCATTGGTGATGGGCGGGATCATGATGTTGCCGAGCTTTGTGTGGCCCACGCTGTACCAGTGGGGGTTGCTGGCCGGTTACGGCCTGCTGGCCGGGCTGGCCGCCATCTGCATGATGTACGCCACGCGGCTGGCACCGGTCAGCGTGGTTGCGCCTACGCAATACAGCCAGATGCTATGGGCGATCGCCTTCGGCTACCTGCTGTTTCACGATCATCTGGACTGGCCGATGGGCGTGGGTATCGCGTTGATCCTGAGCGCCGGCCTGTTCACCCTGGTGCGCGAGGAGCAGGTGTCCAGGTGGTGGCGGCGGACCAAGATCGTTTGAGGGCGGGGATTGGGGATTCGGCATTGGGGATTCGTAAGAGCACCGCCAAAGGCGTCGGATCCACTGCTGTTCCGATTCCCTATTCCCTATTCCTGCCAGGCGGCAACGATGCGCCCATACTCGCCGCTGGCCTTGCTCAGATGCAGCCACTGATCGACATAGGCCTTCCAGGTTTGGTCGTCGCGCGGTAGCAGGAAGGCTTTTTCGCTGTATTGCAGGGGCTGCTCGGGGGCGATGGCGCACAGGCCCGGCAGCCGGGCCTGCTGGTACAGCGCTTCGGAGGCATCGGTGATCATCACGTCGGCGCGCTGATGCAGCAGCTCGTGGAAGATGGTGGTGTTGTCGGCAAACAGGCGCAGTTGCGCGCGTGGCAGGTCGCGCCGCGCAAAGGCTTCATTGGTGCCACCGGCCGGCTCGATCACGCGGACCTCGGGACGATTGAGTTGCTCGATGGTGCGGTAGCGCTTGCGGTCTGCACACCGCACGAGCGGGATCTTGCCGTCCACGTCCAGCACCGCGCTGAAGCTTGCCTGGCGCTGCCGTTGCAAGGTCACCGAAATCCCGCCCACCGCGATATCGCAGCGATCGGCCAGCAGGTCGGGCAGGAGCGTCGGCCAGCTGGTCTGCACGAATTGCACGCGCACCTGCAGGCTGTCGCCCAGCGACTGCACCAGCGCAACATCGCTACCTTCGAAGCGGCCATCGGCGCGCAGCAGCGAGTACGGCCGATAGTCGCCGGTGGTGCAGACGCGCAGCACACCGGCCTGCAATACCGCATCCAGGCGGGACGTGGGCGTGGCCGCCTGCATGCTGCCGATGGTCATCAGCAGGGCGAGAAGGACGCAGTAGCGCATGGCGTTGCCTCGGAGGTGAGTGCGCATGATAGCGGTGGCACGACCGGTGAGGCTGGCGTGCTGCGGAGCTCTGTCGCCGGGCCACTGTGCAGCGCTGACCTGAAGCACCGGCAGTCATCGTCGTTGAAGCGAAGTACGCTGCGGCTTGCGCGCTGCAGGAACACTGCGCCGGGCAGGACGCGTCAACAAGGCGTCACGAACGCCACCATCCGGCTCACAGCCCGGTAGCACCGTGCGGCCTAGCGTTGTCGCTACCGTCAACCGCAAGGAGTCAGACATGCATCTCAATCCACGCACCGCGCGGCCGATGACCTCGTTCGCGGCAGGTCTGTCGGTCCACGGCACACCGGATCCGGATACCAATGAGGAACAGACTCCTCTGGAAGAACAGCCACCGCAGAAAGGCGGCTTACGCGATGAAGTTGGCGACCTTGAACAGGATGACGACCAGGCGCTGCCGGGACGTGCCGGGGGTGGGTTGGCTGGTGGTTGATGGATTGGTGGTGCGTGAGTAGTGCGCACGGTGTGGATGTATGGCATGCGTTGAATGTGCGGTTTCAGCTCTAGTGCATTGCATTGCATTGCATTGCTTTGGAGCGCGCATGCTTTGAATGAATGCGATGGGATGTGCCAGCGTGATTGAGGCTGCGTAATGTGCGTGACCAACGTGGCCGCCGTACCCTCACCCCCAACCCCTCTCCCGGTGGGAGAGGGGCTTTTGCATCGCGGTTTGGAGCGCGTTGCACCTGCTTTGAATGAATGCGATGGGATGTGCCAGCGTAATTGAGGCTGCGTAATGTGCGTGACCGGTGCGGCCGCCGTACCCTCACCCCGACCCTTCTCCCGGTGGAAGAGGGGCGTTTTCATTGCGGTCCGCACAGTGGTGGCGATGGTTGGCCGGAGTGCCATTCGCTAGATACGCTGAGGCTGGATTGCGCTAGCTAACGCTGGCTTGCACTCACTGCATCAGTGGCTTGCACTCTCTGCGTCGCGCCCGCCTGCATCACGCGCGGCCATGCAGACGTTGCTTGACCGTGCGGATCACCGCTGTGCCGATGCTTCTGCACGAACAACGAGACACATCGATCGGTACGCAAGTTGCTACGGAAACTGCACCTGGCCCGGCTGGAAATACGCCGGATGGCTGCCGTCTTCATACAGCGCGGGAATGGTATCGAGGATGGCCTTGCCGCGGATGTCGGTGATGCGGATGGAGAGGGGTTGATTGCCGAGCTGTTCGCCGAGGAAATGGTTGTAGTCCGTCTTCTGCAGGCTCTTCCATGTGCTGCCTTGTTTGACCTCGAACTTGACCACCGGATAGGCGTGATTGCGCACCTGGATTGCGGCCCACCAGCGTGAGCTGCCTTCCTTGATGCGGTACTGCACGTTGCCGCTCACCGGTGCGCGCACCACCTTCCAGCTGATCGGGATGCGCCCGTCCACCATGTTGCCGATCGCAGCGAACGCGTTGTGCGACAGATCCAGCCCGCCGGAGGCGCCTTCCGGATAGAGATCGGTCACATAGACGGTGGTCTTGCCCTTGGGGCCGGTCACTTCCAGATAGGCGCCGGCCAGCGCAGCCTTGACGCCGCCGAAGTTCAGCTGCGTCGGGTTGAGCGCGGTGATGAAGGCGGTGCTCGGGATCGGGTCCAGCAGCAGCGCGCCGCCGGAGTAGCCGGAGCCGGTGTACGTGGCCGTGCCGGTGAAGGTGCCGTTCCAGGCGGTTGCCTTGCTGGTATCCTTCGTGCCGGCCGCCTTTGCCGAGGCAGCCGACCCCGCTCCATGGCCGATGCCCCACGCCTGATGCAGCACCTGCAGTTTGTCCGCACGCGGGCTGCCGTCCGGCCCGAGCAGGCCACCGTTGTTGGCATTGCCCACCTCCCAGCGACCGAGAAATGCGCTGCGCATGCCACTGCTGGAGAGATAGCTGCTCAGGGCGGTCTGCCATGCGGCATCGCGCGGATCGCCATCGCCCAGGCCGCCGCCGATGCTGACCGGGATCACCGCATGGTCCACTGCAAACGTGCCGAAATCGCGTTGCCAGGTGGCGGGCAGCAGCTGCGCAAAGTTGGGTGCCGCAAACGCCTCGGCCGCATCACGATCGGGCCCGGCCAGCTTCGGCATCAGTACCAGCTGCCGCGCCGGAATACGCAAGGGCACGCAGGCCAGCGGTTGCAGATTGCTGCCTGCGGCCTTGCGTGCGGTGTCGCTGCACACGGTGTTGCTGCCGACGCCTTCCACACCCACCACCCAGCGCGGCGCCCGCGCAAGCACCGCTGTGGCGGCGCGCGAGGCTACGCGGTTCCAGTCCGACGCTGCGGCGCTTCCCGCCCAGGTCGCGTTGCGATAACCGCTGCTGCCAAGGTCCACGCCCATCACGCCGGCGTGGTTGCCGTAGCGGCGTGCGAGGGTGACCAGATCGCGTGTCCACGCCTGTGGATCGCTGCCCAGTTGCGGCGCCTCCTCGTCGCAGCCGCCATCGGCAAAGGCAAACAGCACCTGCATCCCGCGTTCGCTGCTGGCACGCACCACTGCATCGAGCAGTTGCAGGGAATTGAGCGCGTGCAATGCCGGGTCGCCGGCCACTGCCGCAGCGGGCACCGGCCTGCCGTTCAGCGCCGCGGCGCAAACGGGCAGGCGCACGGCGTTGATGTCCGACGCCTGCATCTGGTCCAGCAGCTGCGCCAGTGTGCGGCTGTGCAAGCCGGTCGCCACCAGCGTGCTGCGATCGAATCCCGGCCACGTCACGCCGCGGAGCTGCAACACCCGCCCCTGCACATCGACAAGCTGCCCGCGCGAGTCGACCTGCATGGCCAGCGGTGTGACCGGGGCGAGCAGCGCGAGGGCGAGCAGTAAGTGGGCGCGTGATTGCATGTAAGTCTCCTGGGTGGTGGCTGCGCAGGAAACCAGCTAGTGCCCGCGCGGTCCGTGCGCCCAGTCAAGGAAGCGGGCGCGAGTGCGCCTGCCACACGAAGCGGACCGCCGCACTGGAATGGGGATCGCTGTTTGTGCGAGATGCCGCACCGTCATTGTCGTGACGGGCGCAGTGGGCGCCGCCTGGAGTGATGCTGCAGTGTGTCGGTCGCCGCGCAGGGCATCACGGGGATCTGTCGACGGGACCGACACGGCGATGCGCTGGTCGCTTCGACGTGTGAGTCGCCGAGGTGGATGCCGGCCTTGGCACACAGCCCCTGACAGCGCTGGACGTGGAGCGGTGTCGATCGGCTGAGCCGCTGCATGCAGTCCATGCCAGCATGCGAGCGGGTCGCGCTGCGCACCATCATGGGGCGCGACGCCAGGCGTGAGTAGGGCCGGTTCGTTTTCGATGCAGGCAACTCCAGTCAAACCGCTGGTGCCAGCCGGCGCGATCTCGTATTTTTGACGGCTTGTTCACTTGCCGGTGCCGTGCCCATGTCCGATCCGTCCGCGCCCGATCATCTGCAACGCAGCCTGTCCAATCGCCACCTGCAGTTGATCGCGATCGGTGGGGCGATCGGCACCGGGCTGTTCATGGGCTCGGGCAAGACGATCAGTCTGGCCGGGCCGTCGATCCTGTTCGTCTATCTCATCATCGGCGCGATGCTGTTCTTCGTGATGCGCGCGATGGGCGAGTTGCTGTTGTCCAACCTGGAGTACAAGTCGTTCATCGACTTCTCCACCGATCTGCTCGGGCCATGGGCCGGGTTCTTCTGCGGGTGGACCTACTGGTTCTGCTGGATCATCACCGCCATCGCCGATGTCATCGCGATTGCTGCGTATGCGCAGTTCTGGTTTCCCGGATTGGCGCCATGGATACCGGCCATTGCCTGCGTGCTGTTGCTGCTTGCATTGAATCTGGTGACGGTGAAGCTGTTCGGCGAGATGGAATTCTGGTTTGCGCTGATCAAGATCATCGCCATCGCCGCATTGATCATCACCGGCGCCGGCCTGGTGGCCTGGGGCTTCCGCTCGCCGTCGGGCAACGTGGCCTCGCTGTCGAATCTGTGGAACGATGGCGGCATGTTCCCGATGGGGATTGGTGGTTTCTTTGCCGGCTTTCAGATCGCGGTGTTCGCCTTTGTCGGCATCGAGCTGGTCGGCACCACCGCTGCAGAAACCGCCGACCCGCGGCGCAATCTGCCCAAGGCGATCAACTCGATTCCGGTGCGGATCCTGATCTTCTATGTGCTTGCCCTGGTCGCGATCATGGCGGTGACGCCGTGGCGGCAGGTGGTGGCCGACAAGAGCCCGTTCGTGGAGCTGTTCGTGCTGGCCGGTGTGCCGGCCGCGGCCAGCCTGATCAACTTCGTGGTGCTGACCTCGGCCACCTCGTCGGCCAATAGCGGCATCTTCTCCACCAGCCGCATGCTCTACGGCCTAGCCGAAGAGCAGCATGCACCGAAGGGCTTTGCCAAGCTCTCGCGCGCTGCGGTGCCGGCACGTGGGCTGCTGTTTTCCTGCGTCTGCCTGCTGCTCGGCGCGATGCTGGTGTACCTGATCCCGAACCTGGTCACTGCATTTACGCTGGTCACCACGTTGTCGGCAGTGCTCTTCATGTTCGTGTGGTCGCTGATCCTGTGCGCCTACATCGCCTATCGCCGCAAGCGGCCGGAGCAGCACGCCGCCTCGCAGTTCAAGATGCCGGGCGGTGTGTTGATGTGTTACGTGTGTCTGGCGTTCTTCGCCTTCGTCATCGTGCTGCTGACCTTGCAGACCGATACGCGCCAGGCGCTGCTGGCCAGCCCGGTGTGGTTCCTGATCCTGGCGATCGGGTATGCGGTGAAGCGGCAGCAGGCGCGCAGCGGCTGAGCGCTCGCACGGGCCGAACACATCCACCGAAGACATCCTCAAGGCCCCGCACTGCGGGGCCTTGGCGTGTGTGGCTGCAGGGCGCCGAGATAAAGGCCACTGGCAGCTAAGCGCGTTGTGCGCGTGACGTTGACGCGGATCGGATGGAACGGGATGCTCGCCGCCATCCATTGCCACGGCCCACCGCATGATCACCACGCACCCGATCGCCACAACGCAGCAGACACAAGGGTGCTGGGTCGACCTGTGCCAGGCCAGCGCGCAGGAACTGGCGCAGGCCGCAGACACGGTGGGGTTTGCGCTGCCGGATCGCGCAGCCATCGGCGAGATCGAATTCTCCAGCCGGGTGCGGCGCCAGGGCGAGGTGCTGTTTCTCAACGTGCCGCGCTTTCAGGACGACGACGGCCCGACCGCGCCGCTGGGCTTTGCGCTGTCGCCGACCATGCTAGTGACCCTGCGCGAGCAGCACATGGGTTCGCTGGATGCAGTGGCGGCGCAGCTGCAACATGACCCCTGCCATAGCGCCGACGATCTGCTGCTGCGCATCTTCGACCAGCTAGTGGGGCGGCTGGCAGACCGGCTGGAATCGCTGGAAGCCGAGGTTACCGACACCACCCGCCAGGTGTTCGACAACCCGCACAAGACCAAGGACCTGGAGCGCATGCTGCATCAGGTCGGTGGCATGGGGCGGCGTCTGGGCGGGCTGCACAATGCCGGGCAGGGACTGCTGCGCCTGGTCACCTATCTGGACGGCACCGCGCCGGACTGGTTCGGCAACGATGCGGCCAAACGCATCGGCTTGCTGCACAAGGACCTGACCACCTTGAGCGAATTCCAGCAGCACATGGACGACCGCATCGAGTTCCTGCTCGACAGCGTGCTGGGCATGATCAACATGGACCAGAACAACGTGATGAAGGTGATGGCGGTGGCGTCGGTGGTCGGCATTCCGCCGACGGTGCTGGTCGGCATCTGGGGCATGAACTTCGCCTACATGCCCGAGCTCAAATGGCACGATGCCTACTACTGGGCGCTGGGCGTGATCGTGCTGAGCATGGTGGTTCCGCTGGCGTGGTTTCGCAAACGCGGCTGGGTGTAACGCATCAGAGCCATAAGCCCGTAGGAGCGCACCCGGGCGCGACGTGGCATTACCGGTAAGTCCCTCGCGCCCAGGTGCGCTCCTACGACGTGCCGCCAGCGCATCATCTGGTGTGCACGACTCGCGACCACGCACTGCCAAGCCAGTGCAATTCGGTAGCTGCGCAGCGCGCGCCAAACTACCGGAAACCCGTAGGAGCGCACCCGGGCGCGACGTGGCGTTACCGGTAAGCCCCTGCTGCTTAGCGTGCGACCAGGCGATGCGCCTTGCTGATTGCTACGGGGCGCGCTGTATCAGCCCTTGGCCTGAAAACTGGCTTCTTCGTACGGCTGTACTACCACCCAGCCTTCGCCGGCGAAGCGCATCTGCAGGCTTTCGCCCGAGCCGCGGCCGAACAGCGTGCCGATCGACACGTCGGTGACCAGCTCCGGGGTCAGCGTGCCCGACCACGCCACGGTGGCATTGGGGTCGGTGAACACCGGGCCGCTGGCGGCGGTGACCGGCAGGGTCAGCGGCTCGTAGTGCGAGGTGATCGCCACGATGCCGTGGCCGCTCAGGCGCACGTTGAACAGCCCGCCCGACAACATGCCGGCCACTTTGCGCATCATGGTGATCTTGTGCTCGACGCCCGACTCGAACGCCAGCACATCGTTGCCGTTGACGAAGATCGCCTCGCCATTCAAGCGCAGCAGCGTCACCAGCTTGCCGACGTCGGCCAGATACACCCGGCCCTGGCCTTCGGCCTTCATCAGCTGCATTCCTTCGCCGCTGACGGCTTTTTTCAGCAGATTGCCCAGGCCCTGTTCCAGCAGTCCCTCGCGGGTGAACTTGACGGTGCCGGTGCGCGCCACCATGGCGCCGGCCTTGGACCACACCATGCCGTTGAGGCGCACTTCCAGCAGGTGCGGGTTTTCCAGTTCGAACGGATCGGGGCTGACGTCCTTTTCCTTGGAATGGGCGAGAAATTCGTTGAGCGTGCGTACGGCCATGGGTCCGTCCTGGAGTGAAAGAGTGCGCATGATACGCGGCAGGCAGGTGTCTTCGAAGCGCCGTGGGCCAGCTGCCGGTTCCCTGAGTGTGGCGCTGCGGTGCCGGCGCATCTGTTGGTGGCCGTGGCTGGATTGTCGTGCTCAAGCTCAGGTTCTGCCAGGCGACTGGTCTGAAGTTGCATGTCGTGCTGGAGTAATGCCACGGTAGCTGCGGGACCACTACGTTCGCGATGTCCTCAGTGCCGTGCAACGGACAACGATCATGGCAATGCATCACCGATGCAGCAGCCGGGCATGTGCGATCCATGCGCGATGGCATTGCGGTTGCGTTAGACAGCCCGCGACGAAGGCGCGTCGCAAAAACACGGCGCCAAACCGCCTGTGCTTTGCTTCTGAGATCAGCGTCGGATTCGTGGCAGTGCTGCCGAGCTAGATTGCTCCTACAGAAAACATCTTGATGGTGTTCAAGGAGCAAGGCGATGCGCGTTAATGGTGGCAGTCGAGTGAAAGAGGGCTGGTCCGGCATGTCGCTGCGTGGCGGCGCGTTCGCATCACTAGTGGCCCTGGCCGCCGCTGCAACCGGCTCGCACAGCGCACCCGCGCAAGCGGCCGTGGGGCCGGGCGTGGTGAGCGGCGACACCATCGTGCACGATCCGTCGATGCTCAAGCTGAGCGATGGGCGTTACTACATCTATGCCACTACCGGCGTGGTCACCAGTACCGACCGGACCAAGTTCAGCAATGCGGGCGCGATCTTCAGCAGCATGCCGAGCTGGGTACGCAGCTACAACCCCGAGAACCAGCTGTGGGCGCCGGATGTGTCCTTCCATGGCGGCAAGTATCTGATGTATTACACCGCCTCCAAATTCGCCACCAACACCTCGGCGATTGCACTTGCCAGCAGCAGCACCGGCAAGCCCGGCTCGTGGAAGGACCAAGGCATCGTCTACACCTCCAAAAGTAGCGACGACTACAACGCCATCGACGGCAATCTGGTAGTGGACGGCAATGGCAAGTGGTGGTTGGCGTTCGGCTCGTTCTGGTCCGGGATCAAGCTAATCCAGCTCGATCCGGGCACTGGCAAGCAGTTGTCCAGCAACACGGCACGCTACAGCCTGGCGAGCCGGCCGTACCCGGGCGCGGTGGAGGCGCCTTTCATCCAGCAGGCCAATGGCTGGTACTACTTGTTCGTGTCGTTCGATGCGTGCTGCAAGGGCGCCAGCAGCACCTACAAGATTGCGGTGGGGCGTGCGCGTTCGGTGACCGGGCCGTATCTGGATCGCGCCGGTGTGGACATGCGCAACGGCGGCGGCACGGTGATCCAGTCCGGCTTGGGCAGCATGCATGGGCCGGGCGGGCAATCGGTGTTTCGCGATGGCGACGGCGACATCCTGGTCTACCACTACTACGACGACCGCGGCGACGCGCGCCTGGGCATCAACCGGCTGGGATACGACAGCAGTGCATGGCCGGTGGTGCAGTAGCAGTAGTCAATCGAACGCGCTGCTGCGCCCTGCAATGGCGCAGCAATCAGGCAATGCATGGTGTAGCGATCCGCCGGTGTTGCCGATTGCCAGAACCCCGATGCCGCCAGCGCTGACGGGCAGTACCCGGCAGCGCTGGTGCACACTCAGCGCGTGGCCGCTTCGGGCTTGCGCACGCGTTTGACAGGCGCCGGCTTGGTCGCGGTGTCCGGATACAGATTCAACAGCATCAAGGTGACGCCGTTGGTCCAGCCGAAGCCATCCTGCAGGGCGTATTCGCCACCGCCGCCGCCGGCTGCGTTGGCTTCCAGGCCGTATTTTTCGACCAGTTTGTGTTCGCGTGCGAACAGCGCCTGTACCTGGGCGAGGAAGCGTTCGCCGATGGTGCGGGCCAGCGCGTCTTCGCCATAGCGACGCAGGCCGTCCACGGCCACCCATTGCAGCGGCGCCCAGCCGTTGGGTTCGTCCCATTGCTGGCCGGTCTTCACTGCGGTGGTGGCCAGGCCGCCCGGGCGCAGCAGCGTTTTGCGCACGGTGCTGGCAGTGCGCTTGGCGTGATCGTCCGAGGCCAGGCCGGCGAACAGCGGATACAGCGCCGCGGCGGTGACCTGGTCGCTCAGCGTGCGCGCCTGCCAGTCGTAGTCGGCGTAATAGCCGGCCTTGTTCCACAGATGCGCGTCGATGGCCTGCTTGCGCTGCTGTGCGAGTGCGGCGTAGTCGCGCATGCAGTCTGCGCCCGGTTGCGCACAGGCCTGGGCCAGGGTGCGTTCCAGGTGGTAGAGCAGACTGTTGAGGTCGATCGGGATGATGGCGGTGGTGCGGATGGTGCGCAGGTTCTGGCCATCGGCCAGCCAGCGGCTGGTGTAGTCCCAGCCACTTTCCGCACCGGCGCGCAGGTCGCGGTAGACCTCGGCAGCGGGGCGGTCGGTCACTTCGGCGGCGGTGCGGGTGTCGTGCAGCCAGGCTTCCGGGCGCGGGGTGTCGCGCTCGTCCCAGTAGCGGTTGAGCATGCTGCCGTCGGCCAGGCGCACCACATGGCGCGCGGCCTTGCCCGGCTTCAGGCCATCGCTGCCCTGCATCCAGTACGCGTACTCCTTCTGCAGCTGCGGCAGGTAGCGTTGATACACCGCCTCGCCTTCCACGCCGGCCTGCAGCTCCACCATGTAGGAGAAGAACGGCGGCTGCGAGCGGCTCAGGTAGTAGGTGCGGTTGCCGTTGGGAATATGCCCGTAGGTGTCGATCAGGTAGGCAAAGTTGTCCAGCATCTGACGGCTGAGCGTGGTCTCGCCACTCTTCACCAGGCCCAGCATGGTGAAGTAGGAATCCCAGTAGTACACCTCGCGGAAGCGCCCGCCCGGCACCACGTACGGGTGCGGCAGCGCCAGCAGGCTGCTGTGCGGCGGGACATGGGTCTGGCTGCGCACCAGCTTGGGCCACAGCAGGTCGATGTGCTCGCGCAGCGCGGTGTCCTGGCGGATCGCGTCGGTCTGCACCGGCGGCGACTCTTCGAAATTGGCATCCACGAACTTGCGCAGGTCGAAACCGGGGTGGTCGTGCTGCGCCAGATAATCGGCGTTGATCAGTGCCGGGTCGCGCAGCGGCAGGAAGTCGACGAAATGCTTCTGGTCGTCGAACAGTTCGCCGCTCTGCACGGCCTGAAACAGTTCCGGGTAGGCCAGGTCGGGCGTGGGCGGCGTGGAGGCCGGCGCATTGACGACCGGAGTGTCCAGTGGAGCGGCGGTCAGCGTGCACGGCGCGACGAACATGCTCAGCGACAGGCCAAGCAGCGACGTGCAACACGGGGGCGCGGCAGAACTCATGGCATCTCCAGAACGGGCAGTGACGTGGGGCATGGTAAACGACCGAAGTGGCGGGCGGGACCGCGTGGGTTGCCGGAGTGCCGGCAGACTTCGCGCGGTGACAACAGGGTTCAGCAAGGTGATCCGGCGCGCCGCCGCAACGTGCGCCGATCCTGGCGTATCGGCGCGGATCGAGGCAGCTTGAGCGTAGCGCCGGTGCGCAGGATTGCCGGTGTCGTTGCAAGAAGTGCGCCAGGGTGCGGAATGCAAGGGTGTCGCGGACAGCGCGCGTGCCGGCCTGCGGCGCGTTGGGCGGGCAGCAGCGGATGCAGGCAAGCGGGACGGGGCGCGCACACCCGTGGCCGCCATGGCTGGAAGTTTATGCAGGTGCAGGCAGTGGCCGCGCTACATCCCGGCAGGCCCGACACCGCCGATGCGCATCACACCGCGCGGTCGATGCCCAGCAGTGCCTGCAGGCGTAGCGCATTGGGCACCGCCAGGCCGGCGGCGGTGTTGTCGAAGATGATCCAGCAGTCGGTCTGTGGCTGGCCGGCCGCACGCACCGATTTGGCCAGTGCCTGCAGCGCCCCCTCGTCGTAGGCGCTGTAATAGATGCGCGGGCTGCCATGCCACCGCCAGTATTGCGGCCCGGCGCTCGCGCTCGGTGTTGCCGCTGCAGCCACCGGGGCCGGGTCGGCCGCGCAGCGTGCGATGCGGTGGCGCGCCAGTAGCACCTGTGCCTGCGGCAGGAACCAACTGGCGTGGCGCGGCTCGCACACCACCGCACCGTCCCAGCGCCGCCGCAGCACCGCAAAAAACCTCGCTGCCACGCGGGCGTCGAACGCCGCGCTGGGTGGCAGCTGCAACAGCAGACAACCCAGGCGCGTGCCCAACGCGCCGGCCTGTGCCAGAAATGTGTCCAGCAATGGCCCGGCAGCGTGCAGGCGTGCATCGTGACTGATGCTGCGCGGCAGCTTGACCGAAAAACGGAAATCCTCCGGCACGCTGTCTGCCCAGCGTGCGTAGGTACTGGCGCGGTGTGGGCGATAGAACGAGGAGTTGATTTCCACCGCATCAAAGCGCGTGGCGTAGCGCTGCAGCACGCTGGCACCCTCACCAAACGCGGCGCGGTCGGCAGCAGGAATCGACCAGCCCGCGCAGCCACAGCGCACACGAGCATCGGCAGTGGGGAGACGAGCAGGCATGGCGGACGAGGCAAGGGGCGGCAGCACTCTATGCAGGGGCATCCGTCAACAACGCGTGTGCGCAGCGATCACAGCCGACTCACGAGCGGCTTCGATACTGGGCGTATGCCAGAAGGTCCCTCACTCGTCATCCTGCGCGAAGAATCGGCTCACTTTGTCGGCCGGAAAATCCTTCACGTTTCCGGAAACAGCAAGCAGGACATCGCACGCCTGGAACATCAGAAAGTGCTGGCGCTACGCACCTGGGGCAAGCACTTTCTGATCGAATGCGCGCAGTTCAGCGTGCGTATCCATTTTCTGTTGTTCGGCAGCTACCGCATCAACGAAGAAAAACCCAATGCGGTGCCGCGTCTGTGCCTGGAATTCTCCAAGGGCGAGCGCCTGAACTTCTATGCCTGCTCGGTGCAATTCATCGACCGCCCGCTCGATGAGGTCTACGACTGGACCGCCGATGTGATGAATCCGCTGTGGGACCCTGCGCAGGCGCGTCGCAAGCTGCGCGCCGCGCCCGGCATGCTGGCGGCCGATGCCTTGCTGGATCAGACGGTATTTGCCGGCGTGGGCAACATCATCAAGAACGAGGTGCTGCACCGCATCCGCGTGCATCCGGAGAGCGAAGTGGGCGCACTGCCGGCGCGCAAGCTCGGCGAGCTGGTGACCCAGGCACGCGACTACAGTTTTGATTTCTACACCTGGAAAAAAGCCTTCGTGCTGAAAAAGCATTACCAGGTGCATACCAAGGCCAGCTGCCCGCGCGACGGTGCGCCGCTGCAGTACCGCAAGCACCTGGGCAAGGCCGGGCGACGTGCGTTTTTCTGCGAGGTGTGCCAGCGGCTGTATCGGGCCGACCAGACGTAGCAACCGGCGCGGGAAGCGTTGCGATCGGCGCTGGGCCCGGACGCCCGTTCTGCGTTCGATCGGGTGTGTACGGTAGAGCCAGGCAGTGTTCCTCGATGACCGAGTGCGCAGCGCTGGCCAATCCTGCCGCGCAGGGCGCCAGGGCGCAGGACGGGTCAGACCGTGGGGCGCCCAATGTGAATGGCGGCTGGGGAGGCCTGGCCGGACAACGAATTCCAAACGCGCGCAAACGCTGCGCCCGCTAGATTTGCCCGCTGTGCACCAGGGTCAGCGGTGCCGCTCCCGTCTTTCACTCACCGGTCTCCCGCATTGTGACTACCCGCAGGAAGGAAGCGCTTGTCCCGCATGTTGCTGCCGCCGCATGCACGGGCGCCATCCTGTTTTTTCTGGCCTGCCTGTTGCTGTACATGCCGGCGCCGCGCCAGACCCTGCAACACGGCGACAGGTTGCAGGTGTATTTCGTGCCACGGCCGCAAGAGGCGCCCCCCACACCGCAGGAACCGCCGCAGGAACCCGAGCGCACACCGCGCGCTGCGGCAGTGTCGGCTGCGCGCACGGCGCCGCCACCCACGCGCACCCCGCCACCGCAGCGGCAGGTGGCCGCCGCCGATGCGCCCGCCAGCGACGCCATGGCGGCTCAGCTGTATACCCGCGAAGGGCGTCTGCGCATGGCGCAGGTGGACCCGATGGCACAGACCGGCGGCGCGGCGCCGCCGGGCATGACCGACGAGCGCGCGCAGGCCAAGGCGCGCAACGTGATGGAGCGGGTCAACCCGGTGCAGTACCAGGACACCCGCTTTGCCAAGGACTGGAAGAGCGATGGCACGCTGGGCGATGTGGCGATGCAGGAAATGAATCGCGGTATGAAGAAGTTCAACGACATGCTCAACGGGCCGCAGACGCAGGTGGCCAAGGCCCGTCCGCCGCCGGAGGTGCGCTTCAATCCGGCGCTGGCCGGCAACCAGGCCGAGATGGGCAGCGAGGCGACCGGCGATGCGTACAAGGCCGCGCCGATCGCGCATGAGACACCGCCGGATCTCAAGGGCGAAGCCAGCCGCCGCATCCGCGAGGCCCTGGCGGCGCTGGAACAACGCAGCGCACGTTGCGATGCCTCCAAGCGCAAGTCGCTGTTATCGCCGGTGCGTACGCACCTGGGCGATCTGGAGCGTGCCGAGCATGCTTTGAACAACGGCGCCGATCCGGTGATGGCCGCGCAGCTGCTGCCGCGCCAGGCCGACAGCGCCTACGACCTGGCACGTCGCGCGCTGTGGTACGCGGACCGGCAATTGAAGCAGTGCGCGGTGGGGTGAGTGGCGCGGTGGTGGCGCGTTGACGCGTCGGCGGCTGGTGACCGTGGCGATTGGAGAGCCAGTCAGTCGGCGCGAGGTTGGGGTGCACGGGGTGGCCGTACCCTCACCCCAACCCCTCTCCCGGCGGGAGAGGGGCTTTGGTCTGTCGGTGACAGTGGCAATGCCAGCTGCCGGTGCACGCTAGTCGGTGCCTGCTACGCTAGCCGCCGCAACGCTGGGCGCCACGTCGTTGCGCGCCACGACGGCTGCCATAACGTTGCAGTTTGCCGGCGCGTGCCACGACAGCTGCCGCCACGCTGCAGTCTGCGCCGGTACCTGCCACGCCAGATGCGCAGCGCTGCCGCTCTACGTTGGTGCCCCATGCCAACGGCCGCAACGCTGCCCCGGGCATGCCTGCCGCCTCAGCGACCGCACGCGCCTCAGCGGCGTTCGTCACGCATAAGCCCCTCTCCCGCCGGGAGAGGGGTTGGGGTGAGGGTACGGGTGCGACGCAGTGCCTACGCCAGGCGCTGCCGGTAACGATCCTTCTCTGCGCTCAACTCAATTTCCGCGCGCAGGAAGACGTGCCCGATGGGTTCGTCGGCGCGGCTGGCCAGGGCTTCGCCGAGCAGTACCGTCAGGCCCAGGGCATGCTGCTGGTGGGCCACGTCGCGCAGGTGTTGCAAGGTGCGTTCGGCATCGGGGCCGCGTAGCACGGCGATGAATTCCGCGCTGTCGGTGACCCGGTCGATGCTGTTGCCCGGCCCCTGCACCAGCGCGGCAAATGCCTGGTCGAGCTGCTGCAGCGTGCGGCCAAGCAGCCGCTCGCTCTGGCGTTCGGCCAGGGCGGCCAGCTCCTGTACTTCCAGGATCACCAGCCGGTACGGGCCTTCGGTATCCACGGCGGGTGCGGCCGTCGCTGCTGCAGCCGCCGGCTGCAGGATGGCGGCACGTTCCTGCTGCAGCGCCTCCTGGCGTGCGTCGAGCAGATTCATGGTGACGCGCGCCAATGCCTGCAGCCCGGTGCGTTGCAATTCATTGAGCGTGCGTGGCTCGGTATCGAGCACACACACGGTGCCCAGCGCCACGCCCTCGGGCGTCACCAACGGCATGCCCGCGTAGAAGCGCGCGCCCGTCTCGCCGGTGACCACGGAAATATCGCGAAAGCGCGGGTCCTGGGTCAGGTCCGGCACTTCCATCAGGTGGCTGGGGTCGCGGATGGCGTGGTCGCACACCGCCTGGCTGCGGTCGGTCTGTTGCAGCCCCAGGCCGAGCTGGGCCTTGAACCACTGGCGGTCGCGGTCCACCAACGACATTAGCGCAATCGGCGTTTCGCACAGCGCGGCGGCCACCTGCACGATGTCCTGGTAGGCAGCTTCGGGCAGGCTGTCGACGATGCGGTAACCGTCGAGGACCTGCTGGCGGGAGGCGTCATCTGCCGTCGGCATTTCGTTCATCGGATCAGCCAAGCACCTGTCGAAGAGAGCGGCCAACCTTACCGGTCTAGCCGATAACATGGCGTCGACGTGAGCGTCGCCGCCGCTGGAAATAAAGCGATGGACACGCGCGCGCCCGATGCCTGATCAGTCCGGCCTGGCGGCGAGCCCACCCATCGATTGCGCCTGCGAACACGTATGCAAGCAGGCCGCTGATGATCAGTCGATCGATCGACGGTCTTGGTCTTCGTCGCCGATCGGCCGGCGCTGAGCACCGGCGGCACTCAGCCCATCATCCCACCGCGCCCACACGCCGCGCAGCGCGCCAACGCCGTGCGCCTGCCCGCCTGCGTGGCGCAAGCGGGCAGGGCAGGGCAGGCAGGCCGTCAGCGCTTGACCGGCTTGCCGTCCACGTCCAGCACCTGCACCTCGCCCAGCTTGAGCGCACGGACGGGGGCTTCGATCTTCTTCAGGTCGCCCACGATCACCCAGGTCATGGCCTCCGGCTTGATGATCTGCTTGATGGCCTTTTGCGCGGCCGGCTGATCGATCGCTTCCAGGCGCGGCTTGAGCGTCTGCACGTAGTCATCGGGGCGATCGAACTGCACGATGCCTTCGATCGCGCCCAGCACCGCGCCGGTGGTTTCGAAGCTGCCGGGCAGGGCGCGGATGCGCTGGTTCTTGATCTTCTCGATCTCGTCGTTGGACAGCGGCTTGTCGCCGATGATGGCGGTGGCTTCCTTGAAGATCTCGTTGGCCGATTCGGCGGTCTTGTCGGTCTGCACCGGTGCCGAGAACAGGTACGGCCGCTGGCCCTGCGCATCCACCATCTGGGTGCGCGCACCGTAGGCCCAGCGCTTGTTCTCGCGCAGGTTCATGTTCAGGCGCGAGGTGAAGGTGCCGCCGAAGGCGCCGTTGGCAACACCGATCGCCAGGTTGTCCGGTGCCTTGGTGGACGGGGCCAGCAAGCCGGCCAGGATCACCGACTGCGGTGCGTCAGGGCGGTTGATCAGGTACACGCGCGGCTTGGGCTGTGCGGCGACGTTGGCCAGGTTTTTCTTCGGCAACGCCGTCGCCGGGGCCTTCCAGTCGCCGAACGCGGCATCGAGCTGGGGGATGATCTGCGCCAGCGTGGTGTCGCCGGCCACCAGGATGCGCAGGTTGTCCGGACGCAGCCATTGGCTGTGGAACCGCTGCAGGTCCTGCGCGTTGAGGCTCTTGATCGCCGCCTCGGTGCCGCTACCGGTGAGCGGGATGCCGTACGGATGCTGGTTGCCGAACAGCAGCGGCGGCAGCGCGCGCAGGCCCAGGCTGTTGGGCTGGGTCTTTTCCTGGGCGATGCCGGCCAGCCACTGGCCGCGCACGCGCTCGATGTCGGCGGCCTTGAACGCGGGATTGCGCACGATGTCGGAAAACAGCTGCAGCGAGGGCTGCAACTGGTCGTTGAGCGCATCCAGCGAGGCGCTGCAGCTGTCCAGATCGCAGCCCACCGACGTGATGGCGCCCAGCCGCTGGCGGCGCTGCGCCACTTCCACCGAATCCAGCGCAGCGGTGCTCTCGTTCATCAGCGCGGCGCTGAAGCTGGCGGTGCCGAGCTTATTGCCCTGGTCTGCGGCGTAGCCGGCGTCGAACAGCAGCTCCACCTGGGTCACCGGAATGGTGTGGCGCTCGGCCAGGATCACCTCGATGCCGTTCTTCAACTTGCCGCGCTGCAACTGCGGGAAGCTCAGGTCCGGGAATTGATCGGTCTGCGGCACGCCCTTGCTGCGATCGAGCGTGCTGGCGACGGTCTTGTACTTGCCCGCAGCCGGCAGCTTCGGCGCCGGCTTGCCGGCTTCTTCGCCGCGTGCAACCACCGCCTTGTCCTCGGCGGCCGGGTCGAAGTCCTTGCCGGCCGGCAGCACGGTGAGCAGGTAGTCGCCCTTGCCGAACCAGGTGGCAGCGGCCTGCTTGACGCTGTCCACGGTGGCGGCCTGGCCGCGTTGCAGGTCTTTCTTGTAGGCGCCCGGGTCGCCGCGGTAGACCTGGCCTTCGGCCAGGATCACCGCCTTGCCACTGAAGCCGCCGACCTTTTCCAGCCCGCGCACGAAGCCGGCGCGGTAGGCCACCTGCGCGCGCTGCAGTTCGTCGGTGGTCGGGCCTTGCGCGATGAACTTCTTGAGTTCCTCGTCGATGATCGCCTCGACCTTGGCCGGGTCCACACCGTCCTTGACGTCGGCCTGGATCTGCACCTGGCTGGACAGCGCGAACGGCTGCACCGAGGCGGAGACGTCGTCCACCAGGTTGTCCTGGTAGACCAGGCGCTGGTACAGCCGCGAGGTCTTGCCGCCGCCGAGCACGGTGGTGGCCAGGTCCAGCTGGATCACATCGTCGGTGCCCAGCTGCGGCGCGGCCCAGGTGCGGTAGATGCGCGGCTGCGAGACATGGTCGTGCTGCACGCCGCGCTTCTGCGCGGGCAGCGGGGTCACCCAGGGCTGCTGACGCGCCACCGGCTTGCCGGACGGGATATCGCCAAAATACTGCGCGGCCTTGGCGCGCGCCTGCGCCACGGTGATGTCGCCGGCCAGCACCAGGGTGGTGTTGGCAGCGCCGTAGTTGTCGTTGAACCACTGCTTGACGTCGCCCAGCGACGCTGCGTCCAGATCCTCCATCGAGCCGATGGTGTCGTGCTGGTAGGGATGGTTGGCCGGGAACAGGTTGGACAGGATGTTCTGGTCCACGCGGCCGTAGGGGCGGTTTTCGCCCTGGCGCTTTTCGTTCTGCACCACGCCGCGCTGGGTATCGAGTTCTTCCTGGCCGATCGCCCCGAGCAGGTGGCCCATGCGGTCCGATTCCAGCCACAGCGCGGTGTCCAGCGCGGTGGTCGGCACGGTTTCGAAATAGTTGGTGCGGTCGAACCAGGTGGTGCCGTTCATGTCGGTGGTGCCGACCTTTTCCAGCGGCGCAAAGAAGCTGCCCTTGTTGTTTTCCGAGCCGGAGAACATCAGGTGCTCGAACAGGTGCGCAAAGCCGGTCTTGCCGGCCGGCTCGTCGCCGGAGCCGATGTGGTACCAGATGCTCACCGCCACCACCGGCGCCTTGTGGTCTTCATGCACCACCACGGTCAGGCCGTTGGGCAGGGTGAAGCGGGTATAGGCGATGTCGGGAATGGCGCTGCTGGCCGCGCTCTTGGACAGGCTGGCCGGGGCGGCCGCGACGGCGGGGGCAACGGTACCGGTAGCGACACCGAGCACACCGGCGATCAACAGGGACAGCGGACGCAGCATGTGACACTCCAGAACAGGGCAATCGGCCGAGGGTAGTGGCTGCTTGGCGGCGCCGCAAATGCACTTGGGCATGGGTGCGGTGGCGGTTGCCGGGAGGGCGGCCGGACCCTGGGCCGCTGCGCCCGGCGGGCGTGATGCGGCGATGGGGCCGCGCCGCTGATCTGACCCGGTGCACGGGGGCGAGTCCTCTCCCGCGTGTCCCAGCGCTGCGGGACGGCCTGGAGCGCGCCGCAAGGCGCCAGCACCGTCGGGGCAGGCAAGCGATGCCGGCCTGCGCGGCCCCGGTGGACGGCTGCATGCCTGCCAAATCGAGCGGCGGCAGCGCCTGCGGATGCGCAAACGCAGGCGGCATGCAGCCAGGATCGGCGCCCGGCGCAGGCAGAGCTGGCTGCCGGTGTGCGGGGCCGTGGACCACGCGTTTTGGCTGCCGGTTAAGCGGGCGCCGCCGCACGTGCTCAAGTTGACCATCGCTTCGCCGTTACTTCGGGCGACCTACCCTCGCCAGACGCTACCCGCCAAGCACGCCATGACCGTCCTGTTGCCGCCCGTGCCGATTCCCGCCGACGACGCCCTGCGCGTGGACGCGGTGCGTCGACTGGGCGTGCTGGATACCGAGGCCGAGGCCGAATTCGACGACATCGCCTGGCTGGCGGCGCATGTCACCGGGGCGCCGATGGCGCTGGTGTCGCTGCTGGACGCCGACCGCCAGTGGTTCAAGGCGCGCTGCGGCACCGACTTGGAAGGCACCCCGCGCAGTGTGTCGTTCTGTTCGCACACGGTGATGGGCACCGAACTGATGGAGGTGCCCGACGCCGAGGCCGACCCGCGCTTTGCGCAGAACCCGTTGGTGACGGCGGCCCCCGGCGTGCGCTCATACGTGGGCGTACCGTTGATCGGCCGCGAGGGCTACGCCTACGGCACCTTGTGCACGCTCAGTACCAAATCGCGCGTGCTCGATGAGCAGCAGAAGCAGGCCTTGATCCGGCTGGCGCGCCAGGCCGCCAACCAGCTGGAGGCGCGCCGCGACCGGCTGGCCGCGCAGGCGCAGCGGCAGACCCTGAGCATGTTGCTGGAAGCCATGCCCGACGGCGTGGTGGCCTGCGGCACCGACGGCTTGCTGCGCGAGTTCAACCATGCCGCGCGGCAATGGCATGGCACCGACCCGCGGGTGCTGCCGCCGGCGCAATGGGCGCAGCACTTCGACCTGTATACCGCCGACGGCAGCGGCTTGCTGCCCACCGAGGCCATTCCGCTGGTGCGCGCCTGGCGCGGCGAACACGTGCGCAACGCCGAGCTGGTGATCCGGGCCAACGGGCAGACGGCGCGCACCGTGCTGTGCAACGCGGACCCGGTGGTCGGCGACCAGGGCACCGCGCTGGGCGCGGTGTGCGTGATGCACGACATCACCCAGCTCAGGGATGCGTCGGCAGCCCTGTCTGCCGAGCGCGCGCGGCTGCAGGCGCTGGTGGATGCCTCGCAGGACGTGGCGATCATCGCCTTCGATCCGCATGGCCGGATCGAGTTGTTCAACCCCGGTGCCGAGCAACTGCTGGGCTACAGCGCCGAGGAGGTACTGGGTCGCTGCCCGGCGCAGTTCCACCTGCAGGCCGAGCTGGACCGCCACATGGCCACGCTGGCGCTGTCGCCTGCGTCGTACGTGAAGCTGGCCGCGGCCGCTGCCGGCGATGTGCTGGCAGAGGAACTCTGGACGCTGGTGCGCAAGGACGGCGAATTGCGCCGCGTGCGGCTGTGCTTCAACGTCATCCACGACGCACAGCAGGGGCTGGCCGGATACCTGGCCATGGCCATCGACGTCACCGCCGAGCTGCAGGCACAGGCGGCCGCACAGCTGGCCGCCGAGCGTTTCACCGGTGCCTTCGAAACCGCGCCGCAGGGCATGGCGATCGTCTCGCTGGATGGCGCGTGGCGCGACGTCAATCCTTCCCTGTGCAGCATTCTTGGCTATTCGCGCGAGCAGCTGTTGCGCACCACCTTCCAGCAAATCACCCATCCTGACGACCTGCAGCTGGATCTGCAGCTGGTGCAGGAATTGATCGATGGCAAGCGCGACAGCTACAGCCTGGCCAAGCGATACATCAGCCAGCACGGGGCGGTGATCTGGGCACAGCTGTCGGTGTCACTGGTGCGCGACGGCAGCGGTGCGCCGGTGCATTTCGTCTCGCAGATCCAGGACGTCACCGAGCGCCATGTCGCAGCCGAGCGGCTGGCCGAAAGCGAAACCCGGCTACGCGCGATCAGCGATGCCACCCCGGCGTTGGTCAGCCAGTTCGATGCCGAGCAATGCTGCCTGTTCGCCAACCAGGCACACCGCGACTGGCTGGGCGTGGAGCCGTCCAGCCTGGTCGGGTCACCCATCACCCGTCTGCTCGGTACTCCGCTCAGCGGCCCGGCACGGACGGCACTGGCACAGGTGGCCGACGGCCAACGTGCCAGTTTCGAGCATGTGCTGCAGGTGCGCGGCAGCGCCCGCGATGTGGAGATCACCCTGGTACCGGAAACGGTGGGCACGTCGGCGGGCACGCAGGGATTCTTCCTGATGGCCCAGGACGTCACCGCGCACAAGACGCTGCACCGGCTGATGCACGAACGCGCCACCCGCGATGCGTTGACCGGCCTGCCCAACCGCCACGCCTGGACCGAGGCGCTGCAGGCGGCGGTGCTGCAGGCGCATCAGCTGCAGCGCGCGGTGGCGGTGATGTTCCTGGATCTGGATGGCTTCAAGCGCATCAACGATACCTATGGCCACCGCGCCGGCGACGCGGTGCTGGTGGGGTTCGGCCAGTGTCTGCAGCGCGCGGTGGAAGGCCGCTACCTGGTGGCGCGTCTGGCCGGCGATGAATTCGTGGTGCTGCTGGACAATCTACAGACACCGCAGATGGACTGCGCGACCGTGGCCGAGCGCATCCGCCAGACCGCGGCGGCAGGGGCGATGTTTGGCGAGCAGTGGTTGCCGATCCAGCCCAGCATCGGCGTGGCGTGGCAGCACGGCGATCAGGCCGAGGCCGCAAGCCTGATGCACGCCGCGGACGAAGCGATGTATGCGGCAAAAAATGCGCGCTGCAAAGGCACCGCGACGAACGGCCGCGACGCTACGCGTTGAAGACGCCATGCGTTGAAGAAGCGGGTCATTGGCGGTGCATCGCTGTTCCTTCTCCCCTCGGGAGAAGGTGCCCGAAGGGCGGATGAGGGTACGTCATGCGATGTGGCGATTGCAGTCGCCCGTGTTTTTGACGAGCGATAAATACTCGTCGATTCCCGATTCCCGATTCCCGATTCCCGATTCCCGTCGACCGTCGGTACGCATGCCTGTTCGTCGATGCATCTCGTTCGTTTAGTAATGCATTTGGTGCGTGCATTGATGCCTCCCGGCTACCGGGCACCCTCACCCCAACCCCTCTCCCGGCGGGAGAGGGGCTTTGGCACGCGTTGGACGCTGTTCCTTCTCCCTTCGGGAGAAGGTGCCCGAAGGGCGGATGAGGGTACGTCAGCCGATGCGGCGATCGCGGTCACCCATTTCTGACGAGCGATCACCACGTTTCGATTGTCGACTGTCGATGAGCGCCGCTCTCTGATCGGTGCGCAGGTCGTTCGTCGGCGCATGCCGCTTGCTTGGCAACGCATCTCGTTTGTGTGTCTAAGCACCTCGGCTACCGGGCACCCTCACCCCAACCCCTCTCCCGGCGGGAGAGGGGCTTTGGTACGCGCTGGACGCTGTTCCTTCTCCCCTCGGGAGAAGGTGCCCGAAGGGCGGATGAGGGTACGTCTGCCGATGTGGTGATGGCAGTCGCCCGTTTTATGCTGCCTGAGCGGCGCCGTGGCGCTGCGTCGAGGCAGGCTGTGCCGATGCCAACCGGAACACCGCCACTGCACGGGTCAGATCCGCCGCCTGGTCTTCCATGCTGCGCGCTGCCGCGGTGGCTTCTTCCACCAGCGCGGCGTTTTGCTGGGTCATTTCGTCCAGCTGCATCACCGTGGTGCTGACCTGTTCGATGCCGGCGCTTTGTTCGGTACTGGCGGCGGTGATCTCGGCCATGATGTCGGTCACGCGCTTCACCGAGCTGACCACCTCGGTCATGGTGCTGCCGGCTTGTTGCACCAAGTGCGAACCTTGCGCCACTTTGTCCACCGAATCGGAAATCAGCTGCTTGATCTCCTTGGCGGCACCGGCCGAGCGCTGCGCCAGGGCGCGCACTTCGGTGGCCACCACGGCAAAGCCGCGGCCTTGTTCGCCCGCACGCGCCGCTTCCACCGCCGCATTCAACGCCAGGATATTGGTCTGGAAGGCGATGCCATCGATCACTCCGATGATGTCGGAAATGCGCGCCGACGATTGCGTGATCGCCTGCATGGTGCTCACCACTTCCTGCACCACGCGGCCACCGCTTTCGGCCACCTCGCCGGTGCCCTTGACCAGCTGATTGGCCTGGCGTGCGTTGTCGGCGTTCTGGCGCACGGTGGAAGTGAGTTCTTCCATCGAGGCGGCGGTTTCTTCCAGGTTTGCGGCCTGATGTTCGGTGCGCGTGGAGAGGTCGGCATTGCCGCTGGCGATCTCGCCGGCGGCGGTGTTGATCATCTCGGCCGAATGCTGGATGCCCTGCACGATGCCGGTCAATTGAATGGCAGTGCGGTTGGCCGCACCGGCCAGACGCCCAAACGCGCCCTCGTAATGCGACTCCACGCGCTGCGACAGATCGCCATCGGCAATCGCGGCCATGATGCGGCCCACATCGTCCAGCCCCGCGTCGGCCTGCTGCATCAGCCGGTTCAACGCCTGCACCATTTCCGCAAACGCAAACTGGTAGCGCGATTGATCGCCACGTGCAGAGAAATCGCCGCGCGCGGCCGCATCGGCCAGGCGTGCGATATCGCTATTGATGGCGGACAGATTGTCTTTGACGGTATCCAGCGCTTGATGCAGGGCGGCGCGCTGGCCGGGCAGGCGACGCATGTCGCGGCGCAGGTCGCCGCGGCCGTACTCGCCCATCACGTCCATCGCTTCGTTGATGGCATCCAGGTGTTCGAACACCACCGTGTTCACGCCGTGCGCCAGCGTGCCGTAATCGCCGGGGAAATCCTCCGGAATGCGGTGCGCGATGTTCTCGCCCTGCTGCAGCCGGATCATGGTCTGCATCTCGCCGTTGAAGCGCTGCAGCTGGTTCTGCATCTGTTGCATGCTGTGCATCAGCTGGCCGGTTTCATCGCGCGATTCAACGCGGATGTCGTTGTCGAAGCGGCCCGAGGCAATCGCTTCCGCCGTGCGCGAGGCGGCACGCAGCGGCGCGGCCATGGCCGAGGCGATCAACCAGCACAGGCCGATCACCAGCGCCACCAATGCGCCACCGATCAAGGTCAAGGTGCGCGTGAATCCCCAGGCCTGCACTTGAATGTCTTCGGCATAGACGCCCATCACCAGGACCCAGTTCCAGGCCGGGAAGGTCTTGGCGTAACTGATCTTCGGCAGCTGTTCTTGTTTGCCCGGCTTGGGGGCGTCGTAATAGCTGAAGCCGTCGCCGCTATCGATGGCGGTCTTGATGTCGCGATACACGTATTGCCCGGCATCGCTCTTGTAGTCACTCATGTCGGTGCCGACCGGGCGCTTGGGATGCATCAGGATGCGCATCTGCGGGTCGACGATGAAGAAATAATCCACGCCATCGTTGGTGCGCATGTCCGCCAAGGTGGTGCGCGCCGCTTCCTTGGCCTGGTCCAGGCTCAGTTCGCCGGCTTTGACCTTGTCGGCGTAGTGCTGCATCACGGTCAGGCCCATCTCCACCTCGGTCCTGACGCTGAGCTTGCGCGCCTCGATCAGGTCCAGGTACTGCAGGCGCGCGGCGGCCATCGCCAGCAGGATCACGCCCACCGTCAACAGCGTGCACAACAGCACGAACTTGCGCGTGAGCGGGAGATTGGCAACGTGACGACGCAACAGGGAGACAACGGGCATGGCAACGACATCCAGAACGCGCGCACGGCGCTATGTCCTGGATAACGGCTGATGCACGCAGGTGTTGAACACTATCTGCGGCAGCGCCTGCTTGGACGAGACATTTGATAGGTGATGCGCGATGCGGAATCTGGGGAGGCAGTCTGCGTCACTGCCTTGCAGGAGCGCCCAAGGGCGCTCCTGCTTTGTTTCTACAGATCTCTGCTGTAGTCAGCCCGGTTGCAACAACGACATGCGTCGATCAAATGCGCTGCATGTCGTCATCGCGCGCAGCGCAGACTGTTGCAGTCTGCGCTGCGCCGTTGGGCGCGAGCTGCACGCCCAACGCGTGTCGATCAACCTGCCGCGCAGAAACCGAATTCTGCCGTCGCCCCTGCCGCCAGGGTGCGGTTGAAATCCACCCCGCTGGCCTTGAGCGTGGTGCCGCTCTGCAACCAGGTGACGTTCCAGGCGTTATTGACGGTGCCGGTGACCGGCAGCGAGATCGCCCAGGTGCCGCTGGCGGTACCGGTGTTGGTGACCTGCACGCGATTGCAGTAGCCACCGTTCCACTGGTTGTCCACGGTCACCTTGGTGCTGAAGCCAGCGCTGGGTGTCGGTGTCGGCGTCGGAGTAGGCGTGGGGGTCGGCGTTGGAGTCGGAGTCGGAGTCGGCGTGGTGGTGCTGACCGTTCCCCACAGCGTCCGCAACAGCGTCATCTTGTCCTGGCGCACGGTGGTCCAGTCATCGCGCAGGATGCCGCCGGTGTCGCCGCTGTTGGGGTTCCACGACCAGTAGAAGCCTTCGTTGATGCCCTTGCTGCGCAGGTACTTCACCAGCGCGTCCTGCCACACCTTGTCGCGCGCATCGCCTTCGCCGTACTTGCCGCCGAACTCGCCCAGCAGCAAGGCGTACTTGCCGGCGAACTGACCGAAGTGGCGGTCCCAGATGGCCGGCATGTTGTTGGGGAAGTTGCTGTCGTTGAAGTACGACTGCACATACACGTCCGGGCCGTACACGTGCGGCGCCAGTAGCAGGCGGTTGGCCGGAATGTTCAGCGGGGTGCAGGCCAGCGGTTGCAGGTTGCCGCCCCAGAAGATGCCGCCGTTGGTCGAGCACACCGGGTTATCGGTGATGCCTTCCACCGCGATGATCCACTTCGGCGCCACGGCCAGCACCGCCGCCGAACCGCGCTCGGCGGCCTTGTTCCAGTCGGTGGCGGCGTTGCCGGTGCCCCATGTGGCGGCGCCGTGGGGTTCGTTCTTCAGATCCAGGCCGAGCACGTACGGCACGTTCTTGTAGCGGTTGGCCACAAAGCGCAGGTCGGCCAGCCACTGGGCTTCGGTGTAGGAGTCGGTGTACCAGAGCTCGGAGATGCCCGCGCAGTCGGGGGTGTGGTGGTCCAGCAGCACGTACATGCCGCGTGCGTTGAACTCGTTGATCACCTTGTCCAGGATCTGCAGCGAGGTCAGGCCCTGCAGGTCGGCATTGCGGCTGTAGTCGATGCTGCTGGGCATCTGGCCGCTGCGCAGCGTGGCCGGGCAGAACGGCAGACGCACCGCATTGAAGCCCAGGCCCTGCATCTGGACGATCATGTCCTTCCAGTTGCGCGCCCACAGGCCGTGCATGACATGGTTACCGGTCTCGAAGCCGAAGACGTTGACGCCCTTGAGCTGAACCACCTTGCCGCTGTCGTCGACAATCTTGTTGTTGCTGATGGAATAGCTGAATGCCGGTGCGGCGGCCACGGCCAGCGCGGTGGCGAGTGCAAGCGTACTTGCAGTCCTGAAGATGGACATGGTGGTCTCCCTAGATGACCGGACTCGACACCCGAGCCCGGTGAGGGGGGCATCTTGGTCTGCGGCAGCGTCGCGTGGCGTGATCCCAGCCACAGAAAGGCGCATTGGCGCACGGGTCACAGGCAGGCTGCGGGCGCGGTCGCTTTCCCGCACACTATTGCCGCTGCGGCGTGTCCGCAGGCTGTCCTTTCTGTCCCCGGAGTGTCCCCGATGTCCCTTTTGCGTGCCGAACTGGCGCAATGGCGCGCCTCACCTGCGCGCGAACTCATGGCCGGTGCGGTCGCCACCTTTGCGCTGATTCCCGAAGTGATCGCGTTCGCGTTCGTGGCGGGGGTGGACCCGCAGGTCGGCTTGTTTGCCTCCTTCGTGATCGGCATCGTGATCGCGTTCTGTGGCGGACGCCCGGCGATGATTTCTGCTGCCGCCGGCTCGGTGGCGCTGGTTGCGGCGCCGCTGGTGGCCGCGCATGGGCTGCCGTATCTGCTGGCCGCCGGCTTGCTGGCCGGCGCGGTGCAGGTCCTGTTCGGCGTGCTGCGGCTGGGCGTGCTGATGCGCTTTGTCAGCAGTTCGGTGCGTACCGGTTTCGTCAACGCGCTGGCGGTGCTGATCTTTGCCGCGCAGCTGCCGCATCTGCTCGGCGCCAACATGACCACGTGGGTGATGCTGGGCGTGGGCCTTGCGATCATCTACGGCCTGCCGCGGCTCCGCGTGCCCGGGCTGTCGGCGATTCCCTCGCCGCTGCTGTGCATCCTGCTGCTCACCATTGCCGGCAGCGCGCTGCAGTTGCCGCTCAAGACCGTGGCCGATCTGGGCAAGTTGCCCAACGCCCTGCCGTTGCTGCAATGGCCGGCGGTGCCGATGACGCTGGAGACCTTGCGCATCATCGCGCTGCCGGCGTTGGCCATTGCCATGGTGGGCCTGCTCGAATCGCTGATGACTGCGCGCGTGGTCGATGAACTCACCGATACGCCCAGCAACAAGAACCGCGAATGCACCGGGCTGGGCATCGCCAACGCGGCGGCCAGCCTGTTCGGCGGCATTGCCGGCTGCGGCATGATCGGCCAGACCGTGGGCAACGTGAAGTACGGCGGCCGTGGCCGGCTCTCCACCTTGTTTGCCGGCGTGTTCCTGCTGATCCTGATGGTGCTGCTCAAGCCGTGGGTGTCGCAGGTGCCGGTGGTGGCCTTGGTGGCGATCATGGTGATGGTGTCGGCGGAGACCTTCGACTGGCGCTCGCTGCGCACCGTGATCACCCATCCGCGCACCTCCAGCGTGGTGATGCTGGCCACGGTGGCGGTGACCTTGATCACCCACAACCTGGCCGCCGGGGTGGCGGTGGGCGTGGTACTGAGCGGGGTGTTCTTCACCTTCAAGGTGGCTGGCCTGCTGCAGATCGCCCACAGCGACGGCGCGGACGGCGTGCGTACCTACACCGTGCGCGGGCAGGTGTTCTTCGCCTCGGCCGATGTGTTCATCGACGCCTTCGACGCACGCGAGGTGCCCGGCCGTGCGGTGGTGATCGATGTGGGCCGTGCGCATTTCTGGGACATCACGGCGGTGGCGGCGCTGGACAAGGTGGTGCAGCGGCTGCGCCATCACGGCCTGGAGGTGCAGGTGAAAGGCCTGAATGCCGGCAGCCGGCGGCTGATGCAGCGCCACGCGCTGGGTGAAGACGCGCTGGAATCCGCACTGCCCTGAGCCACCGGGCCGGCTCCCCGCTTGGGCACCGTGCGACGCACTGGCTGGTGTGCCGTGCGGTGCTGGCTGGCCCGGTGCTGAGCAGGGCCGGCGAGCGGTCTCAAGTTTGCCTGGCGGGCGCCGATGAACCGGCATCCAGATTGCCGGTCGCTGTCGTGAAGCCTGTGCATTGCCATTCCCGTTGTCCGTCGGCCTGCTGCGTGCGGCACGGCCGGCCTGCGTCCGCGCATCGGCGGGGGCTGCAATGAGCGACTCGCCATTGCTGGAGCGGATGGTGGACATGACGGCCATCCGCGATGCCGATCTGCTGGACCTGAGCCTGCTGCGCACCATGCGCGAGGTCTGTGCGGCCGAGGAGCTGTCGTTGCTGCGCATCGCGCCGGACGGCCGCACCATGGCCGAAACCCGGCTGCGCGACGACGGCCGCCTGTCGTTGACGGTGGCCGAGCTGAAGGACGCGCAGATGCGCTCACAGCTGGCCGATGCGCATGGTCCGGGCGAGGCCGTGCAGCTGCATCAGGACGGCCGTGCGCTGCTGGTGTACCCGATGATGGAAGCACGCGGCATCCGCACCTGCCTGCGGGTGGGCGGTGCCCGCCCGCCTGGCGCCGCCGAGCAGGCCATGCTGCAGGGCTTTGCACGCTTCTTCCAGAACTACCGCAGCCTGCTCGACGACGCACAGCGCGATGCCCTGACCGGCCTGCGCAACCGCAAGACCTTCGACGACGTGATCCTGCGCCTGTTCTCCGGGGCGCAGTCCACGACGGAGCAGGGCGTGTGGCTGGGTATCGTGGACATCGATCACTTCAAGCGCGTCAACGACACCTTTGGGCATCTGTACGGCGACGAGGTGCTGCTGCTGGTCGCGCAGCTGATGCAACGCACATTCCGCCAGGACGACCTGCTGTTCCGCTTTGGCGGCGAGGAGTTCGTGATCGTGCTGCGCGGCGTGGACCGCGAATGCGCGGTCAGCCTGTTCGAGCGCTTTCGTCTGGCCGTGGCCGAGCATGTGTTTCCGCAGGTCGGCCAGGTCACGCTCAGCACCGGCATCGTGGAATTGACCCAGGGCCGCCTGATCAGCCAGTCGCTGGACGAAGCGGACAAGGCGCTGTACTGGGCCAAGCAGCATGGCCGCAACCGCGCGGCCGTGTACGCCGACCTGGTGGGCAATGGCCACCTTCAGCACGTCACCCAACCCACCGGCAGCGTCGATCTGTTCTAGCGGCGCCCCGCCCGGGCCTGCGCCACGGGGCATCGCGTTGGGCAGTCCTGCTGCCCCGACAGTACGCGGCGGCACGACAGCGTGCAGTGCACCGCACGCATCCACATGCATCCGCTTGCACCCGCGGCTGGCTACACTCCAGGGCTGTCTGATGATCTGGGGTATGCAATGAAGCGAGTTGCGGTAGGACTCTTGGCAATGGCGGTCTCGACCGCACTGATGGCGGCGACGCCGACCTTCGATGGCGCGCGCATCTCGCGCGACGTCAAGGAGTTGGCCTCCGATGCCTATGAAGGCCGCGGCCCGGCCACGGCCGGCGAAGACAAGACCATCGCCTATCTGAGCAAGCAATTTGCCGACGCGGGCCTGCAGCCCGGCGGCGATCTCACCGGCGGCAAGCGCCTATGGACCCAGGCGGTGCCGCTGCGACGCGCCGATATCGTCGGTGCGCCGACCATTGCGCTGGCCAATGCCGGCAAGCCGCAGACCCTGACCCAGGGCCAGCAGATCGCCATCCGTGCCGCGCTCGATGGTTCGTCCAAGGTCGACATCGCCAACGCACCGCTGGTGTTCGTCGGCTACGGCGTCAAGGCGCCGGAGCGCGACTGGGACGACTTCAAGGGCGTGGACCTGAAGGGCAAGATCGCGGTGGTGCTGATCAACGACCCGGATTTCGAAACCGGCAAGGGCGCCTTCGATGGCGCCGGCATGACCTACTACGGCCGCTGGACCTACAAGTACGAAGAAGGCGCCCGCCAGGGCGCGCTCGGCGTGCTGGTGGTGCACGAAACCGCGCCGGCCTCCTATGGCTGGGACACGGTGGCCAGTTCCAACACCAACACCATGTTCGATGTAGTGCGCGACAACCCGCGCAGCGCGCATCCCACCCTGGAAGGCTGGATCCAGCGCGATCTGGCTGCCGACCTGTTCAAGCACGCCGGGCTGGACTTCGACACCTTGAAGAAACAGGCGCAGACGCGCGATTTCAAGCCAGTCGAGCTGAAGGGCCAGCGCCTGAGCGCCAGCTACCAGGTCAAGTCCGACGTGATCACCTCGCACAATGTGGTGGCGCGCCTGGAAGGCAGCAAGCGCCCGAACGAAACCCTGATCTACAGCGCGCACTGGGACCACATCGGCGTGGGCAAGCCGGACGCACGCGGCGACACCATCTTCAACGGTGCCTTGGACAACGCCAGCGGCACTGCCGCGCTGCTGGAACTGGCACGCGGCTTCGCCACCGGACCAAAGCCCGAGCGCTCGGTCGTGTTCCTGGCCGTCACCGCCGAAGAAAAGGGGCTGCTGGGTTCGGAGTTCTACGCCTCCAAGCCGCTGTACCCGCTGGACACCACCGTGGCGGTGATCAACATGGACGGCATGAACCCGTTCGTGCCCTCGCGCGATTTCGGCATCTATGGCACCGCTAAGCTCGAGCTGCTGGACCAGCTCAAGAACGTGGCCGCGCAATCCAAGCTGCGTTATACCCCCGATCCCAAGCCGCAGGCCGGGTATTTCTTCCGGTCCGACCACTTCTCGTTTGCCAAGCGCGGCGTGCCGGCGCTGTCGTATGCGGCCGGGCAGGATTGGGAAGTAGGCGGCGTGGCGGCAGGCAAGGCCGCATCGGACGACTACACCGCCAAGCGCTATCACCAGCAGGGCGACGAGTGGAAGCCGGACTGGACCTTCGCCGGTGCCGCGCGCGATCTGGGCGTGCTGTACACGCTGGGCCAGCAGCTGGCCGATTCACGTCAATGGCCGAACTGGAGCAGCGATTCGGAGTTCCGCGCTACCCGCGACGCCAGCGAGGCGGCGCGCAAGTAGCAGCCGCTCACCAATCTGCGGGCGGCAAGGGCACCGCCCGCTACCAGACGTGAAAACAGCCAGGTGTTCGCGAGACGCACAGTGCAGGCGTCTCGATCTGATGGCTTGGTACGGAGAGGTCAGGCGCAGAGCGGATGATCTGCGCCTTTGCTGCAGGGGCCCTTGACCAGACTTGAAGATCGCCAAGCGCTCGCGATACGCACATTCCGTTGTCTCAACCTGATTGCTCGCTACGGACAGGTCAGGCGCAGAGCGGATCATCTGGGCCTTTGCTGCAGGGCCCTTGCCCGCCCACCATCGCAGGACACGCTGCAAGTACATCCATGTAGCTCCTTGGC
The DNA here is from genome assembly GCF_040202405.1 of Xanthomonas sp. WHRI 6106. Lineage (NCBI taxonomy): Bacteria > Pseudomonadati > Pseudomonadota > Gammaproteobacteria > Lysobacterales > Lysobacteraceae > Xanthomonas > Xanthomonas sp. WHRI 6106. The sequence goes on along the minus strand of NZ_JBEGFC010000004.1, from coordinate 197 downwards.
GGCATCCATGCCGCCAAGGGTCCCGCGACGGTAGGCGGGCAAGGACCAGTGGAGATGGTCGGTCCGCATGGATCTCAACAGCGACTCGCAAGCTGGCTGCGCGGTGACCTTTGCTCTTCGACAAAACCACCAACCAACTGTCTGGCGTGGTGTCCTCGCCGATTGCGGGACCGTGTGGCGGCATGGATGCCGCCACC